>JAPLFM010000288.1 GCA_026390675.1 Candidatus Kapaibacterium sp. | reverse complement strand
TAAATTAACATTTTTATCAAAGATAATTGTTAGAGGTAAGTCCTTGATTGATAGATAGATAGATAGATAGATAGATAGAATATATTTGTTTTAATCAATATAAAACATTATATTTGAATTAATATAAAAATTAATTGAGCGAAACTATTGGGTTCTGTTTTGCAAGAAATTTTAAAAATCAATTTTTAGAACCCACCTATAATTATTAAAAGGAGAATTTATGAAAGTCGCATATTTAGCTGAAAGCATAGAAAAAGATAAAGACGGTGTAACTAGAGTTTTATATAAGTTGAATGAATTGAATAGTAGTAAAGGGATTGAAACCTTGTTTGTTACTGCTGTTCCTGTAGAACAAGAGGATTTTAATTGTTATCAAACAAAGAGTATCCCTATTCCAGGTTATGATGGTTACAGATTTTCAGTTTCAAAAGTTAAATATTTAACTAAAGTTGTTGAAGAGTTTAATGCAGATTTGATTCATATACATGTACCATTTTCTTTAGGTAGAGCAGGATCAATGATTGCAAGAAACTTAGGAATACCTTGTATATCTACTTATCATACTCACTTTGTTACATATTTAAAATATCATAATGCTCAAATCTTAGAACAAGTATTAAATGCTCACATAAAAGCAATATACAATGGATGTGATTTGAATTTAATACCTTCTGAAAATGTAAAAAAAGATTTAGAAAAAATTGGCGTTGAAAATATGAAAGTATTGCCTCATGGGGTAGATTCAAAAGTATTTAGCCATAAGTTTTATACTCCTGAATTAAAAGACCAATACGATGGTAAAACTATTTTTCTATATGTTGGAAGATTAGTTTGGGAAAAAAATCTGAAACAAATGGCAAAAGTATTCAATGCCTTGTATTCAGAAAGAAATGATTTTGAACTTTTAATAGTAGGAACTGGTCCAGCTGAAGAAGGCTTAAAACAATTGATCCCCCAAGCTAAATTCTTAGGTTTTAAAAAAGGGATTGAACTTTCTAAAATTTATGCTTCGGCTGACATATTTGTATTCCCTTCAGATACAGAAACATTCGGCAATGTAACAATTGAAGCTATGTCTTCAGGCTTGCCTTGTTTAGTTGCTAATGGTGGTGGATCTGGCGATATAGTTCGTCAGAATATCGATGGATTTAAGTTCAAAGCAGATTCTTTTAAAGAATTCTATGATTATTCTAACCATTTACTTGATTTCCCAGAAATTAGAAAAGACTTTAGGGAAAACGCTATTATACGTTCTGAAAATTTTAGTTGGGACTCTGTCCATTCAACAATGATAGATTACTATAAACAAGAAATTGAAGACAAAAAAATTAGAACTAATAGGTTAATAAACACTTATAATCCAAAAAAATTCTATTTTTTTAAATCAATAAGAAATAAAAACAGAATTAGTTTTTAGTATTTTAGCAAAATCCTTTATCAATAAAAGTGCAGTATTAAACGTCAATACTTGACTTGACTAATTGATAAAAACCAATATGCTAACAAAGCAAGATTTACCTGAAAGAAAATATCATCTTATTACTTCCAACAAAAAGGCATTCTTTGATTATGAAGTATCCCAAACAATGGAAGCTGGGATTGTTTTAAGTGGTACTGAGGTAAAATCATTAAGGAAAGGTAAGTGTAACTTGCAAGATTCATTTGCAGGTTTTAAAAGTAAAAACAATGATGATTTGTTTCTTTTCAATGTATCAATAAGTGAATATGATTTTGGAAATAGGGAAAACCACGACGCCAAAAGACCAAGGAAGCTATTACTTCATAAAAAAGAATTAATTAAATGGCGAACTCAAGTTGTTGAAAAAAGTATGTCAATTGTTCCACTTAAAATTTATTTTTCTGGGCACTTAGTAAAAGTTGAAGTTGCACTTGCTAAACCAAAGAAAAATTATGATAAACGTGAAGCTACAAAAGAGAGAGAAGGAAAAAGGGAAGTTCAAAGAAGCTTAAAAAGTTAAGTATTTATGACAATTGAAAATTTTTACTCTAATATTTGTAATAATTTAATTAATTTTACAATCTAAAATATATATAAATTGCTTGGAGATTATTCTAATGAAATTAATTTTTAAAATTTTGCTAATAGTTTTTGTGTTTTCAAATGCTTTTTCCCAAAATGAAGGCTATATTCAAACAGCTTTTAATGCTATAAAAAGTAAAAATTATCAAGTTGCAGTAGATAATTACTCCAAAGCAATAGAGAGAGCACCGAATTATGCTCCTGCATATTATGGAAGAGGATTGGCTTATTTTTATTTAGAAAATAATGATATGGCATTAGTTGATTTTGGAAAAACAATTCAACTTGACAAGAATTATTTTGAAGCATACTATGCTAGAGGAATTGTTTTAACTAGGTTTGGAAAAAATGGTGATGCAATTAAACATTTCACTCAATCATTAGAAATTAGCAACGACTATCCTGAAGCATATTATGCTAGAGCTAACACTTATTACGTTTTAAAAAATTACGAGCAAGCTTTAGTTGATTATTCCAAAACAATTAGCGTTCAACCAAGTTATGGCTTAGCTTTTTATGGAAGAGCGATAACAAACAAAGTATTTGGTAGAAACAAACAAGCTTTGGAAGACTTTGACAAATATGTAAAGTTAAATGGAAACAAAGATAATCTTGAATCTGAAGTAAAAAGATTAATTAAAGAAATTGAGATATCGGAAGCAGAAAGTAACGAATAACTTAAAATGCAAATATTATTTAGAGTCATATAGCATTTGTTATGTGACTTTTTTTTATGTTAATTTAGTTTTAGAATAAAATAGTAATTAAAAAAAATCGTGTTTTACATGTTGAAATACTCAAAAAAACAAAATAATTGAATTATGTATAAAAAGTTAAAAAACAAATCTTGGTTAATTACAAATATCCTGATTTTAATAATCATTTATTCAAATGTAATTGTTGCAGCTACTCAATTTACAGCAACTGTCGATAGAAATTCTGTTTCAGAAGGTGAAAGGATCCAAATTACTTTTAGTCTAAATGCAGATGGAAAGGGATTTAAATCACCTGATTTCAAAGGATTTACTGTATTACAAGGACCATCAACTTCAAATCAAATGCAATATGTGAATGGTAATTTTTCTAAGTCAATGTCATTTACATACATTTTGCAAGTTGGAAGTAAAGGGAAATACAAAATAAATCCAGCTCAAATCCAAGTAAATAACCAAAATGTTGCATCAAATGCTATTGACATTACAGTATTGGAGCCATCTGCTGCTCAAAAAGCACAAAGTCAACAACAAAAGCAAACCGAAAAAACTTTAGGAGACCAAGCAAACAAGCTTATAAGTCAAAACTTGTTTGTTAGAGTTTCTGCAAATAAAAATA
Source organism: Candidatus Kapaibacterium sp. (assembly GCA_026390675.1). Classification (GTDB taxonomy): domain Bacteria; phylum Bacteroidota; class Ignavibacteria; order Kapaibacteriales; family UBA2268; genus JAPLFM01. The sequence goes on along the minus strand of JAPLFM010000288.1, from coordinate 8,155 downwards.
CTGTTGTAGTAGGTGACCAAATTACTGCAACCTATAAAATATATAGGAATCCTCAAATAAACTTAACTTTGGAACCTTCAAAAGCACCAATATTTAATGGATTTTGGGCTCAAGATTTTGATGAAAAAGCTGCTAAATGGGAAATTGAAGTTGTTAATGGAGTTCAGTTTTATGTTGCAACAATAAAGAAAGTAGTTTTGATTCCACAACAAAGTGGTAAACTTACTCTGGATCCATTTGAGTTTAAAGCCAATGTAAAACTTGAAGTTAATAATGGAAGGAGATCAAATGATCCGTTTGATGATTTTTTTGGAAGGGGAAGACAATATAAAGAATTCCCTTATGTAGCAAAATCACCTTCTCTTACTATAAATGTCTCACCTTTACCTAAAAACCCACCAGCTGACTTTAATGGAGCTGTTGGACAATTAACTATGGATGCTTGGATTGATAAAAGCAAAGTAAAGACAGGTGAGCCAGTAACTCTAAAAGTAAAAATAGCTGGTAGTGGGAATTTAAAACTTGTTGAGCCACTAAATATACAATTGCCTCCAACAATCGAAAGTTACGATCCTAAAGTATCTGATAATACTAATGTTGATTTAAGTGGTATGTCTGGTAATAAAGTTTTTGAATATATTCTTATACCAAGCATAGTAGGACAATATAAGTTAGGTCCAATAGGTTTTACCTATTATGATTTATCTAAAAAACAATATGTTTCTTTAAAATCCAAGGAATTTATTATAACTATTGCACAAGGCGATGGTACTGAAAGCTCACAGATAATATCGGGTGTAAAAAAACAAGGCATTAAATCAATAGGTAAAGATATAAGATTTATAAAATTAACAAGCAAATTTAATCAAAAAGGAAAGAGCAGTTTGTTTGGCTCATTGACTTTTTATTCTATGCTAATTCTCCCTGTTATTTTCTTTATTTTATTTGTTTATAAACGTAAAAAACAAGATGATTTAGAAGGTAATCACTCGCTACTCAGACGAAGTGCTGCAACAAAAGTAGCTTTAAAAAGACTTTCATCTGCAAAAACATATCTTAGTAGGAGAGATAAAAATAAATTTTATGAAGAAGTTACTAAAGCACTTTGGGGATATATCTCAGATAAGCTATCAATCCCTACTTCAGATTTAACCAAGATATCTGCAAAAGAGGCTTTATTAATTAATAATATTACTGAAAATTTTGCTGATTCCCTTTTAAAAACTATTGATGAATGTGAGTTTGTTAGATATGCTCCTAATCAAGGCGATTCTGAAATGGAAAGACTTTATAAGGAAGCATCAGAAATAATAGCTGAAATTGAACAAAGTTTTAGAGGAGCAAAATAATGAAAAAGAATATTATTTTTATTGTGATATTTATTATGTCAAATTGTTTAACATTCAGTAATGTTGAATCAGAGAATACATTTATACAAGCAAATATATTGTATAAAAAAGGAGATTTCTCAAAAGCGATTAATCAATATGAGCAAATTCTTAAAACTAATTTTGAGAGTACTGAATTATATTATAATTTAGGCAATTCTTATTACAAATTAAAACAAATTCCTAATTCAATTTTAAATTTCGAAAAAGCATTAAAATTAAATCCTAATGATGAGGATATTCAAAACAATCTTATAATAGCAAATGCTCAGATAGTTGACAAAATTGATGCAGTCCCTCAGTTGTTTTTTATTGAATGGATAAATCAATTACAAAGAGGATTGAACTCAGATGCTTGGGGAATATTAACAATTGTATTTTTTTGGCTAACTATTATTTGCTTATTTATCTTCTTGTTGTTTTACTCAAGTGCAATAAGAAAAACATTTCTTCCAATTTCAGTATTATTTTTAATATTATCAGCTATGACTTTTATTTTTGCTTCTAATAGTCAAAAAAATGAAGAAAACAGTAATTCTGCAATAATTATGAGTCCAAGTGCCTATGTAAAAAGTTCACCAGACGAGAAAAGTATTGATTTGTTTATTCTCCATGAAGGAACTAAAATTAAAATACTTGATGAAGTAGGTGAATATAGAAATATCAAATTAGTTGATGGAAGAGTTGGTTGGATATTAAAAGTTACAATGGAAAAAATTTAAAATTCTATAAAAATTAAGCTACACTAAAAGAACAGTGTAGCTTTTTTTATATTTATTTAGCAGTTGGCTCTGGTACAAATACTCTTTGTTTTAATTCATTATCTAGTATAAACAGACCACTTTTAGAATCTCCAGCAAGTTTTAACCTATCTACTATTTCATTTGATGTAGCTTCTTCTTCTACCTGCTCATTTACAAACCATTGAAGTAAAATTAATGAAGCATGATCTCCTTCTTTAATAGCAAGATCTGCAAGATCATTAATACTTTCAGTAATCATCTCTTCATGATGTAAAGCTGATTCGAAACAATCTAAAGGATTCAACCAATTTTTTTGTGGTGCTTCAATTGCCGAAATACAAGGTTGTCCATTTCTATTTAATAAGTAATCAAAAAACTTCAATGCGTGTGACATTTCTTCCTGTGCCTGAATTCGCATCCAATTTGCAAATCCATTTAGATTAGATTCTTGGAAATAAGCAGCCATTGATAAGTATAAATTTGAAGAAAACATTTCTTTTGTAATTTGCTTATTAAATGCTTCTTGCATAACAGTTTTAATCATAGACTATCCTTAAATTAATATTTACTTTGAAAAATTATGTAACATTTTCCAAATTATTACGTTACTATATTATAAAGAAGATTTAATTCTAAAAATATTTTTAAAATATAATTATAAAGAAAATTGAAAAAAATTCATTTAATAAGTAACGAAGGTTCAAACATTATTCGCAATTTAATAGTTATTGTGATATCTATTTTGTTGTTTTCATATTGTACTAATTTAATTGATAACAATGTTAAAGATAAGACTAAAAACATTATTTCTAAAACAATTTATCAAAACGATTTCGAAAATGCAAATGATTTATTTGGTTGGATTGGACTAAGTGATGGCAATTTAAGTAATGATTTTTATTCTGGCAAAAGTTCTTTAATCCTTTCAGGAGGTTGTATTCAACCTATAACTAAGTATGAATTTACTTTACAAGAAGAAGGTGATTATTCGATTAGTTGTTTTGGAAAAACTGTTGAAGATAACCAAACTTGCAGGTTAGTTTTATCAAGAAATATTGACTCTGAAACTAGCTATGTTGCAGTAGAAATTAAAGGAAATAATTGGAAATTCTACGAATCCACAAACATTCATTTTCAAAAAGGTGAGAAAGAAATGCTTTATTTAAATTTGGGTGGTATTATAGCCGCAACATCTTATATAGACAATCTTAAAATCTCAAAAATGGAATAAATCATCTTCCATTTGGATAGAATTTGTAAAATCTTGATACATTAATCTCACTTTCAATTTCTACACCTTTTAAAATAAATTCAGACAAACTTTCAGCTACAAAAGGAGCTAGCATAACTCCTTTTGTTCCTAAACCATTAAATATTAAAAGTGATTTTTCTGAAGGATGAGCGCCAATTATTGGTCTTCTATCTAAAATAGATGGTCTTATCCCAGCTTCTTGATTTATCAATTCGAAATCACATTTAAGAACATCCTTTAATTTTTCAAGTAATTCAATTTTAGCTACTTCTGTAACTTCTTCATTTAAGTTCAACCAATTATACGTAGCACCAACTTTATATAAATCATTACCAAGTGGCAATACAAACAAATTCTTATTTACTATTTTATCAGAATCATAATTTGGAATTTTCAATGTTAAAACCTCACCTTTGGCTGGTACAAAAGGTAACCACTTGAAATATGGATTGTTTAGGGAATTATAACCCTCTGCAAAAATAATATAATCGTAATTTTGTTTTTTATAAACTGTTGCATTATTTTCAATTTTCAATTCTGAATAGTCAAAGTAACTTTGAATATATATATTTAAACCAACAAAATATTCTCGAGCTTGAACTAAAAATACTTTTAAATCAACAAACCCTGCATTAAAAACTTCTGCAAACCCAGAATGTTGATTTATAAAATCTGGTTTATAACTTTTTAATATATCTTGCGAGATATAATCCCACATTTCAACTTGCTTGCTTTTTTTTAACCAGAATTGCTTTTCTTCTTCATTTGAAAGTATTTTAAGTAACGGCATAGTGAAATGGAAACTAGTATTTAAAAGGATTTCAATTTTGGAATAAAATTCTTTCAATTTTGGAATAACTTCATTTGCATTCCAACTATGCATAAGTCTTTTAAATACTATTGGGTTATAGAGACCAGCTGCAACTTTAGATGAAGAAGTTTGAGGGTTATTATCTAAAATTGTAATTTCAAGATCTTCCTTTCCGATTAAAGTAAATGTTAAAACAGTACCTGCTATTCCTTGACCTACAATAAGTATTTTCTTTTTCATTCCTCAATTGACGCTTTACTTGCTAAAATATGAATCAAAAATGTTATTTTTGGAAAAATAAAAATATAATATGAAAAAATACTTAATTACAGTACTCGGAAGATATGGAGATTTGATATTAGCAACTCCTGTTTTTGAAGCAATAAAGAAGTTTGACAGTAAAGCAAATATTACTGTGATTACTGGAAGAAACAATTATCAAATAATAGAAAACAATCCTTATATTGATAGAATAATTATTTATGATAAAAACCCATTAAAATTATTTTCTTTTATCTTTAAATTAAAATCAACTCAATATGATTGCTATGTCGATGTGAAAGTTCATTATTCTAAAGAAAGCAGGTATATTGCCAAAATGGTTAAAGCTGATGTGAAAATTGGTTTTAACAATCCAAATTTAACTAAAGTCTTTGATATTGATTTCACTTTAGACAAACCTGATGAAATCACTCATTTTACTTCAAATTCTCTTTGGGCTATTAGTAAATCAGGTATTGAAATAAACGATTTATTATTAAGACCAAATTTATTTCAAAATGATGATTCTAAAGAATATGTCAAATTATTTTTAATCTCACATAGTATTACCAATTTTAGTTTGTTAAATATTTCAGCAACTAGTGAGAATAGGATTTGGCCTATAAATAAATGGAACGAATTAGTTATTTCAACAAACCTAAATACTAAAAAAGTAATTGTCACATTTGCTCCTGAAAATAAATTGTTGGCTCAAAATTTTTCTAAAATAAATAACAATTTGATTTTTTTTAAATCAAGAAAATTTAGTGATGTTATTTCAATTAGTGCTAAAGCTGATGAGATTATTACCCCTGATACTTCTTTAGTTCATATAGCTTCAGCATTCGATAAACCACTCCTAGCCTTATACAATGGACTAGAATGGAATTTCAAAAAATTCCACCCGACTTCAAGTAACTTTGTTGTAATTCATTCCAATAAAGACTCTGAGTCAATAAGTGAAATTCCAATTCAAGAAGTAATTGAAGGTTACAACAAACTTCAACATAATTCATAGTTTAATAATGCAATTATGCAATCAGTATTTCGTATATTTGCAAAATCAATAATTTTATTTAAAATAACTTCAGTGGGGGGATTAATGTTACTTTATAAAAAATTTATAAGTTTCAAATTATCTTTGATTCTAACTTTTATTTTGTCTTTTGGATTACATTTATATACAGCATTTGCACAAGATTCCTTTGGACAGCTCAATGGGCCTGATGGAGGTGAAATCAAAGTTTTGACTGTAGGTGCATCTGATGCAATTTATGCAGGTACATGGGGAAGTGGATTATTAAGATCAGTTAATAGTGGTGTTTCTTGGACTATTATTAATACCGGCTTAACTAATATGTATATCACTGATATTAAATACACATCTCAAAGTTTGATTTATGTTTCAACTTGGGGTGGAGGAATTTTTAGATCTAATGATAATGGAGGAACTTGGATTGAGCAAAACAATGGTTTAACAAATTTGAAAGTTAAATGCCTACTTGTAAAAACTAAAGACACTTTGTTTGCTGGTACTTTTGGAGACGGTATTTTTAGATCTACTGATGCTGGAGTATCTTGGAAACCAAGCTCTTTTGGGTTAACTTATAAAGATGTTAATTGTTTAACAACTACACGAGATGGCAATATAGTTTTAGGTACTTATGGTGCAGGTCTATTTTTATCTTCTGATAATGGGAATACTTGGAAAAATAATAATGGTGGAGTTGGATCAAAATTCATTAATACATTTTATTACCGAAAAGATAGTGTAACAGTTGTTGCAACAAATGGAAAGGGCTTATATATAACTGATAATAATGCAAAAAGCTGGTATGAATTTCAAGACGCTACAGATTCGAAAATTGAAGATCAAAATATAACTTGTGTTACATCACTTACTTTAAAAGGCATTAATGAATTCATAGTTGGTACTCGCTCCAAAGGAGTTTATTACTATGCCTCTGTGAGTTATGATCAATTTAGACCTTCATCAATTATTTCAGGAGGTGTTAACGCCATTGTGAAACTTTCAAATGGTGATTTGGTTGCCGCTATACCAAGAAGAGGAATCTATAAGAGTACTGATGGAGGAGTAATTTGGGCATATAAAGCACAAGGGTTTAACCAAGATAAAGATTTATATAAGTTGTATAAACCTAAAGGCAACTTAATGTATGCTACAACCAAAGATGGTGGCTTGTTCCGATCATTGGACAATGGTAAATCTTGGTCTCTTTCAGGTTTTGCTGGACAAGTAATTCAAGATTTTTTGATTACTTCTACTAATAAATTAATTGTTGAAATTAATAAAAACCCTAGAGATGCAATGTGGAGTTCACTTGATAGTGGAGCAACTTGGTTTATCAACCCCGGGGTAGCTGATTCAGTTGTCAGTTTAATTCAACTTGCTAATAATGATATTATTGCATATTTTATGAGATTCAAATCAATGACATCTCCACCTGATATTAGATTTAAAAGATCTACAGATGGTGGTGCTACTTATGCTGAAGGGATTCCTTCATTTATAGATTCTGGTTCAGTATTTAAATGCATTCAAAGACCAAATGGAAATATTTTTGGCTTTTTAAATAATCGTTCTAGTGGCGTTCCTTCAATTTACAAATCACTAAACAATGGGAATACTTACTCTTTGTTAAGCACATTTACAGCTACTATTACTGTTAAAGACATTTCATCTGCTCCTGATAATACATTGTACCTTTCGACTACAAATGGTCTGTACAAAAGTGTAAATGATGGGGTAAGTTGGTCAATTGACAATTTAGGTTTTATTAGCCCAAACACTTCAGCTAATGCAAATATTAACGGAATTGCTTTCAAATCAAGTAGTGAATTATATGCAGCCACAGACAATACAGATGGTTTTTATAAAACATCGGATACTGGTCAAAATTAGGATTCTTTAAATAGTAGCTTTACTGTTGCAGATGTTCAATCTGTTGTGCTTAATTCAGACAATGATGTTTATATTTCTACTTCATCGCTTTATAAAATGGTAAATCCTACATCTATGGGGGTTCCTTTACTTAATGTACCAATTGATATGAAGACTAATGTTGATTTGAGACCTAGCTTTACTTGGACGGCATCTAAAAAAGCCGAACTTTACGAGTTAGAAGTTTCTCAATCAGATAATTTTGATTATGCAAATATCTTTTTTACCCAAGCACCTACTGAATTAACTGTTTTTGATAGTTTACTTTATAACACTAAATATTATTGGAAAGTTAGAGGCAAAAGTAATGGCTCTTACAGCGATTGGTCAATTTCTAGAGAATTTACAACCAAGCTTGCTCCACCACTTTTAGCTTCTCCTATAGATGGGAAAAGAGGCATTAGAGTTTTGCCAAAGCTTTATTGGCACCCAGTAGAAGGTTCATCAAGTTATACTGTTCAAATCTCAAATAGCAACTCATTTACCAATATTGCATTTACTGGTACTGTAGCTAATGATACTATGCTTATTGATTCAACTATTGAATTAAGTGCGTTAACTAACTATTGGTGGAGAGTAAGAGCATCAAGCAGTATTAGTACAAGTGATTGGTCAAATTCATGGCAATTTAGAACTACTGTAGATAGACCTAAATTAAGATATCCTAACAAAGGTTCTAAAACAGAAGATATTGATCTAATAAGTAGATGGGATACTGTAAAAGAAGCAACTGATTAT
>JAPLFM010000180.1:7113-37776 GCA_026390675.1 Candidatus Kapaibacterium sp. | reverse complement strand
TTCGGGAGTTTGGTAAAGGCTGAATTGCAGCCTCATCGACAGTTGCAGTCGCTGCCAGAAATTGTGGATTGGCGTTCATGTGCTTCCTTTGCTCAAACAGCGAGAGAGCACGGAATGCGGAGCGCACATCCTGGCTGCTTCCCTACGCTGGCATTATCCAGATCAGGTTTAGGAGTTTGTTCTCAGCCTCAATATATTATTGAAGCACCTCCAACGGTTTTGATGCTTTCACGAATAAAGTACAAGTTAATTGTTTTATATTTTTATTTACATTCATATTTTGTAAATTATTTTTTATATATTACAAATTCAAAATAATAACCCCAACAATGAAAATATTAATCTTGTTCATCTTAATTTCTTACAGTTCATTAGCAAATCTAACTATTTCTGGTAAGGTAACAAATAGCGAAAATGAGCAAATAGCTGGAGCTACTATAAAACTGTTATCTTTAAATGGTAAAATATTAAATGGAGTTATAGTTAAAAATGATGGTACTTTTCTATTTGGTTCAATAAAAACTGGATTTTATACCCTTAATGTTAAAAGTATTGGTTACAAAGAAATAAGTGATACGATTAATCTTTTAGCTGATTTTAACAAAGATTACATATTAGAATCAATTATAAATGAAGAAGAAGAATTAGTAGTCTCTGCTACTCGCTCATTTAGAGCAATAGAAGATGTACCAATTAGGGTAGAGCTAATCCCTGCTTCAGAACTAGACGAATCAATCACAATGGGATTGGGTTCTGCAAAAGCAGTCTTAGGTGAATTGCCTGGAGTGATGGGACAAGTAAATTCAGCAAGCTCTGGTGCTTCAGGAGTTAGGCTTAGAGGGCTTGACTCAAGATACACTCAAATATTAGTTGATGGAGTCCCAGCTTTTGGTGGGTTGAATATGAATTTTTCTGTTTTGACTTTGCCTCCACTCAATCTTAAGCAACTTGAAATAATTAAAGGCTCAGCTTCAGGACTGCAATCTGATGCTATTGGAGGGATTATTAATTTTATTACTCGCAAACCACTAAGCGATAAAACAGAACTCACTGCAGTTTTGAATTATACTACCCAAAATGCCAAAAATGTTGCAATATGGGTTGGACAGAAATTTAATGATTTAGACATTTCAATACATTCAACATATAATTCAATTCCAAAAGTATATCTAAATAGCAGAAAGTACGAAGACAATTTTATTGATGTTCAAGAACAATCAACTTTGCATATTAACAATAAAATAGCTTACGCTTTTTCTAAATTTACAGATATATCTCTTAGTACAAATATATTACTAGATTCAAGGATTGGTGGTGATAATAGAGCATCACTTGACTTTAACAATCCATCATTAGTTTATTTTACAAATGGTCTTAAAACAAAAAGATATGATATAATAGCTTCATTCAAATCTCAGATAAATGAGAAGAATTTGCTACTAATAAATAGCTCTTTTATAAATACTAACAGAAAATCATTTTTTGGCATCTACAATTTTAATGGAAAGGAAAATATAATATATACAGATGTAAATTGGTCAACTAATCTAAACCCTCTAACAATTAATTTAGGAGCAAGTTCACTTTTTGATAATTTTGAAGAATCAAGTAAAGATAGTATTTATGGTCAAAGATTATTTGATTATTCTACAATTTCATTCCATTCTCAATTTGAATATAAATTTAGTAATGATATTATTGCAATAATCTTATTGAAATTTGATAGTCATAATAAATATGGAAGTGTTTTAATTCCAAGATTTTCAACTTTATTTAAAATCAATAATGAGTTATCTGTTAGATTTGCATTAGGTAAAGGTTGGAGAGCTCCAAATATATTTGATGAATATGCAGAATCTAGAGGATATAGATTTGTTCCAAATATTACTACATTTAATAAAGAAAACTCATTCAGCACTAATTTAGATATAAAATACAAATCTGTAATTAATGATTTGATTATAACTACTAATTTTAATATATTTTATACAAGTATATCAAATAAAATTGGATTGGTTTTAGATTCCAATTCCAATCTATTAAATTGGGAGTTAAACCCTAATTTAAACTCTTTTGGTGGCGAATTAATTTTTCAAGCTGAACTAAATCATTTTAATCTAATTTTTGGATATACTTATTCAAAAGTAACTGATGAAATAAAAGGAATTCAAGTTGATAAACTGTTAACACCTAATCATTTTATTAATGCAGCCGTACTTTGGGAAATTCCAGAAACAATCCGTATAGTAAGTGACTTTATGCTACAGTCTCCACAGATTTTGAGTCAAAATATTTATTTAAGTAAAAGCCCAACTGTTGCAACTTGGGGTGGTTCATTAGAATATTGGTTAAATAAGAATATTTCGATTTTTATAAATGTTGAGAATGCTTTAGATTACAAACAAACTAATTATATGCCTTTGTATTTAGGTATTCCAGGTCAAAACAGTTTTAACAACAATATAGTGTGGGGACCAGTAGAAGGAAGAGTGGCAAATATAGGAATGAAAATAAAGATTTAACTTTTGTTTTTCAAGAAGTAAGCAAAGTCAATGATTAATGTAATCAAAAACTTTGCTACACTTTAATAAACAATACTTAGCTTTTTCTAATTAATCTAGCACCAAAGGCACCATCAATTCCATGCTTTTGAGGGAAAGTTTGAAGATAACCATTCAAACAAAATTCCTCACTTAAATAATTCTCTGCTTTATCTAATTCAAAATTAGAGTGATTTTCTAAGAACCATTCAATAATTTCGCTGTTTTCTTCTTTCTCAATTGAACAAGTAGAATAAACTATTACACCACCAACTTTTACAAGTTTGGCTGCATTTTCAATAATTTCTTTTTGCATAATATTTAGTTTGCGAATATCTTCTTGTTCTTTTTTCCATTTAATATCTGGCTTTTTAGAAAAAGTACCAGTACCTGAACAAGGTACATCACAAAGGACAATATCTGCTCCGCCTTCAAGTTTATACTCACGTGCATCATAATAAAATGTTTTGATATTGGTTAAGCCTAATCTTAATGCACCATCATCAACTAATTTCAACTTTGCTTCATATTTATCGACTGAAATTATCTTACCAGTATTTTCCATAAGTTCAGACAAATAAAATGTTTTACCACCAGGAGCAGAGCACAAATCAATAACTGTTTGTTCTTTTTTAGGATTAACTAACTGGCAAACAAGAGAAGCTGCAGTGTCTTGAATAGTTATTTTACCCAATTTAAAAAGTTCACTTTGAGCAACATTTATATTTGGGGAATAAAGTAAAATAGACGAATCTAAATATTTTGAATGCGCATGGGGCACTTCTTTTGTTGTAAAGATTTCCAAAACTTCAGCTGAAGTAGCTTTTAAAGTATTCACTCTAAGAGGAGTATATGGTTTTTCGTTATTAGCTTCCATAAGCTTAATAGTCTCCTCAACTCCAAATTCTTCAATCCATTTTTTTACCAACCATTTTGGATGCGAATGAATTATTGAATAATAAAAACTTTCATCATCAGCAATATTTGGGTATCTAATATTTGATAAATTCCTTGCTATATTTCTTAAAACAGCATTTACCATTCCGGCAGCTTTTTCACCTTGAAGATGTTTTATCATTTCTACTGCTTCATTTATTGCAGCTGGAACAGGAACTTTATCAAGAAATAATATTTGATATAAGCCTACACGCATTGCATTTTTTACTAAATTCATGCACTTGTGAAATTCACCAAAGTAAAACCCAGTTAATACCCAATCTAGTTTTGCTCTCCATCTTACAACTCCATTGACAATCTCAGTAAGTAAAGCTTTGTCAACTTGGCTAAGATGCTCTCTTCCAAGTTGAAAAGCCAATAATTTATCAATATAAGAGTCACTTCTTTCATATCTATTTAAAATTTTTACGGCTGCAAATCGAGCCATTGAAAACTTTTTTGGTGTATTTTCATTTAATATTGTAACATTATCCATTTTTTTTATATATTCCCTAGTAAACTATTACTAATTATGAAAAACAAAATTAAAACATTTATAATTCTGCTAATGTGCTTAAATACAAACTTAAGCATTTTTAGTCAAAAACTAGATACTCCTTTAGTACCTTTTGATAAAAAACCTACAAAAGATAATTTAGGTTTTCTTCTTGGGTTTGGCCAAAACGTGCAAGGAGGCAAGTATTTAGTTGAATGTAAGGAATGCGAATTCCGTGGTGGAGTAGGTTCCAATTTTACAATTGGAGCTTACTATGAGCAAGATATTGAAACAAATTTCTATTTGGGACTATTAGGCACCTTTTCAATAATGAATATTGAAAGTAAATTTACCGAAAAAGAAAAGTTAGGATTTCTTTCTAAAATAACAAATAATATTGATAGTATTCCTATTGACTTTTTACATACAGGAACTGCAAAATTCTCATACTTATCTTTAACTCCATTTGTAAGATGGCAACCAGTAAAAATGCTATTTGTAAGAGTTGGACCAAGTATTTCATTTGTAATGTCGAACAATATTACTCATACACAAGAGCCAGTAAATCCTATAGTAACTTTAAGTTCTGGAGAAACTGGAAGATTAAGTCCCGGTACTGGATATTCATCTACTTTACAAGAAGGTAGTTTCCCAAATGTTGTAAGCCCGCAAATAGGTTTATGGACAGACATAGGATTAAATATCCCACTTTCAAAGAAAGTAACTTTCTGCCCTGTATTTAATTACAATCTTCCTTTAACCAAAATGTCAACTTTTGGTGAAGATTTCAAAATAAGTACTTGGAGAATTCTATTAGAAATTCGCATTAGACTTTATGAGGATTTGCCACCTCAGCTACCTATTAAAAAGTAATAGCACTAATTTATAAAAAATCATATTATCAAAGAACTTAAAAAGGCTTTCTAAACAAATAGAAAGCCTTTTTAATATTTTCAATTGTTAACTCAAACAATTATCTAATTTCAAGAATATTAGGCATTGCTACCATAACTTTTTCTCTCTGAGATATATCCATCAAACTTGCAGTATATTTTATTTGAGCTTGCATTGAAGCTGGAAGAGCATTCCAACTAGTTGCTAGTGAAAATGGATCTAGACCTAAAAGCTTTGCAACATTTGTTTTACTTGAAGATTCATCACCACTTTTATCTATACCAAATTGTCTCAATATACTTTTAATTCCATCTTCTTTTTTAGGCCAAGTTTGAATATAAGCTTTAGTCTCTTTGCTGATTCCAAGTCTTGCTTTTGCTAGGTCAATAGCAGTTTGCAAGCCACCTAATTTATCAACTATTCCAATTTTGAATCCTTCTTCTCCAGTCCAAACTCTACCTTTTGCAATTGCACGAGTTTCAGCAAAAGTTTTCCCTCTACTTTCAGCTACACGAGAAACAAATCTTTTATATATGCCTTCAGCTATTTTATATAATTGCGATTTGTCTTTATCACTAAATGCAATTCCAGTATTCATAAATTGAGCAGCTGATGAAGTACTTACTGTATCAATACCTACTCCTACTTTCCCTAACAACCCACTAAAATTAGGAACAGCTAAAATTACTCCAATAGAACCAGTAATTGTATTTGGATGAGCTATAATAGTATCACAAGCCATAGCCATATAGTAACCGCCTGAAGCAGCAACATCACTCATTGAAGCATAAACTGGTTTGACTTTTCTGGTTTTCATTATCTCTTCCCACATCTCATCTGAAGCTATTACAGATCCACCTGGGCTATCTATTCGTATAATTATAGCTTTAACGTCTTTATCTTCTTTTGCTTCTCTCAAATCTTTAACGAAAGAACCTGATTTGATACCATCTTCGAAAGGTGAATTAGCTTTACCACTTGAAATAGAACCTGAAGCAAAAATAATTGCTATTTGTTTATCTTCGGGTGCTTTTTTGTCTTTTGATTTAAATGAACTTTTCAGATAATCAACTGGTTTAATAAACTTTACATGATCTTTGCTTGTTGCATTTTTTCCAAAAAGTCTAATTTTAAGATTTTCTTTTAACTCATTTTCAGAAATCAACCTATCTATTAATTTATTGCCAAAAATTGAATCGGCTGAATAAAGTCCTCTATTTAAAATAGTAGTTAAATCTTTTTCAGAAATTTTACGAGCTTTAGAAACTTCTTTAACAAATGAATTATGTCTTTGCATTAAAAGCAATCTATATTCATATCTTGCAGAATCACTCATTTTATCACTATTGAACATTTCTGCAGCAGATTTGTAATCTTCAAATTGAATAGTATGAAATTCAACCCCAATATTTTTAAATGCTTTTTTTAGGAAGAAAGGAGTTGTAGAAAAACCATTTAATTCTAACATTCCTTCGGTAGGCATAAAGATTGAATCAGATTGAATAGCATTAAAATAACTTAATTCATCACCAACTTCTATAAAAGAATAAATAAATTTACCAGATTTTTTGAAATCATTTAAAGATTCATTTATTTCCATAGCTTTAGCCATACCCATTTTACCCATAGGCTTAATGTATATACCTTTTATTCTGTCATCTACTTTAGCTCTTTTAATGGCCAAAAGTATATCTAATAATGATGATTTTGTGTTATTATTAAAAATAGATTCTGGTTTTGCATCTTCTTCCAATGATTCACTATAATTTAGCAATAATACAGAATTGTTTTTCACTTCAACAGGTTCGCTATCCATATTTAGATTTGTACCAATGTAAGCAAATAGAGCAATAAAACAAACAACTATAAATGCTATTACACCAAATATTATAGCCACTGGTATCCACCAACGTGAACGCTTTTTAGGCATATTGAAATTTGGGGGAAATGGAGGTGGATTTTGAGATGATTGTTGACTTGGTATATTTTCTGGCATAAGGGTTCCTTTTTATTTCAATTTAGTTGATATACAATAGGGTAGATACGTAAAATCATTCAACTTAGTTTCAAAATAAAAATTCTTTATTCAAATTAGTTGATTAATTCACTTCAAATAGTATTTTTAAATAGCTTTTTGAGGAGCTTCCATTTTGTGTCCACAAGATTTGCATATTGTAAGACTGTCATTTGCATAGAATTTATTCATTAATATTGGTAATTCTGTAACAATATTTTTTAATGGGAAAGTTTCTCTATAAAGTTGGTCTCCACATTTTTCACAATACCATTCTAAGGCATCTTCCATAGAAGCTGGTCTTTTTTGTTCAATAACTATCCCAATAGTATTGGGTCCTCTTTGTGGAGAGTGTGGCACTTTGCCTGGCAATAGGAATATTTCACCTTGTTTAATACTTATATCTCTTGGAGTACCATTATCTATAATTTTAACAATGATATCACCTTCAATTTGGTGAAAAAATTCTGGTGTTTCGTTATAATGGTAATCTTTACGGCTATTAGGTCCACCAACTACCATAACAATAAATTCTCCCTCTTCAAAAATTTCTTTATTCCCTACTGGTGGTTTTAGTAAATGACGATTATCATCTATCCATTTTGTAAGATTTATTGGAGAAAAAATACTTGACATAGAAACCTCATAATTGAATAAAGCAAAATAAATATAAATTTCTGATTTATCAAATTAAATATTATATTTTGAAAATAATAAATCAAACTTTTTAGAACAACTTGCTTTCTGATCTTTGTTTATTTGATTAAAATGATTAAATTTTTGTAGTTGTTTAGCTTTTTTTTATGTTTTTTTGTCATACTGAACAAAGTGAAGTGTCCAGCTTTTGTTTTTCAAAGAGCATTCAATTAAGAACCCCACCTCGTTCCTCCCCATTTTTCAAAGTTTCTTTGAAAATGGAAACGGGGAGGGAGAAACCAACTTCAAAAGTCAGCTTTTGGAAAAATTTTCCAAATAAGTTTTCCAAAGTTCGTTTTTTGTCAAATTTAGCCGATGTTTTTTTACGCACTTCATTTCATTTTCCAAATTGTTGGATTGTATTCATTTCAATTTTTGCAGTGATTTCATGTTTTTTATGTTTTTTATCCTATATTTTTCAGTCACCCTGAACTCGTTTCAGATATTATTTTTTATTTAGATGTCGGAAATCTTTATTGGATTTTTTTTTTTCAAATCAAATAATAAAAATATATTGCAAAAAGGGTTTGTACAAAATTATGCATTGACTAACTAATACCTTGCAAACCATTTTAAATTTGTTTGCAAAGGGTTTGCAATTCGACTTTCAAGCTAAAACCCAAATTAATTTAAAGTTCTATTCACTAAACATTTATATAGTTATATTTTAAAAAGTTATTTGTAATTTAAAGCTATTTGAATTTATAATTCAAAATATTGTTATTTATAATTAGGTTTTTACATATTTTGCAGTTTATTAAAAGGATTTCAAATGATTAAAAAATTAATCTTTATTTTAGCATTGATACTATTTATTGAAAATATTCAACTAATAGCACAATGGAAAGAAATCAATAATGGTTTGTCAGGTACAGAAGCAACTGCTATTTTTAAATACAATAACACATTATTTGCAGGTACAAATAATGGATTGTATAAATCTCAAGATGATGGGAAAAATTGGTCTAAAATAATCTCAAACATCCCTTCAGGGAAAATTACATCTATAACAAATTTAAATAACAAACTGATTTTAAGTGTTTATGATAAAGGAATTTATATTTCTAGTGATATGGGAAATTCCTGGATTGAGAAAAATGAAAGCTTGAAAAACAAATCAATCCTAGAAGTTATTACAGCAAAAGGAAATATCTATGCTTCATCTGAAGGAAGTGGCTTATATATTTCAAGTAATAATGGTGATACTTGGGTTAATTATAGAAAAGATATATATGCTACTTTTGCTCATAATACAATTGTTAAAGGAGATACAATAATATTGAGCACTTCTGACGGACTTAATATTTCATTTGATAATGGACTTACTTGGAAAACAAGAAACACTGGTTTGAGTCATACAAATATTGTAAGTATTTATTTAGATGGAGATACACTCTTTGCAGGAACCTATAAATTTACTCATAAAACTACTAATTATGGTGAAACTTGGCAACTAGCTAATGAATCATTTTTTTATAATTATATTGTAAAATTTGTAAAAACAAATAAGAATTTAATTTCTGTTCCACATGTTGGATTGATTAGAACTGAAAATAATTTTAAGACTTGGGAATACTTAGATAAGGATATTAATGGTTTTTATAATAATAATCTTTTTGTTGATGAAAATAATACATTATTTTTAGCTACTTCAAGTGGGGTAATGGTTTCAAAAGATATGGGAGATAATTGGCAATTTAGAAATAATGGTTTAGGAATACCAAACGTTATTAGAAGTTTTAGTTCATTTGATGATAAGTTATATTCTTGTACTTCTTCAGGCTTATACTACTCTACAAATAGTGGTGATTTTTGGGAAAAAGGAACTGATTTAATAAGTCAAAAAACTCCATATTTTATTGAAAATATTAATAACGAACATTATTTATCAAATCAAATTGGAATATACAAATTTGATATTAATAGCAAAACTTGGAAAAGAGACAACTACAAAGGAACTTCTTATGTTACATCTATAGCTTGCAATTCAAATATGCTGTTTTTATCTACAGGAGGCAACGATTGTACAGTATATTTTAGAAAATTGAATGATACAAACTGGTTATCAAATAGTATTTCATTACAATATTCAGGTATAACTTCAATGCTTTGGAATAATAATGAATTGCTTATTGCTACTGAAGGAACAAAAGGATTATTCAGTTCAAATGATAAGGTAGAAACCATAACTTATAAAGGTTTGATTGGTAATTCTATATACAAACTTATTTCAAATGGAAAGTATATTTACGCTTGTACTTACGATAAAGGAGTTTTTATTTCTGACGATAATGGTTCTTCTTGGAAAGCAACAGGTACTGAAATTAAAGACAAAAAAGTTTCAAAAATAGCGATTGTAAAAGACAAAGTATATGTAATTGCTGGTAGTATGTTATATTATTCATTAGATAATTGTTCGAGTTGGAAACTTTTTAATTTTGGAATTGAAGATAAGTTTGTATATGATTTTTATAATAATAATGAATTTATGTTTTTAAGTACAGATGCTGGTATTTATAGAGCTACACTAAGCGATATTGAAAAGATGGATGTCGAAAACCCAGTTGTCCAAGATAATTTGTCGTTTTATCCTAATCCAGCAATGGACTTTTTGAATATAAAACTTGAAGGAGAGCCACAGTCAAATGAAGAGATAGAGGTTTTTGACTTAATGGGACAGAAGGTATTAACTCAAAAGGTTGATAACATAAACACAAATATAAACATTCAAAATTTAAATACTGGAATTTACTACGCAAAATTAAAACAAAGTGGCTCAGTATTTAAATTTGAAGTTATTAATTAAAGTTTTTAATTTTCCTGAGGTTTTTTGAAACTTTAGATTAAGATTTATAGAACGTTTCGTTTTCTGAAAATTTAATTACATTAGCATCAGTTTTGATTACATTTCGATTGATTTTTGATTTTAGAACAAGTCCTTCCAAACTTGTGCATCTACTCAACGCCACATAAACCTGTCCGGCAGTAAATGCACCACTAAGGTCGGCTATAACATTTTCAAAAGTTAAACCTTGGCATTTGTGTACAGTAACAGCCCAAGCCAGTTTAAGTGGATATTGAGTAAAAGAGCCAGCAATTTCTTCTTCAATAATATTTTCTTTAAGATTCCAAGTAAACTTAATATTACTCCAAGTGAATTTCTTAACTTCAATTTCTTTACCGTCAGGCAATTCAACTAAAATTTTATTATCTAATAATTTTTTTATTTTAGCTATTTTACCATTGAAATATTTTTTATCTGTATCATTTTTAATAAACATTACTTGAGAACCTTCTTTTAATGTCAAAGATTCATCTGTTGGTTTCATCATATCAGGGAATTCGCCAGTTATTTCGGCTTTGTAAACTTTCAGCTCAGTTTCCAATTCTTCGAGTTTTCTTAAATTTGTTTGGTCAACAATTCGGTTGTGGGTAGCAATAGTAACATAGTTAATATTATCATTCTTAAATACAGATGGTAGAAATCTACTATTCAAAAGTTCCAAATCCTGCTGAGATAATTGGTTAGTTCTAATATTATTAAGTAAATTAATAAATTTCAAATCTTGTTGGCGATAAATTTTCTTTAACTCAATATATTTAGGTTTGGTTTCTTGAAGAGCTAAGGCACTAAAGAAAAATGGTGTGGAATAATATTCTTTAAGAATATCCCATTGGTCATTTTGAACAATAGGAGGCAATTGGAAAGCATCTCCTATCAAAACAACCTGTACTCCACCAAAAGGCAAATCTTCTTTTTCTCTAAACACACGCAGAATTCTATCAATAACATCAAGCAAATCACATCTTACCATTGATATTTCATCAATTATAAGCAGTTCCATACCCAAAATTAATTTTTTATGACCTTTCTTGTATTTGAAATAGTCGTAAATAGTGCTATAGTTCTCGTTTAATAAGTCAGGTTTGGTTTTTAACCTTGAATCATCTGGTATATATAAGCTTGGTGGTATTTTAAAGAAGGAATGGATGGTTTGTCCGCCAGCATTTAAAGCTGCAACACCAGTAGGTGCTAGCACAACAGTTTTTTTTGTAGTAGAAAGTTTGATATATTTTAAAAATGTAGTTTTACCAGCACCAGCTTTGCCAGTAAGGTAAATTAAATCTCTTGTGTTTTCAACTAAATTAAGAGCATAATTAAATTCATCATTATCATCATCAAGTATTACATTATCAACTATTTTTGCCATTTCATTTATATTTATTTCAGGATTTTAATTGGAATAAAAACAAATGTATATCAACTAATATTTTTTATTATTGAATTGTAAATCATATCAACGCTAAGCGAATCCATACATTTATATTCTTTGTTTGTACAAGTAGCACTAAAAAAGCATTGACATTTATTTTCAGGTTCAATTATCTCTCCCCTACCATACATTTCAAATTCGTACTTATTGAATATATTATTCATTAGCACAAGTGGCTTTTTTAAGCCCATAGCGATGTGCATTCCCATAGTAACAGCACTTACTATTAAATCGCATTTATCAACTAAAGAGATAAAGTCTTGAAGAGGATAGTAACCAATATATTCAGCGCTAGTTTTTTCAGCAAAATATTTGTTTTTCTCATCTTCTTGTTTACCACCCAAAAGTAAAGGATGGTATCCTTTTGCTTTTAGCCTATTTATTAATTCGATCCAATTTTCATCATACCACAATCTCGAAACCCATCTATCGCCACAACCAGTATTTAAACCGATTATTTTTTTACCATTATTATTTATTTTCCATTCGATTGAACTTGTATAATCTAATATATATTCTTCACCTTCAAACTGCCATCCACAGATTTCAAAAATTTCTTCTAAGTAACTTTTTGTGTTTGCTTTGTTTACATCATCAAAAAGTCCAGTAAGGAATTTATGTTCAGCAAGTTTATTAATAGGAGCTAGCTTTCCATTTAGCAAATGAAAACCTATTTTTTCATCTGCAATTAAAAGATTTATTTTAGCAAACTTTGTAGCTTGCAATATCATCATTGATTCAGGAGTATATTTTAGCTTTTTCTCTACGGAATTGGGTACAACATCTTGTGAATATGAAATCCACCAAATAGCTGATTTAGGATATTCTTTTCTAATTTTGTGAATTAATGGTGAAGTACGAATTACATCTCCCAAAGCACCTAATTTAATAATTAATATTATATCTTCAAATGGTGAGTAGTAATTACAGTTATTACACTTTACATTAAATTCTTTATGAGGTTTGCAAGGCAAGTCACCTCTAAAAAACTTACAATCACTCTTATAAACATTCTCTAAAATTGTCATTTGCCAAACTTATATTGTATCATTATTAAAAAATTAAAGCTTTGTAAATACTTTTCTGAAGTTTCAAAATCTTTTCTAGGAGTAAGTAATTCGCCTCTATTACTATCTTTTAATAACAAATTGACAATACTATAAGCTCCAGAAATATTAATTAAGTAATTATCAGCTAGTTCTCCTTCAGCACCTATCTTAATTGCACTTCCTAATCTTAAAGTTGAAGCTTTCTGATGTTCAACCAAATCATATCCTAAACTTTGGTCAATATCATTAGTTCGTAACAATCTAAAAGAAGATTCGCTTATTAGGTTAGCTCTAACTTCAAGTCCAGCATACATAGTAGCTAAAGCCCTATCTAATTTTAAAAAGTGGTAGTTCAGACCTATATATGGGGCTAAAATAGACGAAGAATTTTCGTATTTGTCTCTTAAATACTTTGCAATAGGAAATCTATCTATAGCATCATAAAAAGTCCAATCAACTCCAATTGGAATTCGGAACTTACCATTTTCATCATATTGATATGTAAACCTAATATCTATTCCGGGTTGTGCTCCTTTGAAACTACCTCCCAATGCAGCTTCAGTATTCACAAGAGGGTTCATTGAATTAGTATTTGGACCATTGCCTAACAAAGTAGATGTGGACATGCCAATACCCAAAGTGTACCCATAATTAAATACTGTAGGCTCTGATGCTTTGATCAAATAAACATTAAGAAATAATATTAAAGCTAAAATTTTAATTTTCAAAAAAATACCTAATACTAAATGTTTAAAAATTCTTTTATAGAATAATTTTCTTTCTGACGATTATTCTTTATAATTAATTCACCAATTAAACCCATTGAGAAAAATTGCACACCAACAATAATTAAAGCAACTCCTAAAAGAACTAATGGTCTATTGCTTAAACTAATATTATTAAATATCCATTCATAAGCTAAATAGCTATCGATTATAAACCCAATAAAAGCAAATATTACACCTAAAGATCCAAAGAAATGTAAAGGTCTTTTAAGATACTTAGTTGTAAAAAATACAGTTATTAAATCAAGAAAACCTTTGATAAATCTTGATGCACCAAATTTTGAGTATCCATGTTTCCTTGGATGATGCAAAACAGGAACTTCAGTAACTTTAAAACCGTCTAAATGAGCAAGTGCAGGTAAATATCTATGCATCTCGCCATACACATATAATGATTTAGTAACTTCTCTTTTATATGCTTTCAAACCACAATTAAAATCATGTAATTTTATTCCACTTACTTTTGAAGTTACATAATTAAAAAATTTTGATGGAAAGGTTTTAGAAAATGGATCATGCCTAGTCTTCTTCCAACCAGATACTAAATCAAATCCCTCTTTAATCTTTTCATACATTTTAGGTATTTCGTTTGGATCATCTTGCAAATCAGCATCCATAGTAAATACAACTTTACCTTTCGCTTTTTCAAACCCAATCGCTAATGCAGCCGATTTGCCATAATTTCTTCTGAATCTAATTGCTTTAAAATTACTATTCGCCTTAGAAATTTCTTTTATAACGTTATATGAATCATCTGTTGATCCATCATCAATAAAAATCACTTCGTATTTTTTTTGAACAAGATTTTCTAAAACAGTTTCAAGCATCTGAGAAAGTTCTTTCAATGATTCTTCTTCATTCAATAAAGGGATTACAACCGAAATATTTGGGTATTCTTCTCTGCTTCCTTTATAGTAACGACTATCTTTTTTTGGTAACTGCTTCTGAATTTTAAAATCTTTATTATTTTCAGATTTTTCTATACTTTCCATATTCTTTTTATTTTAATAAACAGTTGAACTGCAATTTAAGCACAATTTATTTATATTTTAACAATTTTTTTAATAAAATATCTATTATTTGTCTTAAATTTAAGAAAATATACACCTTGAGGGTAATTTTGTAAACTCAGTTGACTTGAATTTGAAATTTTATCAATAATTTCCCCAATTGAATTAAACAATTCAAAAGTTTGATTTTCCAAACCTTTTAGGTATACAATATCAGTTGTTGGATTTGGGGATAAAGAAAAGAGATTGTTCTCTTCTTCAACTTCGGTTTTAGTCAAATCGAAAGAAATTTTAATAAATACATCTTGCAAAAATTTATTTACTAAAACTGAGGACTTTACTTTCATATCTGCATTTACAATTGTACCAGTGGCTTCATCATAAATTATTGCATTGCGTATTTGTGGTGGTAATGTACCCCAACTTAATGTATAGTCCATAATAGCTTGACCAAGCATTACAAAGTGGTAGATTTTTTCAAATGAAGTTTTACCATAGGTACCTTTAAAATCGGATGTAGAATAAATATTTTCTGTTTGAGCTGAATCAAACATTTTTAAATACGGCATATTGCCAGAAGGTGGTGGAAATGGTGGCATTTCCTTTTCTAATCCAAAATCATAACTATCAGTTGCAGTATCACTAACCCCAATTACCAGGCTATTAAATTTATCTTGATTTTCGTTTGAAATATTTAAAAATAAAGATACATTATCTCTAGAGTAAGAATTAGTAACAATAGTTAGAAATATGAAGAATAATTTTATATTTATTTTCATTAGTAAAGTCCTTAATTAACATTTTAAACTTGTTAGTTTTTTTAATGCTATTTTATTCTTTAAAATATTAATAGTATTAAAAAAACAAACATTTATTTTATAATTCTTTAAAAAAAATGGGTAACATATTTTGATATGTTACCCATTTAGATTTAATCTCAATTGAAATTATTTTACTATAGTAAGTTTTCTAGTTGCACTATTTGCACCAGCATTAAATTTCACAATATAGCTACCTGAGTTTAAGTTTGCTACATCAAAGTTAGCTACTTTAGAGCCAGCTTTTTGGAATTCATTTACTACGTTTGCAACTAATCCACCAACTTGGTTGTAAATAGAGATGTTAACTAATTCTGAGCTAGGTAAGCTATAGTTAAAGTTAACTTCTGTAACAACTGGGTTAGGGTAAGTTGATAATTCAAAAGTATTATTAGTTTCTTCAGTTGCAACTACTTTAATATTGTTAGAAAGTTTTTCATTAATAACAATTACTCCATTAGATCCTTTTGTAACTGATCCATAAGCTTTTCCAGTTAATGCATCAACAAAAGTATAGTTATCTTTTGCATTTACAACAGATAATGATACTGGATACATAACACCTTGAAGACTAATTACAGAAACATTAGAATTAACAACATTAGTTCCAGTATTGAAACGAACATCAAATAATTCAGTTGGAGGAACTGGAGGCAATTCAAAATTAGCTACTTCTAAATCAGAATTTTTAGAAACATAAATAGTAGAATTACTTTGTCCGTTATCAGAAACAGTGATTGCAGTAGATTGACTGTAAACAGTTTCTTTTTCTAACTTAGCAACATCCAAATTGTCTTTCTTTCTAAAAGGACCTTTCATGATTAAATAACCATCAGTGTTTACTTTAATAAAGTAACCTAAACCTGGTCTAATTTCAGAAACCTCATAGTAACCATTATTTGTTTGATAACCCCAAACACCAAATTTCATAGTATAGTTTTTATCAGGAGTTGTAGTACCAAATTTTTCAAAATCAATATTACCAATAGATATAGGATATGATAATGAACCAATTGAATTCCATCCACCTTTACCAGCATCACCAGGCCACATTTTGTAGATTTCACCAGAAGCTGGAGATATTTCAGTAATTACAGATCCTGAGAATTGTTTATCAACTTTGTTACCATATTTAATAAAATAACCAACACCAGCTCTCAAAATTTGATCTTCTTGGTATCCACCTAAGTAGAAATAGTAAGGTCTATTTATTGAGTTAGGATAAACATTGCTTTTATCGGTATTTGTAGATTTAACTGGTAAAGAAAGTAAATTCCAACCTTTTTGAATAATTGGATCACCTTTTTCATCAACATATTCAATTACTTTAGCAAGAGTATATTCAATTTTAAATCTATCGATTTTTGGATCTTGAATAATGAAAGAACGTAAAGTTTGACCTAATACAGTTGCATTTCTCATATCAACAGCTGGGAACAATTTACCATTTAAATCGTCTTTAATGAATAAATTAGCACCATTTGGAAAATCTTGAGTATCCCACAATAAAGTTACAGGATAGTTTTGATCTCCACCGGCATTAAATTGAACATTGTAAATGATAGATTCTTGTAAATCTTCATCGCTACGTATATCTCTTGATACTGAACGAGGGTTTTCATCATTTTTAGCAAAATCACCTAAACCAAATTCGTACAAGTTAGTACCATCAGCTTTTTTAGGGAAAAATCTTGCTCCAAATGTCGTTAAATTAGTAATAAAGTTAGCATAATTCGGTGCATATTCACCATAAAGAGTATCTACATTCATAGATGCTCTAGGTCCAGTACCAAAAATAAGTAAAGCAGATTCAGAAGTACCTTGTCTAGAATTGCTGATAGTTAACTTAATACCAGCAGCAGTATTAGCACGACGACCTTCTAAAGGAGTTTTAAAGTAAATGAAAGTAATTTTCATTCTTACAGTTGTATTTAGTGATGATTTTGATTTGAAAGTCAAATAACCAACATAAATACCTTCTTTTTCAGTGCCAGCTCCACCTGCAGTTAGTTTAGATGGGTCACAACGTACTTGTAAAAACAATTTTCCATCAGGAACTTTATTATTGTTTTTACCCAACTCATCATCTCTAGTACCAACTATACCATTGTCAAGCCAGTTAATATATCCTGATCTTCTAGAAGAAGGAATAGGATTAGGACTTTTTGATAGTCCAGCTTTAGTAATAGTTTGGAATTCTAACCAAGGAGAATCAGATTCGATAGTGATATCAAACAATCTTGAAGTTCCAGTAGAATTTAACACTTCTATTTCTCTAGTTGCTACTTCAGGAGCACCAACAATATTGTCAACTGTAATAGGAGTTTTTAATTCATAATATGGTTGATCAAGTGCAGCTTGTCCAACTCCAGTAGGTAAAATAGCATTAATATCAATTCCTCTATCAGCTTTGAAGCCAAATGAAGGTAAATTATCTGAATATTTTACATAAATGTTACCATACAATGTATTTGTAGGAGGTTGTGGCGTTATACCATCTTTGTTTTGAATACCACCAAGACCTACAGTGTTTTGACTACCATTTGACCAGTTTTTAGGAGGACCTAAATCTGGGTAGTGAGTTTCAACCAATGGATTGTATTTTCTCATTTTGAAAAATGCAGGTTCTGTAGTAACATTCCAATCATTGTATTTGATTGTATCATTACTAATGTACATTGGAGAGTTACCATCTTCTGCAGCATCTGCAAATGTAGCTGGAACAACTCTAAATCTTACATATAACAATACTTTGTATTCTGGGCTATTAACATCAGTATTCGGTAAAGCTTTATCCGAAGTACCAACGATTCTAATTGCACGACCTTTTGCTCTATCTACGTTTGTAGGTGTATCAAAAAGATAGGTAGTGTATGAGAAATCACTAGAGTCAGACCATTCAATATTAAAACCATTGGCTAATGGTTCGTAATCTAATGCGTAAGGGCTATTAGATAATCCATCAGGATCATGACGAGGTCCTGAAGTTTGTACTCCAACAGGTTTAATACTGTTTTTATTGTACAATATCTTAAACTGGAAACTTTTAATTGGATCAGCAAAATACATAATTGTATCTTGACCTTGAGACCCGCCACCAGCTGTTACATAAGAATACCATCTGTTATCAATAAAAACTGGTAACAAGAACTCTCTTGTACCATTTGATGCAGTTGGTAACCATATTCTTCCGTCTGGATACCACGACACATCATAGCTATCATCGCCACCAACAAGATTTAACTTAGGAGGCACAGGACGTTTATTCTGAGCAAAAACATCAGCTGTATTTGTCATTGCTAGCAACAACAAAATCATAGCAAATATTGCACGAATTCCGTTTAGTTTAGTGAAAATTTCCTTCATGAGGACACCTTATTATATTTAGAAACTATTAATTATTTTAAATCAAATTTAAGTTTAAAGTTTTCAACTTTACCTTCTTTTAAAATTCTCAAAAATACAATATTTGAGAAATCTTTCATTTCAATTGTTGTACTGCTTTCACAATACTTACTATATAGCACATTACCAATGTAATCTATTATTTCAACTTTACTTCCTATACAATTATCATTTAAGATTATTAAATTAGAAGTTTGTTTAAAAAAAATATTCTCATCATTTTCATCAATTTTTGTATCAACTATTTTTGTCGAAACTATATATTGAATAGAACTATCTAGCACAGTTACACATGCACATTCATTTAAGCTTTTTAAAGATAGCTTATTTGAACAAAATTCACTTTCATAACCAGTCGATTTCATTTTGATATTAATGTTTAGTTTTTGAAGTTCTCTATTTGAATTTTTTAATATATCAAACTTTATATAGTTACTGTTAACTATATTTAAAGAACTAATTTTAAACAAAGTATCGTTAGTTATAGATGCATTTACAAATTCAAATTTAGTATTATCTATTGTATAATCAAAAGACATTTTCTCAATCTTATTTGCAATATTTGCAATTAAACTAAAATTCAAATCAACAATTGAATCTTTTTTAGTAAATAATGTATCGTTCAAATTCTTAAAAGTTACTTTTCTATCTGGTTTATCTTGAACTATTGCATCGATATTTGCACTTACATAAGGTGTTAAACTATCTAAATTACATTGAAATTCTTCAGTAAAATCTATATAATCTACACTAACATTTGTATTATTTTTGCAATTACCAATAAATTCACCAGCAAAAGCTATTAAAGGAGAGTCTCCAAACACAGGAACAAAAAAATTATTTATTTGTCCAGCTGAGCATTGAATATATCCTTCTTTTTGAACAATTCTGTAATCACTGTAATCAAAGAACGAAGTTAAAGTATTAGTTTTTAAAAAACTTTTCATTTTAATGACAGTAGAGTCGTAATTAATTCTTAAGCTATAACCAAGTAAAGAATCTTTTAATTCCATTTTACCAAGGTAAATATAAAATCTTACTTCTTTTTTTTTTTTTTTACCACACAAATCTACCTTCTGCTCATTTACAACTTTTACTTGTATAGTTTTTTTATTCATTGAATATAGGCTACTAGTTAAAAATAGTAGCCCTATTATCCAATATTTAATCTTATACAAATTACTTCTTAACAACTAATTTGTTAATCAAAGTAGATTTATTAGAAGTTAATTTACAAACATACAATCCTGATTGTACATTTGAAGCATCCCAGTTAAAATCATAATTACCAACACTAAAATTGTTGTTAGCCAATTCAGCTACAACATTACCAATCATATCATAAACAGCTAAAGTATATTTACCTGCTTCAGTTACATTGAAAGATATTTTAGTTTCAGATACTAATGGATTAGGGTTAGATGTGAACTCTGTTTTTGCAGTATTCAAATCTTCAATTGTAGTTATAGAACCGACTTTATTATCATTAAATACGATGTCGTTTAAAGTTACACCATTTGAATTTGGAGTATATTCTACAAAAGCAAAAGGCTCATTTTCATTAAAGTTACCAGAAGCAGCTATTACAACAGATGAATTGTCAAATTCTGTTAAAAACATATCATCAGTATTTTTAGTTACATTTACTACAGTACCATTAACTTCAAACTTAGTTGATACAGCACCTTTAGAGATACCATTTAAATAAATTGGTACAAACATATTACCATTTCTATTATCAACTTGACCGATTTTAATACCAGTAGCAAGTCCAGAAACTGGATTTTGTTTTCCATATTGTGGAATAGTATCATATCTCCAAGGCAAACTAGGAATTTTACCAGACAAGAAGTTTAAGATTTTAGAAGCATCAAATTCATTAGCTTGGTAAAATACTTTTTTAATTGAAGTAATACCTGCTGGTAAATTATCAGCATAATTCAAATCTCTGTTTTTAATATCTGTTCTAGTAGTAATTGAACCACTTGTTGCATAATAAAAACGTCCATTATGATCAACATCAGCGTGGTAAGCAGCTCTTTTTCTTATAGAATCAAGAGGGTACTTCTTAGCAACTGATCTTAAAATAGTTCTAACATCATTTACAGTAACATATCTACCTTGATTGTTTCTAAAATTGTAATGAGGTCTTCCTTCAGCTTTAGAGAAATCCGCATCTCCATCACCCCAGAATTCATCAATACTAAATCTACGTAAAGCATTAAATCTCAGTCTTTGATCGTTAAATCCAGATGGTGTCCATTCATTTGTCAAAGAATTTGAAGTCTTTGCTAATGCATAAGGATTACTAGGTCCAGTTGTTTTATCATTGTATAATGCATTTACAAAATCGCCAAATTCTCCTTTAATACCAACTGAAGCACTTTTAGTATGAACAGTAGTTAAAGTAGTTGAAAGATTACCTCCAACAGTACCATAACAAAATTCAAAATCACTTTGATTAGTAAATTCATCAGTTGATTGATAAATTTTTAATTGAAAATTTGCAATTGATGATTGTAAATCACTAATATTCTTATTTACGTTTAAATCTCTCCACTCAATAGTAAACACTTTTTGTGTAGTTGCAACTCCATTTTTAGAAAATGTAGTTGAAGTATTAGCAGTGTTAGTATATATTGCAGATTCTTTATAAGTATTTGGTGCAGCAGCTTCTGCAGCATTTCTATACTTATGATCACCCCAAAATGGAGCAATAACATTTGTTGCATATGTATTTATATCATCTATAAACAAACCAGTTGATCTGAATTGAGATAATGTTTGAGGTGCCGCAAATGTTACGAAACCATTAACACATATATTCACAGTATTGTAAACATCACCATTAAATTCAAATGGAAACGGTAAATTTACAGTTTTATAACCATCATCTGAGTTAGAAACCAAAAAATTTGGTGGTAAAAAAAACTCACTTGATAACAACTTTGTAGTCCCAGAACTTCCTGGAGTTATAGGAACATATGAACCTTTTACAACTCTAACAGTGTCATAATCACTGTAAACTTGAGCTATTGATGTCTGTGACAAAATCATCACCGTGAGCATCAAAAGCAAAGCCATACTTAATTTATTTTTCATTACTTAATCTCCGATATTTTTTAATTATTTATTTCTTTTCAAGATTTAATATGGGCCTTCATTTTGAAGACCCATTATATTAAATTATTTTACAACATTAACAGGGAATGAATCTGTATTAATACCAGAAGTCATTTTAACTATATATGAACCAGTAGATAATTTATCAGCGTCAAACCATTGAATATTGTATTGACCTGGAGCATATTGTCCATTAACTATTGTAGCAACAGTATTACCTAAGATATCAACAACTTCTATTTTTACTAAACTAAGAGTAGATAATTCGAAGTTAATCATTGCTTCATTAGAAACAGGATTTGGCGAAACTGTATTAATTTTGTTTCCATAAGTAATACCTGATTCAGCCACATCACTATTCCAATCTTGATAGATAACAAAAGCTTTCGTAGATGTATTGTTTATTTGTAATTCATAGTTGTTACCTGTTTTTGTTCCAACAAAACCATTAATAAATCTTGCATCACCAGTATTCATGTTTACATTAAACAAAGAGCCATTAGATAAAGCGTCTCTTAGGTACCAAGTAGCACCTGTAGGATTTTTAGTTTTATCACTAGCTGCAGGTACAGTTGTCAAGTCCCAATTTACTCTAATTGGATAAACTTTAGAACCACTACCTTGAACATCACCCGGTTGAATTTGTGCAAAATAAATTTGATTTTTATTTACATTACTTGGATATATGTTTCTTACAGTACCATTTGTTGAAGGTATTGTCCATCTTGTATCAAATATATCTGTAGTTGGGTATGGAGGTAATTCATATTCACAATAGTTAGAATCTAATCTACCGATTGCAAAGTTATCAGTACCGTCACCAGTAGTTACATTTTTCTCAGCAGTTCCCCACTCAAGAATTTGTTGTCCACCTTCAGAATTTTTAACAGTAATTCTACTAACAAATCTAGATTCATCAGAAACTTTCAATCTATAAGTTAAAATGTCAGTAGTAATACCATCACTTACAGCAACTTTAATAGTAATTTTACCATCATTATCTCTTGGAGGATTAAATCCAGGAAGTGATTTAATTGATACTTTTACTTTTCTATTACGTGGACCTGAAATACTAGCTGGTTCAATAGCAAGACCTGAAGGAGATACAACTGTTAAAGTCAAAGTCTCTGGACTTGGAGCTTTATTAGGATCTCTTTCTAAATCTAAATCAATAACTGTCAAAGAATCAGTATAAGTAGATTTCAAATCAATACAGCTAACACTAGGTGCAGCAGCAAGTGAAGGAGCATGTGAAGTAGAGTCAACTCTTAAATCTAATACTTTCAAATCTGTTAAACCTTCAGCATCTCTAACTAATACAACTACTTTTTCAGAAGCAGG
Source organism: Candidatus Kapaibacterium sp. (assembly GCA_026390675.1). GTDB lineage: Bacteria > Bacteroidota > Ignavibacteria > Kapaibacteriales > UBA2268 > JAPLFM01. The sequence goes on along the minus strand of JAPLFM010000180.1, from coordinate 14,395 downwards.
TGCATCTTTAATACCAGGTTTACCATAAAGTAATCCATTATCTGGGTTAATTTTCAACCATTGTGGTGTTACTTTTAATGTAGTTACATCCCAAACTCCAGCTTCAGAATAGCAAGGATCTTTTGAAATAGTATTGCTAGCATAAGAAGAATAGATCAATTCGAAACTTCTTTTTTGTCCAAAGTTTGGATCTACAACTTTAATCATACGATTTGAATCTAACAATTGTGGGTTATAGTCAAAATCTTCTTTTGCAGCTGGTAAACTAGTTGTAGTGATTTTAGGTTGGAAATTGATAAACAAATCAAATTTCTTACGAGTTAAACCACTATGACCATCATTAATAACTACAGTGAAAGAAGTATCTGTATTCAAAGCACCATTAGTAGCATTAAGTGGAGTTAAGTATTGCAATGCTAAAGCAGCGTCAATACGAACATTTAATTTACCACTAGTACTAAAATCTTGTCCAAATTTATCAACAGTTGTATCTGTTGCATATCGTTTCAAATTAGAACCTTCCATCCAGAAAGGTTTAGATTGATTTAATATCACTTCGTATTTATTTGTTACAGCATTCCATACAAATGTAGTATCAACATCAGTTAAACCACCTTGATTTGTAAGATTCAAGAAACCATAAGCAGTTCTTCCATAAGGGAAAGCCCAACCTTTAGTTTTTTCAGCCCAGAAATCTTCTAATTCATCATCAGTATTTAAATCCATTTGGAATCTTAATTTATCAGTAACATTAGCTTTCAATCTACCATCAGCTGTTTTATCACAAGTGAAAACAGTCGGTTGGTAAACAACCAATGTATCACTAGTAAATCCAGGTTTCGTAATAGTCGAAGGAGTAGTATTTTCATCTAATATGCTTGGAATACTATCTACAACATTTATTTTGAAGTTGTAAGTAGAAACAAAGTTTCTTCCAACATCTACTGTATCTTGTTGTAAAAATCTTGCATTAGGACCATCATATTGTGGTGCATGCAAGTAAGTACTGTACAAATTAATAAATTTACTAATTTCTTCATCAGTTATTGTAATAGAACCTGATGCTTTTGCATCTCTTAATGCATATATAGTTCTGTAATTAGGAGGATAGTTAGCTGCAGTTACAGTAACATTTTCACCACCAGGAACTACATAAGGATTAATTGCTCTACCTTTAAGTTTGATATATCCTAAAGCCAAATCTCTAGGGTTTTGTGTAGCTGCACTATTAGGAACAGAAGCTACAACAGTATCAGCACCTAACCAATTATTTAATCCAGATGCAGGATCAACTGACCAAGTATATGTCAATTGAGTGTATTTATTTGGATTAATTAAAGCTCTTGGATCATAAAATTTATTAGTATCTTTAGCTGTAATTGTCATAATTGAATCTGTACCACGACCAGCTGTAACAGCTGTAGTAGTAGAACTATATGTTCCTTTTGAAACAGGATAGTTTCTATCTTCAGTAACTGCAACTCTATGTAACAATTCAACAATTTTAATTGTATCTGGAATACCTAAAGCACGTTTTGAAGGTAATTCAGAAGGTACAACTTTAATTACTGTATCTTTTTGCAATTTGATTACATTACCAGTAAATAAAGGAGGCATTGTAGAATTAGTTACTGTAAATGTCATTGAACCATTATCAGCATTTAGTAAAGTTTGGTTCCATAAAGCTGAACGAGAGATAACTTGAATTTTGTCACCAATATTTACTGGTAATGCTCTGTATCTTTCACCAGCAAAATATGTTGCTTTTCCAGCAAATGTTGGTTTATTTGAAAGTAAGTTAGGATCTGTTGCAAAGTTAGTACCAGCTTCATCGTATTTTCTACCTTGTAAAGCTGATTTATCTTCATTAGTTGCAGATCTTTTTAAGCTTTTTAATAAATCGCTACCAGTACCAAAATTAGCTAAACCTTCAGCAGTTCTACGTACAAAAGTATTTGCAGCTCTACTTGAAGAATCAGGAACAAGTTCAACTCTAGATCTGAATGTTTCTCTAAAAGGAGCATCTTCAGATACTTGTCTCATATTAGTACGAATGAAATCACCAGTAGTTTGGTTAATTACAAAGTAAACAGTTTCGTTTAATAAATTTGGATCATTATTACTTACTTCTGCAATACCATCATAGTTAACTTTAGTTTCTAACCAAAGTGGGTAACCAATTGGGTGATAACTATTACCAGTTTCATCAGTTTTCCATTCAGCTTGAATTGCAGATATCCATGGGAACATTAAATTACCATTTTTATCTTTTGCTTCAGCTACATAAGGATCTCTAACAAATCTTCTAACATATTTTTGATAAGAAGGTAAAAGAGCATTTGTAAATGTTCTTGAACTTGTTGGAATACCAACTGCGAAATCTTCAATAGGAGACATTCTACGTTTTGAATAATCAGCAGTTTTAACGTCAGTTCCTTTATCATACAAATCGTAAATTTTACCAGAGAACAATAAATTCTCAGGAATAGTGTTAGCCGCTACTAAATCTTCTGTAGCACCATTTGCTAAAGGAATAGCTTTGTAGCTATAGCTTCCCATTGATTCAAATGGACCTTGATTTGTTAAATTTGTAGTTGTACCTGAAGTAAATGCCATAACAGTTGTACCATTAGCATCTACAAAGAAAGTTTCTTGAGTTGTAAAACCAAATCCACCAACTGTATGTTGAACTTCAACATTAACATTAGCTTCAGTTAAACCCCAATAGTTTCCACGTAAAGTATCAGTACCACCAAGACCAATACCAGTACCACCAAGAGCACCTTTAGTATTTGGAGCATCTGGTAATCTAATTAAAAATTTAGCATTGTTATTGTAAATAGAGTTTGCTGCTTCAGAGAAAATACTAGCAGGTAATGGACCTTGTACTTCACCATAAATTGTAGTTGGTACTAAATCAGAAGAAGCTTTATTTTCAGTAATTACACCAGCGCCATCTCTTACAACTGGACCTTTAATAGTATTTTGAGCAACACCAACTGATGAAGTTGCAGTATTACCAGTTACTAAAGATCTGTTGAAAATTAATTTCATATCATAATTATCAGAATAAATAGCAGAACCAGTGTATGCTGTATTATTTTGAATTCTTACACGATTAAATTGTACTGAATCAGCTCTACCAATTCTATCAGTAGATACTTTATCTAATAAATAAATTGCTCCACCAAGACCAACACCATTTTCTGGTAGTCCAGGATTTCCTGTACCTTTGTGGATTCTATTTATATCAACTACTCCAGAACTTACAGGACCAACATTGTTCCAAGTAGTTCCACCATCAATTGTTTTAATTACAGTTCCTTTTACACCAACTGCAAAACCAACATTGTTATTTACAAAGTTAATATCATTCAAACCATTAGATGTTAAAGTACCACTAGCATTTGTCCAAGTATCACCACCATCATTTGTTGACCATACAGCACCACTATTACTTACAATAAATCCTTTTGTTGCTGTTATGAATTGTACTGCCATAAAACTAGAAGTTGTTCCAGGGTTTAAAACAGTCCAATCAACACCACCATTTGTTGTACGTAAAACTGTTCCACTATTTCCAACAGCATATCCTCTTGTAGTTGATACAAAATGAATACCATTTAAATTAGGATTAACTGGAGAAACCTTTAATGAATAAGTTGGAGGAACATCACTTCTTAGCAAAATTGTTCTACCATTACCTACCATAACACCAATTTTATCAGAAACCATACTAACGCCATTTAAAGCAGTTGTTTGTTGAGTTGGGTTATCTATAGAAGCTGTAGCAAAAGCATCAGTTGTTCTTACAACATAACCATTATCAGTTGTTACATATCCGTTTTGAGTACCTACAAAATAAACATCTGTAAAATGTGCAGTATTAACAATAGGTGCAGGAGTTGTTAAAGCATCAACAACTATTGGATTCCAAGTACCACCAGAGTTAGTAGTTTTTAACAATATACCAGAATTACCAACAACATAACCAGTATTAGAAGTAGTAAATACAACTTTATTTAAAGTACTTGTTACACCAGAATTTAAATATTGCCAAGTATTTCCACCATCTGTAAATTTAATAATTAAACCATTAGTACCTACTCCATAACCAGTTTGGTCATCATTCCAATAAGTACCTCTAATTTCATCTTGAGTTTTAACTGTTCCGCCACTAACTTGAGTTACACCAGAACCACTTTGTGATGCCAATGTAGCTGCATCAGCAGAAACTTTGTTATTAATAAAACGAGTTAACATTCTAGCATCAGCTAAGTAATTAACAGTTCCATCTTTTATAAATGCAGCATTATTAGATGTATATGAAGCCGGAACCAATAAAGTTGGATCATAATTGACAACATCTAAATCAGAAACGAAAAATCTACGTTGTGAATTATCAGGGTGAACCAAAGTTAAAGCTCCACCATTACCATTCGATGTAGTATTATTTGTAAATTCAACACCTTTAACCAAACCTACGTTTGAGTTTAAAGAATAAACAGCACCACCACCTCTAATATCAGGGATATTTTTAGAAGCAACAGCATTACCTGTCATATTGTTTTGAAACAATGCTCTTGTAAATTCAACATTTCTAAAAAATGGTGTAAGAGGTAATGCACCAGCTATATGAATGCTTATTGCACCACCAGAATAACCAGAAGTATTAGCATTAAATAGTACAGGATATTTTCCACCATAACCAATTAATTCACCATTAGCAACACCACCAGCACCTTGAACAACAGTATTACGTGTTGTAAAGATGGTGAAGCAGTAAATGATGATGAACCTTCAACAAAGATAGCTCCTCCAGCTCCAGAACTGTTTTTTGAAAACAAAGTTGTATTGTTAATTACATCTCTAGATGATCCACCAACAACTTGTAATCTAGCAAAAGAACCATCAGTATAGATAGCTCCACCCATTGAGTAAGAAGCAAGTGTAGTTCCAATACCATCCAAATCTAATTCAATTCTAGGAACTTGAGTTTTATTTGAAGTAAAATTACCAGCTACTATTAAAGAAGTATATTTACCTACATAAATAGCACCACCACGAGCACCTAATGTACTACCAGTTGGTTGATAATTATTTGCTTCATTACCAGTTGCAGTAAATGAATCTGGATTTAAAAAGTTTACTATTGAACCACCGATATTTAAACTATTGTTTATACCTAGTCCAATTTCAATTTTTCTGTATTCTTCTTGTCCAACATTTAAAGGATTAATAGAACCAGAAACAGTATTGTTGCTAGAAATATAAATAGCACCACCAAAAGCTACGTTACCATAGTTTTGGTTTAAACTTGCATTTTCAGTTGTTTTATCTTTCCAAATTGATACAGGAGGTGTACCAACAGAAATTTGACCTGTATTATTTAATTGTGCTTTATTATTAGTAAAAGTCATATTTCTAAAGTGACCTAAGTAAGCAGCTACACGAGCATCATCCCAAGCAGCACGTTCTCTATCATTTGAACCGTAAGCATCAACTCCTAAAACTTCATCGCTTAATTCAATTCTAGGTATTTGAGTAAGCGCGTTAGTTAAAATTTCAGAAGCTTGACCGTTTCTATTTGTGATATTAGGATTCTTATTAACTGCATATTCACCCAATGCTGCAACCAAAGAACCACCAGTAAATTCATCACCTAATATTTTATATGTATTAGGATTAGCCGAACCTACCATTACACCAGGGAAATTACCCGGAGCTTGCAATATTTGAAGAGCACCACCACGAACAAAAGATCTATTATTGCTAAATTGGCAATTCAAAATCCAAGTTCTAGAAGAAAAAGTAGTAATTACACCACCACTACCATTTGATAATGATTTTAATGTATTATTATAATTGTTCCATAAGTTTTTATCTGCAGTTAGCAAACCATCAGTATTTGAACTAAAATAAGGTAATCTATCTACAGTAGTATCTTTTCTAAATCCTTCAAAAGAGCAATTTCTAAAAAATGCAGTTCTTGCACCTGGAAGAACAATAATATGTCCCCATTCTTTAGAAAAGTTATTTTCAGGTTGTCCGTAAAATTTAATTTTACCACTTACAATATCAGGACTTGTATTTGTGTTTGTATTCACTTTCAATCTTAACCAAGGTCTGTTATTTAAATTTGCATCAGTTGATGGATCTAAAAACATTCTTGAAGCTTGAAACATCAATGCTTTTTCAAAAGGAATTATAATATGTCTTGCAGTATTAAATGCAGTTTGATTTCCATTGTCGTCAAATGTGCTTCCATCATAATTTAAATTTCTTAATTTACGTGAAACTGTATCAAGTACAACATTAAATATCCAATTGTATCTTGTAGGATGAACTGTTTGTTCTCCTACTGTAGTAGTAGTAATTGTAGATATTGTTGCAGATGGTGCGGCACCACCAGTATAACCAAAATATCTCAAATCCGCATATCCAGTCCAATTATTTGGATTTTCAACTAAATCACCACCAGCGATTGGATTATAACCAGTTGCAGTTCCTGGTTTAGCTGTGTATGTTGCTTTCGCATCACCATCAGCTATAATACGACCACCAATTGAGTCTAGTAAACGACCATTTGGATAGAAATAAACTTCAGTACCCGGCTCTATAATTAGAGTTCCAGCTACTACATACTCATTATTAAAGATGTATGAAGAATCCTTTTGGAATATCCTAACATCATTGCGGGCGAGTTTACCCGATACATAAACTTGGGGCTTTTGAGCAAAACCGACCGATGTGATCAGCAGTGCAAAAAAAGCTACCAATAGAGACAAACGAAAAAATCGTTGCATAATACCTCCAGTTAACAAAATTTTATTAATTAAAAACTTAAATTTATTTTCTTTATATTTTATCATAATCTTCTTATATATAATTAACAAACAAAGACTAGTCAATAATTGTGCCAAGCCTAACTAAGCCAGATTTAGCGCTACCAGCAAACTCGGACATTGGTCCAATACCTAAAACAGATTTAAAAAGCTTTATCGCTTTTTCTTTATTATTTGATTTCTCAAAGCATAAGGCAGCATAAAGAGCATATTTAGCTTTAAAGTTATCTAAGTCAGTTAATTCAGATGCTTTTTCGTAAGCTTCACCAGCTTCGGCAAAGTTATTTTCATTTTCATTACATACACCTAAACCTGCATTAGCACCCATAAGTACTAATTTAGATTCTGCATCTAATGCTTTTTTAAAATAGCTTACTGCTTCTTTTGATTTATTTGTATTTAGTAAACAATTAGCAGTATATAAAGATGCAATTTTG
>JAPLFM010000180.1:0-7052 GCA_026390675.1 Candidatus Kapaibacterium sp. | reverse complement strand
ATAAGAGGCTGATTACCAACCAATATACTTTGATCACCATTTAAAGATCTTGCATAATCATTCATTTCATATAATGGAAGTATGCGAGTTAAAGCAATATTTGCTTTTTTAGTGTTTTCTGAAGATTGATATTTCCAGTAGAAAATACCTCCACCTAAAACCAAAACTGCTAATAATATTATACCTGCAGTTCTACCAAATTGCTGAAAAGGCCCTGTACCAGTAGCTTCTTCATTAGATTCAAACTCTTCTTCTTCGTCAATCAACTCTTCTTTTTCACTCATTTTAAGTACTTGGGAATTAATATATTTAACAATAATCACTTAATACGACAAAACAAAGTGGGGATTATCCACTTTACCATATACAAATATATAAAGTCAATCCCGAATAACCAACAATTGATTACACGGGATTAAACTTTTTTTACTAAAAAGCTAAATTATTTACAAAAATGTCCGATTGTTAAATAAAAGTGTCAAGTAATTTACACACTTTTAATTACACTTGACATTAATAGTTTACAGTTTTAATTATTGCAGCTTTCACATCTTTAACATTTAATAAAATTGCTTCTTCATACGCTTTAGCAAATCCAACGTGAACATCTTTAGAACCAACTCTTAAAATTGGTGCATCTAAATAGCTAAAAGCATGCTCAGTAATAGTTGAAGCAATTTCACCACCAAATCCACTTGTAACTCTATCTTCGTGAACTACAATAACTCTATTAGTTTTCTTTACAGCTTCTAACACCATCTCCTTATCCCAAGGAATTAAAGATCTTAAATCAATAATTTCAACACTAATATTATTTTCTTTTGCAACTTCTTCGGCTGCAAACATAGACAAGTGAACACCTGTACCATAAGATACTATCGTAATATCACTTCCTTCTCTTCTACGTTTTGCTTTACCAAATGGTATAATAAAATTATCATCTGGAGTAGGGCCCATAGCATGTTTGAAATTGTAAAGATATTTTGGTTCTAAAAACATTGATGGTCCTTTTGATCTTACACAGTTTCTCATCAAGCCAATAGCATCATCTGCAAAGGCTGGTTGTACTATTCTAACGCCTGGAACTGTAGATAAAGTAGCTTCCAAGTTTTGAGAGTGGTATAAACCACCTTGAATATAACCACCACTAGCTAGTCTTAAAGTAACATTTGGAGAGTTCTGACCTTTAGTTCTCCAATATTCGTGAGCAAGCTCGATATATTGCTCCATCGCTGGCCAAAAATAATCAGCAAATTCAGCACCTTCGATTACTAATCTAATATCATCTCTATATCTTGAAAATCCATTAGCTGTTCCAACAATCATATCTTCAGCAATAGGCGCATTAAATACTCTATTTTTAGTAAATTCTTGAGGCATACCTTTAACAACATTGAATACACCGCCTTTTCCAATATCTTCGCCCCACATAAACGTATTAGGGTTTCTTCTAAATTCTTGTTTTAATGCATAGTTAATACCTTCCAAATAAGTTAGCTGAGGTGCATTAGGATCTATTGCTGATTCTGTATTATCGCTAATTTTAACATAAGGTTCTGGGTATAGAAATTCAGGCCAACTAGCTCCATTAGCAGTAGGAGCTGCTTCAGCTTTATCAGCGGCTGCAAAGATTTCTTGCTTATTATCTTCTTCAATAGCCTCTAGTTGTTTCAAAGTAGCTAATTTACTATTTAAAACGTGATATCTAAATTGAAGTAATGGATCTCTCCTATACATTGCTGAACGTATTTCTTCTGTTCTGTAATTTTCTTGATTATCTGAATTTGAATGAGAGCCTATTCTATCACATATTGCATGAACCATTGCTGGACCTTTACCAGATTTCGCATATTTAATTGCTTCTTGTAAAACACGATAAGAATCAAATGGATCTAATCCGTCACAGTTTAATATTTTAAGATTGGAAAAGCCTCTAAAGTTATCTGAAACATTTTGATTTGTAGTTACTTCTTCTAAAGGCACAGAAATTCCAAATTTATTACTTTGGATTACGAATATAACAGGAGACTTATCAAAATCAGCAGCTGAAATAGCTTCAAAAAAATAACCTTCAGCACAAGCACTTTCCCCACCTGAGTAAAATACTACTTCATCGCCATTATATTTCTTAATTGCTCTACCCAAACCTGCTGCATGTAATGAGTGATTCCCAGTACAAGAAGATACATTTTGAACATTTACAGATGGTTTTGCAAAGTGATTACTCATATGGCGTCCGCCACCAGCAACATCAGTTTCCTTAGAAAGTCCATTTAGTATAATTTCTTCAGGTGTTAAACCAGCTGAAAGAGAAGTTAAAAAGTCTCTATAATACGGGAACAAAAAATCTTTACTTGCTCTAAATACTTGACCTAATGCTAATTGAATACCATCGTGTCCAGCGAATGGTGCATGGTATGACCAACCTTTTGCCATTTTCAAATACAAAGCAGCTTTTTCATCAAGTCTTCTACCTAAATGCTCTAGTTTATACCATTTCATAATAGTAGCTTTATCAAAACCTTGGAAATCAAACTTAGAATACAAATCTACTTTAACATCCTTTCCACCGTAACTCATTGTAACTTGTTTCACTTTCCCATTTACAAGTGACTTTGCTTTCGTATCTTTTGCCAAGACAACTTTTTGAATTTTAGAGGCTTCTTTAGTTTTAACCTTTTGTATTACAGCGTTATTTTGTTTTATTACTTCTACTTTTTTAGTTTCTACAGGCTTTACTACTTTAGGAAGATTATTAGATTTAGCTTCACCTTTTTTAGGGATAGCTTTTGATGTAAGCTTAGCACTTATTTTTGCTGGCTTATTTACTTCTCTATTTTTAACAGCTTTTGCCATTTTCTTTAAACTCCAAATGATTTATTAATTCTATTAAATGTTTTTTACAATATAAATTTTAACTTTCCAAATGCTTCTTTACTAAGTCTGAAACAATTTGTGGATTTGCCTGTCCTTTAGTTTCTTTTAATACCTGACCAACAAAAAATCCCATAAAATTGGTTTTCCCAGATTTGTATTTTTCTAATGTTTCAGGATTAGAAGCAATTACTTTAACAACTATTTCTTCTATTAAAGTTGTATCTGATAGCTGTTTCAAACCCTTTTCATTAACAATATCATTTGGTAGCTTACCTGAAGAAATAGCTTCTATAAAAATTTCCTTTGCAATTTTATTAGAAATTACTCCATCATCACTTAAATCCGACAATTGAGATATAATGGTAGGATTTAAATTCAATTCTACTATGTTTACCGATTTTTCACTCATTAATCTCATTACATCAGACTGAATCCAATTACTAATTAACTTGTACCTTCTTTCATTTTTTATAATAAGTACACTACAAGCCAATTCAAAATATTTTGCTATCGAAATATCATCGGTTAAAATTCCAGCATCACGTTTGTTTAAACCATAATGTGTTTCAAACCTTATTTTTTTTGCTAATGGAAGTTCTGGAAGTTTGCTTTTCAGAGTTTCTTTCCATTCATCACTAACTTCAATTCCAAGTAAATCAGGTTCTGGAAAGTAACGGTAATCATGAGCCATTTCTTTTGATCTCATTGATTTTGTTATATTTTTAGCACCATCCCACATTCTAGTTTCTTGAACTACCGAACCACCATTTTCAATTATTTCAATTTGCCTGTTTACTTCATACTCAATTGCTTTTTCTACATTTCTAAAGCTGTTCATATTTTTAACTTCTGCTCTAGTGCCATATTTATCTGCACCTTTAAGCATTACAGATATATTTGCATCACATCTCAATGCACCTTCTTCCATGTTACCCGAACAAATATTCAAATATATCAAGCTATTTTTTATTTGAGTTAGATATTTATAAGCTTCTTCAGCTGATGCAATATCTGGCTCAGTAACTATTTCTATTAATGGCACACCTGCCCTATTCAAATCTACTAAAGTATCAATATCTAAATCATGATTTGATTTTCCAGTATCTTCTTCAATATGAATTCTATTAACTCTAATTCTTTTTAAACCTTCTTCCTTTTCAATTTCAACATAACCATCATAACAAATTGGATCATCATATTGAGTAATCTGATAACCTTTTGGTAAATCTTGATAAAAATAATTTTTTCTTGAAAATCTAGAATGTTTCCTAATTTTACAATTTGTTGCAAGCCCCATCATTATAGAATATTCGACTAACATTTTATTTAGTACTGGTAAAGAACCTGGCATTCCAAGACAAACTGGGCAAGTTTGAGTATTAGGTAAGCCACCATATTCATTGATACAACTGCAAAATGCTTTAGTTTTGGTAAGTAATTGAGCATGAACTTCTAATCCAATCACAGCTACGTATTTATCTCTCATTTCACTCTTTTTTAGAAATATAAATATAAATCTTACAAATTTAAGAAATTTAATTTTAAATTTGTCAAACCATAAATCTTAATTTCAATATTTTTATTTTTTTATGAACACAAGACGATTTATTATTGGAGATATTCACGGATGTTCTCAAACTTTGAACAAACTTTTATTTGAAGTTTTAAACGTAACTCAAGAAGACTATTTGTATTTTCTTGGTGATTTTATTGACAGAGGACCAAGATCTAAAAAAGTAATTAAACAAATAATTAGACTTATACAGATGGGTTTTAAAGTAGAATCAATTATTGGTAATCATGAGATAATGCTTTTAGAATCAATTAATGATAGTAAAGCTTTTGAAGAATGGTTAAGAGCTGGTGGAAGATCAACTCTGACTAGCTTTAAAGTTAGTAACCCAAGAGATATTAAGCCTAAGTATTTAGATTATATTAGGTCTTTAAAGAATTACATTGCTTTAGATGAATTTATCATTGTACACGGTGGTTTAGATTTTTCACTAGATGACCCACTTTCAGATTCTTCTCGGATGGCTTGGATTAGAAATCAGACTGTTGAAAAAAATAAAATTTCAGGAAAACGAATAATTGTTGGACACACTCCAGTTTCTCTAAGTAAAGCTTATAAAAGTATTACTGAAGATAGAATAATGCTCGATGGTGGTTGTGTTTATTCAAACTTAGAAAAGGATTTGGGATATCTTATTGCTTTAGAACTTAATTCGATGAAAATTTTCTCTCAAAAATGCGTAGATTGGGATACAAAACAATAAACCACTATTCTTGATTATTTGATTGTATCTTTCTTGATTTGATTATTATAGTAATCTATTTTTTTAGTTATTTTAGTTCTTAATGAATCAATTCCAGATTTAAACGATTCTCTATCTTTAGCAAGTTTAAACATTTCTTCTTTAAAACTATTTAAAGTGTAGCCATTTTTAATCATGATCTCTTTTACCTTTGCATTTGCAACAACTGAATCTAAAATTAATTCTCTAGTTAACAATACTTCACTATAAGTATTCATAAATTTATCATAATCTTTTTTTGAATCTCCACAAGCAATAAGTGTGAAAATTAAAATGGAAGCAATAATTAAAGTTTTCATTAGTTTTAATTTATTTGTGCATAATGTTAATACAATTTATACATTATGTAAATGTTAAGCAAATAAAAAAAGCTATCCCAAATCAGGGATAGCTTTTTCATATTGTTTTAACTGGAATACTTCAGTAAAAAGTAAACCTACGAAATTACTTAACTAAAGTAAATTTCTTAGTTTGATTCATTCCAGCAGATGATAAAGTAACAAAATATACACCTGAATTTAAGTTGAACTGGTTACCTGAGAAACTAAAGTTTCTTATACCAGAGTTAGACATACCTTCAAACAAAGTTGCTATTTGATTACCATAAACATCAGATATAGTTAATTTAACATTTGATGAATTAGTTAAATTAAAGCTAATATTAGTTACATCATTAGTTGGATTAGGAGTAGTTTCGTGCAATCCTAAAGAGTTCATATCAAGTTCTTCTACAGAAGTGAAATCTTGAATCAAAGCAATTGTAACTGTACAAGCTGATGATGAAACAACACCACAGCCATTAGTAACTACACAAACATATTGACCTGCATCAGAAGTAGTTGCAGAAGCAATAGATAATGTTGCTGAAGTTTGTCCAGCAACTGGTGCATTGTTTTTACTCCAAGAAATTGTATTAGAAGCATTGCTTACTACACCAACTGCAATAACCAACGGTTTTCCACTTTGTACACTAATTGTGCCAGATGGTTGAGAAGAAATCATTGGAGCATCATTTTTAGTTAAGCTAACAGTATTTGATATTGCTGAAGCTAATCCATCAATTGTCATAACTTGACATTTGATATTAGTAACATTTGCAACAGCTTTTAAAGTTAATGTAGCTGAAGATGAACCAGAAATCTTAGGATTAGTTTGATCAGCTAACTTAGAACCATTAGCCCACCATTGGTAAGTCATACTTGAACTATTAGATGAAGAAGCTGCAACATTAAACATAACTTCAGTTCCATCACAAGCAGATGCATCTTTTGGTTGAGTATTAATAGTTACAGTAGGGAAAGCTTGAATACTTGCTTTTGCAGTAGTTGCTCCACCACATTGACCAGAAACAGTTGCCCAATAATTTCCGAATCTTTTTGAATTATCAATCATAATAGACAAAATACTAGATTTTGTACCGTCATAAACTGAATTATCAACTAAAACAACAGTATCTAATTTACCAATGTTTGGTGCCACAGCTCTAATAGTATCTCTAAACCATTGAACAGTTGGAGCATAAGTTGGTGCATTGCCATAAGTTCCATAAACATGTGATTTGAAAGTTAAGTGATGAGTTTCACCAACATTTCCAAACATACTCATTGGTTGTTCTGTAATAGAAGTCCCTTGTAAAATACTTATTACTCTTATTTGAGATGTTTGAACAAGTGTAGACGTAAAAGGGAATGCTCTATCTGTAGCCCAAACATTACAATAGTAAGCACCAGCCATAGAATCTTTCAAAGCAGGAAAAGTCAAGCTACTTCCATTGATAACGGGAGCATTATAAGCAACAAACCCAGTTGGAGTTTCTTTATACCATTGGTAATAAACATCCCAAACTGTAGTAGTGAAAGT
>JAPLFM010000319.1 GCA_026390675.1 Candidatus Kapaibacterium sp. | reverse complement strand
GTGATTTAGCGTTTTTTATGCTTTTTTCTTCTGTCATCCTGAATTTATTTCAGGGTATATTTTGCTTTAGATGTCGGACACCTTTGAGATGTCGGACACCTTTGAGATGTCGGACATCTTTATGACATTTTGTTTATTTCAAATCAAAAAATATTAATAGTTTGGAAAAAGGGTTTGTACAAAATTATATATAAACTATCTAGCACCTTGCAAACCATTTTGAATTTGTTTGCAAAATATTGGGAAAATCATTTACATTTCCTACAAAATATCCCTTTGTATTTACAAATTATTTTGTAATTTGACAAAGTGATATTTTGTATTAATTTGAAAATGTTTTTAAGGAGACATTATGAAGAATTCAAGTAAAACAGCTAAGTACATATATATATATATAGGTTACGTATATATATCAAATCATTAACATTTGGAATAATACTTATGTTAATGTTTATAAGTGGGTTAAATGAGGCAAAAGCTGATACAAACTGTTCACTTTGCTCTACGGACTGGAAATATAAGTCATTCAATGAAGAAGTTGGGAATGATTCCAATAATTGTAAGTCTAGCCTAATAATTAAGTTCAGAGATTGTCCAACTAATAATAAAGAAATCCAAATAGTAAGTATGAAAATAGATACTTCTTGTATTGGCTTTAATTTGGTAAACTATTTAAATAATGCCCATACTTTCCTTTTGAAACGAGCATTTAATTTGTTTCAAATTTCAAATAGTCCAACGAGCTTTGATATAAGAATAATTGACAGCAAATGTATTAAAAAATTTGGAGATGTAATTGAAGCATGTGATGACTCATGCACAAGTAATGACTACACTATTTCAAGATATGATACAACTCAGACTGGTGGCTCTGTACAATATACATATAAAATAAGTAATGTCATTCATCATCATACTTTTGGTTTATGTATTGGTGGTTCAACTGGCTGTACTTTTACTGGTATGATGGGTAGCCCAAACAATACTTTTATAACACAATATAACAATTTAACAGAGACAGACTGTGCTGAAATATGCTACTGGAAGTTAATTGGCAATGACAATGTTGCTCCTACAAACTGGCTTGGTACAAAAAACGATGTACCACTTGTAATTAAAACAAACAATATTGAGAAAATGAGAGTTAGTGAAACTGGAAAAGTTGGTATTGGTACTTCCTCTCCTTTTGGAACATTAGATATTAATTGTGGACTTTGGGATTTCAATTTGGGCAAAGTATCTATAACTCATAGTGCTACTGCTATTCATGTTCCTCAAATCAGACTTTATTCAACACTTGGAACTGTACCATACCCAAAAGATGAAATGAATTATCCACTAGTAAGTTGGTTTATCGAACATGAAACTGGAAAGCTTAATTTTCGATCTGGTGATGAAAAAGTATTAGGAAATGAAGACCCAAAAACCAAAGTTACTTTTTTGCAAGATGGTAATGTAGGAATAAATAATACTGCTCCAACTGCCAAATTACAAGTAACAAATGGTTCTATACTCTTTAATGGAACTACTGGAAGCACACCAACTTCAGGAGCTGGAACACGCATGATGTGGATACCTGAAAAAGCTGCATTTAGAGCGGGGGCATTAGATAATACTGCCAACCCAACTACGCATGATGATAATGATATTGAAGACCCTGAAGTAAGTTCTACTAAAACTGCATATTGGGACGCAAATAATATTGGAACATACAGTATTGCTCTTGGTAGAAATGTTAAAGCTTATGGTCTAAATGATATAGCAATTGGTACTTTTGCTGTAGCAAATTCAAATAAATTTGGACCACCAACTGACTATATTACAGCTAGAAACGCCATTGCAATTGGTTACTCTGCTTATGCAACAGGAAATTATGCTTTGAGCATTGGAAATGGTTGCCAAGCTACAACAGCATATTCTTCAGCATTTGGTTATAGTAGTAATGCTTCAGGAGATGAATCATCTGCTATTGGTAATCATAATTATTCTTATGGATATGCTTCAAGTGCATTTGGTATTTCGAATACTGCAAATAATAGTAATAGTTCAGCATTCGGTTATGGTAATACGGCTTATAGTGAAAGAAGTATTGCCATTGGCTGTCAAAACAATTCACAAGGGATCCAAACAATGACTTTAGGGCAATATTGTACTTCTGATGGAACAGGTTCAATTACTATTGGCAGTGGAGAAGATGCTTCTCATCATTTAACAAATTCAATCAATAATTCTATATTTTTTGGTATACATAGTTTGGATCCTACTATGATTATAAGAAATACACATACTTTTGTTACTGGAGATACCACAAAATATCATCGAGGGAATGTAGGAATTAGAACACCTGACCCACAAGGTTCATTATCTGTAAATACAGATAATGACAAAGGAGTAATAATTGGAAATACTTGGGCAAATGATGCAAGCACTCCAGGCTCTGGTAGCGACCTTGTAGTACAAAGAAAAGTTGGTATAGGTACTAAAAGCCCTGCTGGTGCTTTAAGTGTGATAGGAGCTAATGATAATAATCAAGTTTCAATTTGGAATGATGATTCAGCTATTCCTTCTGGAGTTGATTTAATGGTGAAAGAAAAAGTTTTAATTGGAACAAGTACAATACTAGAATACGACAATCATGACCTTGTTGATGATATTTTACAAGTGAAAGGGAATGCTTTTAAAAAGGATGGCGGTGCAAGCTGGGATACACCTTCAGATGGAAGATATAAAAAGAATATTGAACCTTTTAATGATGGATTAAATAAATTAAAACAAATTAATCCAATTTGGTTCAATTATCAAGATACTTTAGGCTTCTCAAGTAAAGAAAGGAATGTAGGTATAATTGCTCAAGATATGCAAAAAATATTACCTATTACAATTAAAGAATGTAATGTTAAACAACAAATATTAGTTAAGCCAAGTGAGGAAATAGATTCAGTTTTAGATTATTCATTTTATACTTCAGTTATAGATTGTAATTCTGAATTAGATTCTAATAGACACCATAAAACAAAAGATACTTTAATTATTGATAAACGAAATCAAAAAATAACTCATCCAGCTATTTATAGAACTGAAGCTACACCTATTTTGATTTATAACTCAAGTGCATTAACTTATCTATTGGTTAATTCAATTAAAGACATAGATAACTTAAGAGTAAAGGACTCTAACAACATCGTGACTAAAATAAATAATATAGACAAAAAATATGAACAAATAATTAGTAGTCAAACTTATCAAAAGCAAATTGATTCATTAGGTATTTTAGTAAATAATCAAGTTTCACAAATAAAAGAATTACAAGAAAAATATGAATGTATTAAGAAATGTTGCGAGACTAATAACATTGATTTATATGAAGATGTGCTTTTAGAACAAAACAATCCTAATCCTTTTGATCAAGAAACGAAAATATCTTACTTTATTCCTGAAAGATTAAACGCACCTTTTACTATGATTATCCTTGACAACAAAAATAACACAATAGAACAATTTCCACTTACACAAAACATACCAACTACATTAACAATCACATCTAAAAATTATGTAACCGGGGTTTATACATACTCAATTCTTGACGGAACAAGAAATATAATCAAATCTAAAAAAATGATGATTATTAAATAATTTCAAAAATCTGTCATTCTGAACAAAGTGAAGAATCAAGTGTTTGTCTTCATTCAGAATGACAGTTTTTATTTTATTATTAATATAATGAAAAAATTAATTCAAATAGTAATTATATTTCTATTTTTACTTGGTTCATTCCAATTTTTAAATTCTCAGACCCTTTGGGTTTGTGGAGATAATGGGCAAGGAGAATTTGGAAATGGTACTATAAGTATTTATAGTGCAAATTGGATTATGGTAGGGACTGATACAGACTGGAAAGAAATTTCATGTGGTAATTTATTTACAATAGCATTAAAGCAAGATGGAACTCTATGGGCAAGTGGTAATAATTACTATGGGACATTAGGGATAGGATTAAATAAAGGTAAGTCAACTTTTACTAAAATTGGAAATGATAATGACTGGAAAACAGTTAAGTGTGGCTCTAGTTTTGCCATAGCACAAAAACAAGATGGTACATTATGGGCTTGGGGATTAAATGACAAAGGTCAATTAGGAGACAGCACCAATATTAACAAAAATATACCTACTAAAATTAGTAGTGATAAAGATTGGAAAATATTTTCTTGTAGTGATTATTTTACTTTAACATTAAAGAATGATGGTAGCTTATGGTCATGGGGAGGGGGTGGCGACGGTCAATTGGGAGATGGTGCTAATAGTAATAGGAATACTCCATTGAGAATAGGTGCCAATAATGACTGGGAATCAATTTCTTGTGGTTTAGTCCATTCCTTAGGTTTAAAGCAAGATGGTAGTCTTTGGGCGTGGGGTAATAATGAAGTTGGTGAACTTGGAGATGGGAATTGGTATTGATATAGACTGGGTAAAAGTTTTTGGAGCTGCATTCGCTACTTATGCAATCAAAAAAGATGGTAGTCTTTGGGCGTGGGGAAGTAATTACTTTATTACATTAGGAGATGGTACAAATATAGATAGGTTAAGTCCTATTCGCTTAGGTCTAGCTAATGATTGGCAAACACTTAAAAGTGGTATAAATGAAATTAAACACACGCTAGCGATTAAACAAGATAGCACATTATGGGGCTGGGGTAACAATAGTGGAGGACAGCTAGGTGATGGTAAAGCAAATTTTAAGAATCCTTTATATTATAATTCTCCTACATTAATAAGTGATAAAAAGGATTGGCTTTCAGTTTCTTGCGGTTATAGTCATTCAGTAGCTCTTCGCTCTACTTCTTCTTTTGTATTAAATTCAAGTGCTTTGCTTTTAGATACTTCATTTATACTAAAAGAAAGGGCTTGTATTCCTCTTGTATTTCATTTTAATAAGATTACTCCAGCACAGCAAAAAAAAGGTACTTTTACTGT
Organism: Candidatus Kapaibacterium sp.; assembly: GCA_026390675.1. Taxonomy (GTDB): domain Bacteria; phylum Bacteroidota; class Ignavibacteria; order Kapaibacteriales; family UBA2268; genus JAPLFM01. The sequence goes on along the minus strand of JAPLFM010000319.1, from coordinate 533 downwards.
TTCCTTAGCATATAATAGCCTTGCTTTGCGTTATTTAGATGGTTTGCCCTCTCAATATAAAGTAAGCACTACTATTACAAATAATAGAGAAACTCTCACTATTACAAGTGACACTGTTATTTTTACTGGAAAAGATACTATAAATTTAAACTTATGCTTTAATACTTTCTTAGCTGATAGTTTAAAAAATGTTATTTCTATCACAAATTTTGACTTTACCGGTAAAAACAATGTTATTACACGAGATGGTACTATTGAGTTTCTCGGCTGTAAGATAGATTTAAGAAAAGTTGAGTTTAACCCAATAACTTTTGAGATGTCACCAAACCCAGTAAAAGATAAATTAACTATCAATTACAAAGGTTATGATGATAACGAACTAATAACAATTATGAATATTGTAGGTGCTACTTTAATAGAAACAACAATCAATGAATCTATGGATGTATCAAACCTTTCAAGTGGCTTGTACTTCTTAAAAATAAGAAATCAGGTGTATAAATTTGTGAAGGAGTAGGAATAAAGAAATTTAT
>JAPLFM010000271.1 GCA_026390675.1 Candidatus Kapaibacterium sp. | reverse complement strand
TAAGCAGAGGAAATTCTTTTCCATATTTTTCTTTATATTCTTTCATTTGAATTGAAAAGTGGCTTTCAGTTTCTTCTTTAGAGACACCTAATTTCTTAAGCGCTACTCCTTTATTTAAAGTATGAGAAATCTTTGGCATGACTTTATCTAAAGTTTTTACAAATTGTGCTTCTTTGGTGTCTAATCTTTCATATTCTTCTATTGTTTTATGAATCCATGGATATACACGATCTAATTCACTTTCTATTCTTTTCAAAGATTCCGCTTCTTTCATTTCTTTCTTTCCGCGATTTTCATCTGTTATATTAATAGAATTAGTATCACCCGCATAAGCTTCAACTAAATCATGAACTATGGCAAACTGTGCTACTTTTCCGATATCCAATTTATCTTTATACGAAGCTTCAGCTAACGCACAAGCACAAACCGCAAGCATAACTGTGTGGTCAGTATCTGATTCATATTTTTCTCCATCCTCTAACATGGTCACTCTATCAACTAGAGCAAACTTAAAAGTTAATCGCGCTATATCAACCAATCCTTGTGTTTCTGGTGTCATAATTTATTAATCGAAATAATCTATACTTTCAAGATATAAGCCCTTTTCAAATCCCCCTCTTTTTTCTTTTTTAGCATCACGAATTTTTGAAATTTCATCAAATGAAATACTATTATGTAAAAGCACTGAATCAATAACCTCTAAAACGTCAGCTATTTCTTCTTTCAACTTACTTTTATCTTCTTCATCATATACATTAAAAACTTCATCGACTTCTTCCTGTAATTTATCTTTCAATTTTTCTAATATTTCTTTTTTATCTAAATAATGAGCACTAAAATCACTCATGCTGATTTTATTTTCAACATCATTTTTATAAATATCTATAAATTTATCTCTGACTAATTTGTTATAAATCTTTTTCATTTATGGAAGTCTGTTAAACAAAGGCTTTTCTGGCATTGCATTGGAACGAATACACTCTAAAATTTTTAGAGAGGTGCGAGGTAAATAAATAGCTAAATCTTCTGCCACTGTTTCTAAAGATTTTAAACAATGTTCTATCATTTCTTTTCCTTTTTCAGCATCTATTTTTACAACTTTAAATGGTTCATTTGTAGCAATATATTCATCGATCAAACTCACTTCATGCATAATTTCTTTTAACGAAGTATTTATATCAAAGTTTTTTATTTCCCGTATTACTCTTCCCTCTAAACTCTTTCCTCTTACCTGATTTACAGTGGCCATCTTCATTATTCTACTAGTTAAATTTCCAATCCCATTTGCAAGATATGCCGTATAGGCAATCTTTATTGCTTCAACCGTCAAATCTCCATCTTCAAAACTTGGAACTTCGTGAAGCAAAATAAAACGAAGTACATCTTCAGGATAATCTGTTAAATCTTTAAACATTTCAAGAATATCAAATGGATTAATTACATTCCCGATAGACTTACTCATTTTTTGACCACCGGAAATTATAAATCCATCAATAATAATATTACTTGTGTTTGGTAACCCAGCAGCTAAAAGCATACCCTGCCAAATAGCAGATTGCTGACGAAGATTATCCTTACCACAATATTGC
>JAPLFM010000241.1 GCA_026390675.1 Candidatus Kapaibacterium sp. | reverse complement strand
TCATTTATTTTTGCTTGTTTAGCATCTGCGATAGCTTGTTTAGCGTCTGCTATTTTTTTTAATCTTTCTTTTTCTTCTTCGTTTTTTAGAGAAATAAGCAATTCATTTTTAGTTTGAATTGCAAATTCGTGATTTGGATTAATTTCTAATATTTTGTTCATGTAATTTAATCTTAGATGAACTATACTAAGAGTATTAACAGAACAATTTTGATATTCAAGAATTTTAGCTTCATTAGCACCTAAATAATACTTAATATTTGTACTATCTAATTCAATTGCCTTTTTAAAACCATCTGTAAAAGAAAACCTAAATCTATCACATGCATATTTTTCATCTCCTTTTGATCTAAGTTGTTGCTTGCCGAGTCCAATATAACTTTTTCCAACATAATAAAATGCTTTTGCTTTTAAATCAGGATGAATTATTGCTCCTTCAAAATTATCTATAGCTTTGGAATAATCAGCATTATTATAAAAATTCATACCCCTTTGAAAATAGCAACTACCATTTATCACGTCACGTCTAGGATTATCACTGTTTGTAGCAATAAACTGACATTCTTGTGCAGCTTTTTCAATATCATTAAATCTTTCTATTCCAATTTTATTAATTATTTTACTTGCTAATTCATTATCTAATTCTTTTGCTATCATTAAATCAGAATACGCTTCATCTTTATAACCAATAGTATTTATTTTCGACAAACTTCTATAAATATATGCATAAATATTATTTGGATTAGATTGAATTGCTCGATCAAATTCAGGAATTGCATTGTAATATCGACCTAATTCATACTGTTTTATTCCTTCTTTTAAAGAACTTTCTAAAGATTGTGCATTTCCTATTTGAAATGCAAATAGTATTATTAATACATAAATTGCTTTTATCATTTTGTTTTTTCCTTTATGTTATTGGATTACTTGAAATTTTTTTTGTAATAAATTGTATATTTCATTCGATAATGTCAATTGATTTGCTTTTCTTTTTCCCATCATACCATTATTTGGATTGATTAAATCAGCATGGCTAATTTTAAATAAATTATTAACTTTGAATTTTTTTAATATTACAACTACTAAGTAATCAAAAGTATCTAATGACACTTTAGGATAGCTTGAAATCTTATTGTTTTCTCCTAAAGTAACTTTTTTTATTTGATATTTTTTGTGATCATTATCTAAAGCATCGAAACCAGGAGTATTATTCTTTACTAATGTTAGACCTAGCTTAATAGCTGCATAGGCTTCAGCAAAGTCAGCTTCTATATGCTTAGTTCTATTGAATTTGATATTTTTTAATTCAATATTAATTTGAGAACGTAAATCCTCGCTTTTTTGTAAACCCAATAATATTTTTTCAGCTTTTTTCAAATCTGATTCATTAGGTTGGATAACTCTTTGAGTTAATTTTATAAATTCTGCTTCTTTCACACCACACCTCTTAAAAATTAATTAATAAAATACATATTCTTCAATTTTAGGCAAAAAAAAGGGCATTTTCAATTTTGCCCTTAGTTGAGGTACTACCAATACCTTTCGAGAAAGCAAAAAAGAAAACGCCCCATTGCTGGGGCGTAATCTCCTTACCGTTCTCTCGATTTAAAAATTGGTAGTTTTCAACTAAGAACAATAAGTAAGACAACGCTTACATTATATTTTGAAATTTTATTTAGCTTTGAGCTAGTTAGCTCTCAGCTTGCTCTTTTTATTTGCCTTTTTAATTATTAAAAATTGTTTGTTTTGTTTTTAGACGCATAATAATGCGTCTCTACGAATACCGAATACACCACCCCGTCTGGATTGAAGCCAGACACCCCTCCACAATAGGGGAATTTTAATGCCAAATCTGGATACCTGAACAAGTCAGGTATGACAAAAACAAAAATAAATTTCAAAAAGAAATTTAATTGTTTTTTACAAATTAATCATAAATTTGATAAATTTATAATATTTTTTTAGACAAGATTGAATCTTGTCTCTACGAATGCGAAAACCGAATGCTACTGTACTCTCTCATTTCTTCGATTCATCCTATGACTTGAAGTCATCGTATGTTGCATTTAAGCAATTTTGCAGAAGTTGTTTTTATATTTTTATTTATTATATTTGTATAGATTGAAGTAGGGAAAAGGATAAAGAACGAGAGTAGTCATTGGTTTTAAAAACCCTATCCGATGGTGTT
>JAPLFM010000068.1:4150-5210 GCA_026390675.1 Candidatus Kapaibacterium sp. | reverse complement strand
TATGTCAAAAAGAGATTATTACGAAATATTAGAAGTAAGCCAATCGGTAGGTCAAGACGAACTAAAGGCTTCTTATAGAAAGATGGCTTTAAAATATCATCCTGACAAAAATCCGGATAATCCTTCTGCCGAGGATAATTTTAAAGAAGCTTCTGAAGCTTATGAAGTTTTGAGTGATCCAGATAAAAGAGCAAGATATGATAGATATGGACATGATGGTGTAAAAGGTGGACAAGATTTCCATAATTTTTCCAATATAAACGATATTTTTTCAGCATTTGGTGATATCTTTGGAAGTGGTGGCGGTGGTGGAAGAAGAAGTCGTAACCAAGGTGAAAGAGGTTCTGATATAAAGTTAAGACTAAATTTAACTTTAGAAGAAGTAGCAAAAGGTGTTAAAAAGACTATTAAACTTAAAAGACAAGGTGCATGTAATACTTGCTCAGGAAGTGGAGCTAAGCCTGGAGCTGGTTTCAAATCATGTGGGCAATGTCAAGGGACAGGAGAAATAAGACAAGTTTCGAGATCTATGTTTGGACAGTTTGTTAATATTTCGGTTTGCAATATTTGTGCTGGAACTGGAAAGATTGTAGTTGAAAAGTGTCCAACTTGTTATGGAGAATGCAGAGTACAGATCGAAGAAAACATTGATATTGAAGTACCTGCTGGTGTAGATGAGGGTAATTACATGCCAGTTCAAGGTAAAGGACATGCTGGAAGAAGAGGTGGTAGTACTGGAGATCTGATGGTTATAATGGAAGTAAAAGATAATGAGTTTTTTCATCGAGAAGGTAATGATGTCATTTATAACTTACCAGTTAGCTTTCCTGATGCTGCATTAGGTATAGAAATTTCAGTCCCTACTTTATTTGGGGAAGAAAAAGTAAAAATAGATTCGGGTACTCAACCTGGCACAGAATTGAAACTTAGAGAAAAAGGAATTCCTTATTTGAATTCTAATCGTAAAGGCGACCAAATAATTATAGTTGATGTATTTGTTCCTAAAAAATTAAGCAGTGAAGAAAAAAATATGCTTAAAAAACTAAAGGAAAGTGAGAAT
>JAPLFM010000068.1:0-4088 GCA_026390675.1 Candidatus Kapaibacterium sp. | reverse complement strand
TTTTTTCAAAAAAATGAAGTCAGCTATTTTTGATTAAAATAGCTGACTTTCAATGAATGGTTTCGTTCCCTTTAAGCATAACTCTACTTCCGGGAATATTATTTGTACTAAGATTAAATAGCATAGTTGCTATAAAAGATTTTAATTGTGAGGCTCCAACTGACTTTATTCCAGACAGCATTCCTCTTTCAATAATATTTTCGATTTGATTATTTTTTAAAAGTCCAAGTGAATGAAATTCTACCATTACACCCCAAGCTTCAGGTGTAAAAATATGTTTCTCTGCTTCGTGTAAAACTCTAAATGATTCTGGAGAAGTAACATTGTCAGATGGTGAAACAATATCATCAGAAAATTCCATTCTATCAACAATCCAACTAAATGCTGTTGAGATTTCTGATTTAGAATAACCAAGTGTACTAAGTTTGTCCAAATCGATTTCAGCAATATTTTTATTTTGTCTTAATTCCATAATTACAAATGCAATTATTTCAATTATCCTTTCAAACATATTTTTGTCTCTTATTTTATATATTTATTTTCTAGCTGGTGCATCTCGGACCTTTTTTCTTCAGTATCATCTTCATAGCCTAGTAAATGCAAAGTGCCATGAATTGCCAAACGAATACACTCATTTTTGATAGTTACCTTATATTCTTGAGCTTGCTTTTCAGCAATTTCTGCACCAATATAAACCTCACCATCGATTCTATTATCTTCTAGCGAAAAAGTAATCACATCAGTTGGATAATTGTGTTCTAAGAATTGATTATTTAATCCTTGAATATCATCATTATCCATATAAATAAAAGTTATGACTGCTTCTTTTACTTTGAAATCATTTAGTAAATTTTCTACTTTACTTATTAAAGACCTTATCGGCAAAAATTTTATAGAACTTGAGTTAAAAACTTTTAATGTGTATATCTTTATCATTGTAAAAACTATGCCAAAATTGTTTCAGTTATAGACAATTGCATTGCAGCAAGTAAAACAGATGGGTCAAGTTCTGAAAAATCTGTATTTAATATTCCTCTATCAATGTTTGAAAATAAAGAGCAAGTCGCACTCTTACCAATTACAAGGCTAGAAAGTTTGTCTTTTTGGGAGTTAATAAAAATTATTTCATCAGGTTCAAAAATTAAGTATGCATTGCAATCGTGAAGCTCAAAATAACCAAATTGAGTTTGTATCGATATTAATACACCTTCATTTTCTGAGCTAATTTTAGCTGAATTATAAATAGTGAAAACTAATGTTTGATTTGTTTCAGAACTTTTAAGCTTCCAAGTCCAAGAATTATCAATACAACTAGCCACATTACCTAAAATATTCTCAATTGAAGAAATGTCAGAATTAGTAAATTTAAACACCATTAAGTACCACTATTTAATTTTGATTTGTAATAATTCTTCAAGAAAAAACAAATATAATAATTATATGACGAATAAAAGAAAAAAATATGTAAAAATTTGAAAAATACTTTATATTTTTGACTTTATATGTAAATTTGAAACAAGTTTTTGCAATTTTTACTTTAAAGAATTAATTTGTATTCTTAAAATTGTCAAATCATTAAAAACTTATAAATTGAGCAGGAAAAAATGGGAAGAGCATTCGAATATCGTAAAGCATCAAAATTGAAACGTTGGGGAGCAATGTCAAAAGCATTTACTAAAATTGGGAAAGAAATTGCTATGGCAGTTAAAGCCAATGGACCAAATGCTTATTCTAATACTAGGTTGAAATTGGCTTTGCAAAATGCAAAGGGAGTATCAATGCCAAAGGATAGGGTAGAAGCTGCAATTAAGCGTGCTTCTTCAAAAGATGAAGCAGATTACCAAGAAGTTATTTACGAAGGATACGCAGCCCATGGGATAGCTGTAATGGTTGAATGTGCAACAGATAATATAAATAGGACAGTAGCAAGTGTAAGAGTTGCTTTTAGCAAGTGTGGTGGGCAAATGGCTAATTCAGGAGCATTAACATTTTTATTTGATAGAAAAGGAGTGTTTAAGTTTCCTAAAGACAATCATGATATTGATGAATTGGAATTAGATTTAATTGATTTTGGACTTGAAGAAATTGGAATTGATGATGAAGATTTTATTAACATATATACTCCTTTCCCTGATTTTTCTAATATGCAAAAGGCACTTGAAGAAAGAAATATTGTTATTACTACCTCTGAACTAATTTACCTGCCAAATGATACTAAGCAATTAGATGAAAATCAAATTGAAGAAGTTGAAAAGTTACTTGAAAGACTTGAAGAAGATGATGATGTAAATAGCGTTTATCATAACATGGCATAATACTTCTTTATAAATTTTGTAAAAAAGCTATACTGTTTTTTAGTGTAGCTTTTTTTATACTTATTGTAACATTGGAATTAATTTGCTATAAAATTCTTCAAAAGATTCAGGATAAGTAAATAAACCTTTTACTGGCTTTGGGTAAATAGTAATATTATAGAATTTGTCTGTTTTCTTAACTCTCCAAGAAAGAGTTTCAATTGTAAATGGAATATGAAAAGTTGCATTTGAATCTATATCAAATGGTATATCAGTGGGGTAATTATTGTATTTGTATGATTCAAATAAACTCTCTAATTCTTTCATACTTGTAAAGCTTTTAACAAATTGTTTGTTTTTATTAAATACATTTTGATCAAAAGACTACGTCCCAAATTTTTTGTCAAAAAAACCTATATAATCGCCTTTTAAAAAGTCTTTTCTTATATCATAATCATAAATTAATTTATATCTCGTTGAATCTGTAATCGGATTGTTTTCAGTAACAATTGGATTTTCTTGATTGCAAGATAACAATAAAATTAGTAGAGAAATTATAGATATTAATTTATTCATTTAATTCATTTAGTAATAGTAAGTAAATTATATAACAACAAATTCCATAGTTTTAAGATAATGCTTAGGTTTAATCATTTCTTGAGCATAAGCTGAATTCTCACCAAAATCATACTTATCTAAATATGCTTGATTTAAAATCTCGTTAATCATGGACAAATCCTTAGGTATGTCAGCTCTTATTTTATAAACTTTGTCATCACACTTAATCTCTCCAATAAAATCAACTAAAAAAGTATTGTACCAGCTTCTTTCTGTTAGTCCCCAAGATCTTGCAAAAATTCTGTTGTTATATGTAACCATCCATATTTCAGAAAAATTATCTCTTATCTTTCCAGCTTTCAAACCAATTAATGTATTACTATCTATAAAGTCAATTAAAAAATCCATATTTAAATGCATCCTAAATTTGCTCCGATTTTTTGAAACTACAAAACACAAAGTTTTGGATTGTATCAAAAGGTGTATTATGATCTACTATTAAACTTTTTATTTTAGTGAAATATTTTGAAAATCTTTCACTTATAGTTAATTCAGAGTATTGTTTTATTTCAATACCACTGCATTTAGTTGGACCTTGTTCTGAAAAAGTACCAATAATTACAAAACCATTTGGCTGAAGATATTGATTTAATGTTTCAATATAATTTTCAATTTCATTTTCTTGAGTTAGAAAATGAAAAGCAGCTCTATCATGCCACAAGTCATATTTTTCATTTGGCTTGAAATTAGTAGCATCGGCAACAATCCATTTTACTTTAATAGAATCTTCACCTAATCTTTTTTTAGCTCTTTCAATTGCAGCTTGAGAAATATCGAGAACAGAAATGTCTGTGTAATTTAAAGCTATTAAATGGTCAACTAAATAGCTATCACCACCACCAATGTCAATTATTTTTGAGTCCTTCGATAAATTAGCATCTTTAATAAAATCCAATGATGTAGTTGGTTGAGGTTGATACCAACTAACCTCATTTAATTCTTTTGTTTGATATATATTTTCCCAATGACTTTTTCTATTAAAATTATCCATTTTGATTACTAGTTCTATACCTTATACTAATAAGTGAAGTTGATTCAAGTTAAATTATTGTTATCTTTTAATTAAAATTATTAATATCTTCGTTTAAATGTATTAATTTGAAATAGACTATTGCTCATTTTTTTTCAAATTAACAAGTTCAGTAAAACTTTTTGCTGCATTAGTAAAATCAGATG
>JAPLFM010000164.1 GCA_026390675.1 Candidatus Kapaibacterium sp. | reverse complement strand
TATTAAAAATAAATATAGATAATTTAATCATCTACTTCTTCTTTTCAGTAACAATTTCTTCTTTAGGCTTATCAGCTTCCTTTTTAGAATGAGATTTAAACCAAGTTTCATAATCTGCTTGTGAAAGAACAGCAATATGCGAATACATTCTTGAATGTTTTACTCCACAATATTCTGCACAAGCAATATTCCAAACTCCAACTTTTTCAGGAATTATTATTACAAAAGATTCTTGTTTAGGTACAGCATCTTCTTTTATTCTAAAATTAGGCAAATAAAAACTATGCAATACCTCAGATGAATTCAATAAAAATTTGGTGACTTTATTAACTGGTACAAATACTGTATCTGGAATAAAATTATAATTCGAACTATATTTATCTGGAGCTTGTATTTTTTCAGTTTGATAGCCATTTTCGTATTTAAATTGCCAGCCCCACTGATATGCTAAAACATGAACAGTATTATCAATTTTAGAAGTTCTTCTTAACACTCCATAATCAGCTATACCTACATAAAACATAGAAATAACAATGATAGTTGGAATAATAACCCATGTAATTTCCAACAAAGTATTACCATGAATTTGTTCAGGTTTTGGATTACTTTTTCTGTTGTACTTTACAGCAAAAATAATCATCGCAATAGTTACGCCTATTAAAATAAATACGCTAAAATATATAATATAAAGCATCGCTTTATCTACATTGTTTGCATACGTTGAAACACTTTGAAACATTTGTTTGCCTTTAATTTATCAGTATCTTAATAATACATCAAATGCTAGAAATAGAAACATTACTGCAAAAATGAACCCGCAAAAACCAAGGAGCCATTTAACAATTAAGTCATCGAATTTAATGTGCATAAATACATTTATTACAATCATTGCTTTGATAGCAGCTACAACCATAGCAACAAACAATGTGTATTCACCTAGATTAATTCCAGCTACAGCTACAGTTACAGCTGTTAAAGCTAATAAAGCAAACCAGATAATTGTATAAGTTCCATAGCCAATAGTATGTTTATGCTCTTCAGCATGTTCGTTATGATTACTCATCATAAAACCTTAAATTAATGTAATAAGTAAAATAATGGGAATAAGAAAATCCAAATTAAATCGACTAGATGCCAATACAACCCAACATTTTCTAATTTACTATAATAGTCAAATCTTATTTTATCTCTAATTATTTGAATGCCAAAGAAAGTTAAGAATATTATTCCAACTATAACGTGAAAAGTATGTAAACCTGTCATAGAATAATATAAACCAAAAAATACAACTTCTCCATGCTCTCTTTCTGCTAATTTTTCAGAACCAGGGTAAATCCCGTGATGAATTTTAGCACCCCACTCAAAGTATTTATTATAAAGAAAACCAAATGCACAAGCAATAGTAGCTCCTAAAAATACTAACGATAAAGTTTTTTGTCTTTTAGTTAAAGCAAGAATCGAAAGTGCCATTGTCAAACTTGATGTTAAAAGGATACCAGTATTTAAAGTACCTACAACTACATTTAGTTCTTTAGCAGCCAAATGGAAATCGTGAGAATATTTTACTCTATAACTAAAATAAAGTAAAAACAGACCACCAAACAAAATTACTTCGGTAAATAGAAATAACCACATTCCTATTTTAGCACCTAAATCATCTCTGTGATGATGAGCTCCACCGTGGCTATGAGCACTGTGTTCGTGTAAATCAATTGAATTAGACATATTAATGACCTCCTTCTTCGCTAAAATCTGGATAATCATAAGGTCCTGCTGTTACACTTGGAGCTTCATTAAAATTATAAATAGTAGGTGGAGTTTGAGTATGAGTCCACTCTAAAGTTAATGAGTTCCAAGGATTATCTTCAGCTTTTTTACCTTTATAAAGAGCGTAAATCAAATTAGTTACCATTATTAATACACCAGAAACTAAAATTAATGCACCTAAAGTTGACAATTTATGCAATGGTAGATATTCAGGCAATGATTCATAATATCTACGAGGCATTCCATTGTATCCCATAATAAACATTGGGAAATACAATGTATTAAAACCTACAAATAATAGTAATACTACTAATTTGGCAACACCTTCATTGTACATTTTTCCAAACATTTTAGGAAACCAATAATGTAAACCTGCGAAGAATATAAATATACCACCACCAAACATTACATAATGAAAATGTGCAACTACAAAATAAGTATCGTGAAGATGAATGTCAGTTTGCAATGCACCCAAGAAAAGTCCAGTCAAACCACCGATTGAAAATATAAATATAAAAGCAAATACAAATAATAATGGAGATTTCATATCCATTGATCCTTTGTACATTGTAGCAACCCAATTAAATATCTTAACACCTGTTGGAACTGCAACCATAAAAGTAAAAAACGAAAATATTACTTTAGCAGTATCATTCATACCAGAAGTAAACATGTGATGAGCATAAACAAAATAACCAACTAATGCAATTGCCATAGAAGAAATTGCCATGATTTTGTAGCCAAATATTTGACGACGAGCAAAGGTTGCTAAAATATCAGAAACTAAACCCATTGCTGGAATTACCATTATATACACTGCTGGATGCGAATATATCCAAAACATGTGTTGAAACAGTACTGGATCACCACCAAGATTAGGATCAAAAATACCAATATGTATAAATCTTTCTAATAATACCAATACAATTGTTATTCCAATAATTGGAGTAGCCAAAACTTGTATCCAAGCAGTCGAATAAAGTCCCCAACAAAACAATGGCATTTTAAACATGTCCATACCTGGAGCTCTCATTCTATGAATGGTAGAAACAAAGTTCATACCAGTCAAAATAGATGAAAAACCTAGTAAAAAAGCAGCGAATAATGGTAAATCAACTGATGTAGTGGTTGTCAAACTGTATGGCACATAAAATGTCCAACCAGTATCGATTATTCCAACACCACCATTTAACATCCCGATAACAATTGAGTAAATTGCAATTAAGCCACCAAGAACATATAAATAGAAAGAAAGCATATTAATTCTAGGAAAAGAAACATCATCTGCACCAATTTGAATAGGTAAAAAGAAATTTCCAAAAACTGCAGGAATCCCTGGTATTATAACTAAAAACACCATTATTACACCATGTAGTGTAAAAACAGAATTATAAGTTTGAGCATCAAAAATAGTTTTTCCTGAGAAAGCTACTTCTAATCTCATTAACAAACCTAAAGTCATTCCTACTAAAAAAAACAGTATAATTGCAGCTAAATACATAATTGCAATTCTTTTGTGATCAGTAGTATAAAGCCAAGAGCCAATGCCCTTTTCGGTTTTGTAAAAACTGACTGTATTATTTACTTCAGCAGACATTAAATTGTATCTCCTTGATCAAAATGACTTTTTCTTTTCTTTTTGCCACTTTTAATTAAATAAGTTGCAAAAATTCCAATTGTTAAAAACATTAAAGTACCTACGATGCGTGTTAGATTCAAAACGTATTTTCTACCTTGAGCATCATATTTAAAACATAAATCTAAAATTTTACTAATTGTTGGTCTATCTAGCTCTCTACTTGCTTCAATAGTTGACATCTTTATATCAAAAGGTAAAAAATCAGTACCAAACAAATATCTTGTAATTTTTCCATGTGGCGATAACATAATTAAAGTTGCGGCATGCAAATAATCTTTATCCCCTTCTTTTTTAAAATAAAATCCTAATGAATTTGTAAGTTGTCTTATTGAAGCACTATCTCCAGTCATAAACCTCCAAGAATCAACAGGGATTTTTCTTTTAAGATCACCAATATGTTTGTCTTTCCATTTAGTTGCAACAACTGAATTTTCTTTGTGGTCGAAACTTATAGAAAGAATATCATAATCTTTACCTGGTTCTATTGCAACTTTATCGATTACTTCAGTTAAACCGTTAAGTAATGGACTACATATCCCTGGGCAATTGAAATAAACAAGTGATATTAGAGTAGGTCTTTTAATGATTTCTCTCAAAGACAACACTTTACCATCAGAATTTGTAAATTTCAAATCCAAAGGAACATATTTACCAAGTTTTTCTTTATCTTCTACACCAATTTCAATTTGCTTACCTTCAGCAAAAACAGGTGTTTGATATAAACTTAAAATTAAAACAATGCAAAGAACAAAAAATTTAAAATTATTCATTATTAATTATTATATAGACTAATTAAATAACTATATACATTATTTAAATCATCTTTTGAAAGTTTAGAAATTTCAGTTTTAAATCCATTTTGAGGAGTTGAAGACGAAACTGATTTTAAAAATTCACCAACATTTGATTTCCAACTCTTATTATCCAAAAGAAATTTAATAGCTCTTTCTTTATTCAATATTACAGAAGTTAGAACTTTAGCTTTATCTTCTTTGTTAGCTTTAGTTAATATTAAATCTACTTGAGCTTTTTTAGAACTATTGCTTTCATTTATTAGAATTTCTGTAGCTTTAGCTATTGGTATTTGAGCTTTTGTAACTCTACTCATAGAAAGATTATACGTTAAATCAATTTCAGCTAATTCATCTTCAGTTATTTCAGGTGCATCATCTTTTTTTAAACTTCTAATGTAATGAATTAATGAAAATCTTTCTTCAACAGGTAAATGACTAAAAGATGACATTCCACTACCTTTTATGCCTTCTTCTAAAGTCTTATAAATTTGAGAAGCTTTTCTTCCATTTTTCCAACCTTCAGAAGCTGTAAAGTTTCTAGGTTTCGGATTTAATGCTGCCCCAGCTACTCCATCTCCAGCACCTTTTTCACCGTGACAAGATACACAATTCTTAGAAAAAGAATCAGCTCCTTTAGCAATTAATATATCAGATGGTTTACCTACTAAATTAACATCAACACCTGCAAGGCTAACTGAACGTTTTGTTGGCAAATCAGATTCTGCTTCTACTAATACACCATCTTTAAATTTTCTGTTATTATCAGAATTAAAATCTAAATATCTTAAATAGAAAGCACCGACAATTACAATTGAAATAATAGTTACCAAGTAAATCAACCCAAACATTCTTACAGGGCTTTTAATCACTTGATCAAATTCAATTTCTTCTTTAATATTATTTTGATTATTTTCGTTCATTATTTTACCTAAACCAAAAAGGTTAATTTATAAATGGAAATCCATTGCACGTTTAAGTTTTGGATCGCCAATCGGTATAAGATTCTTACCTTTACCTACAAAGCTAAATACAGTTAACAATATTCCTAAAGCTAAAATAATATATGATATTTCAATCCAACCAAAGAAAGGACTTGATATTAATGAAGCATCGTTTTGCTTAACAGATTGAATTCTAGAATATGTAGGATATATTAACCAATATAAATCATAAATATGAAAAGCTAAAACCATAGTTGCAACTAGTTTTAATCTTGAAGGATTAGTTTTTGAAGGTCTTTGAATAAGCATAAAGAAAGGAACTACAAAGTGAGTTACAATCAGTCCTATTGAGATTACTCCCCAACCACCAGTCATTCTAGGTATAAACCAAAACGTTTCTTCTGGTAAATTTGCATACCAAATCAACATAAATTGACTAAATGCAATATAAGTCCAAAATGCTGTGAAAGCAAACATCAAAGCACCAAGAGAATAATAATGATCTTTGTTTATCCCGGTACCTAAAAGTCCTTTTTCATTAAAATTAACTGCAAATAAAGTTATCAAAGCAATCGCAACCCAAAAAGAACCAGCGAAATAGTACACACCATAAATAGTTGAGAACCATTTTGGCTCTAAACTCATCATAAAATCTATTGCTAAAAGTGACAAACCTATTGCAAATACTGGCATAAACAAGGCAGATAATTTAACATTAAATGTAGTTAACTTTTGATCACCAGTAATATCTTGTTTTAAAGAATTTTTTGTAAAAATATAGTAAAAAAGACCTAATAAACTAATAATACTAACAAATCTAATATAAAAAAAGTTAATATCAAGATAAGCTTTTTTCTGAGTAAGAGCATGCGAAGCATCAACAACAGCTTTGTTTGTCCATTCATACATATCATGCATGTTCAACAAAACTGGAATCGCTAATATTGGAGCAATAATAACTAATGTAGATAAAATTTCTGCTATTCTTATAAAAGGAACACTCCAAGTTGCACCAGCTAAATATTCTAAAGCAACTAAAAATAAAGAACCTAAACCAATGCTTAGTAAAAACATAAAACCAATTAAACTAGCAAATGAAGCTCTTAAAGGATTATTATTATAAGCAATTACTGCCATAACTAATCCAACACCTAGTAAAATAAACCCCCATTTACTCAAACCTGCAGGTAAATTTTTTCTAACGTAATTATTCATCTTTGAACTCATTTTAAGTCTCCTTCTTTAGCATTCAAGGCACGTTGCAATGTTCTTAAATATAATACAATTGCCCATCTTTCATCTTTTGTCACTTGTCTAAAATATCCTGGCATTACATTTTGTCCTTCAGTTATCACATGGTATAAATTACCATCAGGCCAATTAGTAACTTTGTCTGAATGCAAAGTAGGACCATTAGGGAACTGACCATTTAGCCTACTATCACCCATACCAGTATTACCATGGCAAGGACTACAGAAAGTTAAAAATTTAGCTTTACCTAAAGCAAGATTTTTATCGTTGTTTTGAAGAGGATTAGTTAAATATTTTCCTGCTTCATCTGGTTGACCTTTATATGCATAAGGCATATTGCCTCTAGCAACAGTACCTTCAACAGGTGTTCTCATTCCGAAACCATCAGCAAAAAAAGTTGATTTTTGTTGAGCACTAACTTTAGGTTGATCCATCATCCAATTAAATGGAGTCATATAAAGTAGTTTGTTTAAATGAAGATATGTGCTTGCTGAAACAATAATTGCTAAAACAATCAATGCACCAATAAACTTCTTGTCAAAAATTTCAAATTTTGCAGTTAAAAAGTCTTCTTCATAGTTAACATCATAAACATTTTCAGCACCACATTCATGCATCAAGGCTTTAATTCTAACTTCATCAAATAATGGATCCTTTGCTTCAACATATATACCGTATTTATCAGAAGAACAAGACTTCATATATTCAGTATCGTGAAGAGGATGACTATTATTAGGAAATTTAAAGAAATAGATAAACAATGATAAAGCAGAACCAACGGCAGCTAATAATACTGTTGCCTCGAAAGTAATTGGAATAAAAGCTGGTAAAGCAAAAAATGGTTTACCGCCAATTACTTGAGGGTAATCTGTTGTAGTAACCCAATACATTAACCAAAGGATTAAAGCAGTACCAGTTAAACCAAATGTTATTGTAAAATATCCAATTTTAGAAGGTTTCAACCTCATTGCATCATCCATACCATGAATAGGATATGGAGTATTTACATCATAGTTTGTATAACCAGCTGAAGCAATTTTCCCTGTAGCAAGAATAATATCATCAGCATTACCAAATGTTGCTGCTACAGAATATAATTTTTTATCCATTATGTCCATCTCCGTGAGTTCCATTTGCACTATGATTGCTCTCTCCATGATGAGATGGTTGAGCACCTTCTGATACAGATTTAATTTCAGCAATTGAAATAGCAGGTAAATTCTTAGCAAACAAAAGTACTAAAGTAAAGAACAACCCAAAACTACCAATTAATAAACCAAAATCAAACATTGTTGGTCTATAATATGCCCAGCTTGATGGTAAATAATCTCTAGAAAGAGAAGTTACAATAATTACAAATCTTTCAAACCACATACCAACATTTACAAATACTGCAATTACAAACATAAAAGGAATTGAAGTTCTAAGTTTTTTGAACCAAA
Source organism: Candidatus Kapaibacterium sp. (assembly GCA_026390675.1). GTDB lineage: Bacteria > Bacteroidota > Ignavibacteria > Kapaibacteriales > UBA2268 > JAPLFM01. The sequence goes on along the minus strand of JAPLFM010000164.1, from coordinate 12,089 downwards.
AGAACTGTGGAGAAAGTACATTACATGAAACCATAATCCAATAAGCCCAAGCATAAGGACCAAAAGCACGGTTAATAAAAGTAAATGTTTCTAATTGATTTCCACTATACCAAGCAATAAAGAATTCCATTCCGTAAGCATATCCAACCATAGTTCCTGTTACTAAAATAATTTTATTCATAGTTTCAAGAGTTTTCAAAGGAATTAAATCTTCAATTTCAAATATTTTTCTAATTACTATCAAAGCATTTTGAACCATAGCGAAACCAGAGAATATTGCACCTGCAACAAAATATGGAGGAAAGATAGTTGTATGCCAACCTGGTATTACAGACACAGCAAAGTCAAAAGAAACGACTGTATGAACTGATAATACTAGAGGAGTTGATAGACCAGCTAAAATCAAATATAACATTTCATAATGTTGCCAATGACGATTAGAGAATCTCCATCCCAAACTCAATACTGAAAAAATAACTTTTTTGATTTTAGAAGTCGTTCTATCTCTCATTGTAGCAAAATCAGGTATTAATCCAATGTACCAAAAAATAAATGATACAGTAAAGTAAGTTGATACTGCAAAAACGTCCCAAAGTAATGGTGAAATAAAATTCACCCAAACAGAATGTTGATTTGGATAAGGCAATAGATAAACTGCAGCTACCCAAGGACGACCAGTGTGAATAATTGGAAATATTAATGCAGTCATAACTGCAAAAATTGTCATCGCCTCTGCAAATCTAGCAATACCATTTCTCCATCTTTGTCTGAACAAAAATAATATGGCTGAAATCAAAGTACCTGCGTGTCCAATACCAATCCAAAATACGAAATTTACAATATCAAAAGCCCAACCAACTGGGTTATTATTACCCCAAACCCCAATACCTTTATAAAAAGTCCATCCTAATGAAGCTGCACCAATCATAAGCATAGTAACAGTTAGACCTAAGGCTAAGATATATTTTATATTTGGTTTGGCATCTAAAGGATTAACTATGGCATCATCAATCTGCTTAAGAGACCGATCGCCATGAACTAATCTTTCTTCTACTGAATAATCAATGGTGCTCACTATGTGCTCCTTCAGTTTGCACGTTTCTTAATTTTGCTAAGTATGTAACGTTTGGTTTAACATTTATTTCTGCAAGCACATGGTAACCTAAGTCGTGCTCTCTTAATTTTGCAATAACAGAATCTTTATCATTAGCATCTCCAAAATAAATTGCACTTGTAGGGCAAGCTTCTTGGCAAGCAGTTATAACATTTGAGCCTTTGATTGCTCTACCTTGTTCACGAGCATGTTGCCTTTCTTCTGAAATTCTTTGAATACAGAAAGTACATTTTTCCATAACCCCTCTTGAACGAACTGTTACTTCTGGATTATGTATTAAATTTACAGATTCTTTATAATAATAGCCATCTAATAAATTATCTCTAAAATCATAGAAATTATATCTTCTTACTTTATAAGGACAGTTATTTGCACAATATCTAGTTCCAACACATCTATTATAAGCCATTTGGTTTAATCCATCAGCACTATGAGTAGTAGCAACTACAGGGCAAACATTTTCACAAGGTGCATTATCGCAATGCTGACAAAGAATAGGTTGATTACTAGCAATTGGTTCTTCAGGAGTACCCGCATAATATCTATCAATTCTTATCCAACTCATTTCACGACCACGTGACACTTGGTCTTTTCCTACAACTGGAATATTATTTTCTACATTACAAGAAGCAGTACAAGTTGCGCAACCAGTACATTTATTCATATCAATTGCCATAGCCCATTTTACACCAGGATATGCTACTGCTGAAGTTATTGAAGTAACTTCAGATTGATGATGTCTAATTACATTAGGATTGGCTTTATATTCAACTACAGATGATTCTTGAATTATTTCTCTTTTTAAATGCAAATCTTTAATGTCTAACATTCCGCTCTTTTCATCCAATGCATGATGCTCTTGAACAGAAGCCATTTTGTAAGCACCTTCTACTAATTTTGCATTAGCTCCGATAAGAATCCAATTGCTTGAACTATTTGAAGATAAGAATATATTTACATTTACACCAACATTTGTTCCAACTTCACCAACTACTGTACGACCGTAGCCTAATTCAACAGAAATGGTATCTTCTGCATTTCCGGGTTGAATTATAACAGGTAAAGTTACTTTTTTATCACCTAAACTTACTTCAATTTGTCCAAAAGTATCAACTCCTAACTTTTTAGCAGTTTTTGGAGCTAAAGCAGCGTAATTATCCCAAGTTATTTTCGAAACTGGATGAGGTAATTCTTGTAACCAACCGTTATTAGCATAGCGACCATCGCCTATAAAATGACTAGGTTTTAAAATTAAAGTAAAACCATTTTTTGACAAAGTATTTTTTGAACTAACAAAAGAACTAGAATTTAATTTACCTAAAGAAGTAACTGCTTCTTTTGTTTTCAAAACTCCATCGTGTAAACAAGATAGCCAAAAAGTTTTAAAATCAGAAGCTACATTTGCACTTGCATATACTTTTGTCTCCCAATGAGACATTAAGTAAGTATGGTAAATTTCATTTGTATATTTTTCATTTGAAATGTATGTAAGCAAAATTGATTCTTTTTGACGTGTATCATAAAGAGGTGCTATTATTGGTTGTCCAAGACTAAAAATTCCTGTTCTTACTTTAGCATCACTCCAAGATTCCAAATTGTTATTTGCAGGTAAAATATATGAACTCAATTTTGTAGTTTCATTTTCAAATTCAGATATTGAAACAACGGTATTAACATTTTTTAGTGCATTTTCAAAATTTAATTCTTTAGCAAAATGATAAACAGGATTTGTATCTAAATTAAGTAGAACACCAACTTTACCAGAGTTCATCATACTAACTAAGCTTTTCAAATCATTGTTGTTTGCAATCGAATTATAAGATACTCTAGAATTTTCTTTACTGTATAATGCAGAATTACCTAAAATATCATTTAACAAATTAACAGCAATATGAACTTCAGTAGTTAATGTTTGACCAGCTAAAACTATAGAAGAACCTTTATGATGAATCAAATCAGCAACTAATTGATTAGTTGCAATTTCTGAAAGACCATTTTCAGAAACAAACTTTTCTAAATTGTAACCTGAAACTTTAGAAGCAACAGAAGAATCAGCGTTGATACCTTTTTTAATAACAGCATTAATTAAAGATAAAACTAAATCATATTGTAATTCTGGAGTTAATCTCATTCTATAATCTGCATTTTGCCCAGTTAAAGACATTGCAGCTTCAATTGAGTATAATCTACTATAACTTTCTAAATTATTTACATCTTTAGCAGAAGCATACATTCTTGCATTTTCAACTTCATCACCATCAGTAGCTAAAAAATCACAATCTAATGAAAGTATTACTTTTGCTTTATCAAGATTAATAATAGGTAAATTTTCATTACCATAACAAGATTTCCAAGCTTCTAATTTGTTATTTTCGTTAAATAATTCATAAGATACAATCTTAGTAGTTGGATATTTTGTTTTAAAATCATTTAATACAGAACTGAAAGTGGGAGAAAACAATGTATTTGTCAATAATACTATTTCTTTACCAGCACTTGAAGCAGAGCTTAAATCTGATTTAATTTCACTATCAACTGTATCCCAATTAGATTTTACAAATTTCTCACCACTTTTTTTCATAGGGCTTTGCAATCTTGTTGGATCGTAAAGTCCTAATATAGATGATTGAGCAACAGCGTTTAACTTGCCTTGATTAATTGGATGATCTGGATTACCTTCTAATTTGATAGGTCTTCCTTCACGAGTTTTTACTAACAAACCCCATCCACGACCATTTTCAGTATAAGTAGATGCATAATAGTTTGCAATACCAGGGAAAACACCTTCAGGCTTATTATTATAAGGAATAATTTCGCCTTTATCTCTATAATCAGTACAAGCAACTGCAGCAAAAGCAGAACTTGCAGACATAAGAGCTAAAAATTTTCTTCTAGAACTTGGCTCTAATTCATCAATGTTGAAATCATCAGTAACTCCATCACTAAATTCATTATTTATAGCTTTCTTAACTTCTTTGGAATTTGAATTTTCCATAAAATTAAGACTTTTCCAGAATTTATTTTTACTACTTGAAGTACCAGATTTCATAACTGGCAATTCAATAGTTTTTTTAATATTATCTTGTTTCGTACTCATCAACAATTAACCTCTTTTTACAGCAGATGGGTGAATAGAAACCTTTATTTTCTTATCATCACTAATATTAGCAATTTTAGTTTTATCACTAAGTTTGAAAGATAAAAATCCAAGAACACTAGTACTAATAGCACTGGCTCCCAAATATTTAAAGAAATTTCTTCTTTTTTCTGTATTTTGATTTTCAGTCATTAATTTATTTTCCATTATCTATGACAAGAACCACAATCTTCAGGACCTTTTTTAATTGATGCTACATCTTTGATATAAGGCATCTTTTGAGCAGGATCTCTATGGCATTCTAAACATTTACCCATTGTAAATGCGTGAACTTGCTCTACAACTTCCATTTTAGCTATATCACCGTGACAACTAATACAATCAATATTTTTATTGACGTGTGCACTATGATTGAAATATGCATATTCTGGAACTTTATGAATCCTTTTCCAAGGAATTGGCTTACCTTCATCGTAATACTTTTTAAGTTTTACAATTTCTGGTTTGTCTTTACGAGCAATTTGATGACAATTCATACAAGTGCTTGCAGGTGGAACCATTGCGTGGCGAGATTTGTCAACTGCATTGTGGCAATACTTACAATCAATTTTCATTGTACCAGCATGAAGCTTATGTGAATATTTGATTGGTTGTTCAGGAGAGTACCCTACTCCATCTCTTTCTGCTCTTGACAAATAAAATGTAAGAGCAAATGAAATAAGGATTACAACTATAGTAATTGGCAGTCTAACTTTTAAAGCATGATCAAGTACTGTTTTTTTCATTTTTTCCCGTGTCTTAATAACTTGCAACTATTTATAAAAAGAAACGTAATAAGTAATAAAAGTGTTGCAAATCAATTCAAAAACAATATATTTTTCAAATCTGTTTTTTTTGCAGTCGCTAAATTATATAAAAATCTAAATAAAAAAAAGAATTCTTTTGGATGTGAAAACCGACTAAAGTAGTCTGTATTTTTAAATACTAATAAATACAATAGATTATCAATTTTAAAAAATTATTTTTTTTTATAAACAATTTTGATTTTATTAAAGTATCTGTCTTTTAGGTTAAAAACAGATATTTTAGGGTTTGTATAAACGAGAATTAATCTTCAAAATTTGGATTAACTATTAAATCATCAAGAGAATATCTTCCAATCTTGTAAAACTGTAATAAGTTTTCAGGAAAATATTCATTCAAAGCATTTGATGCAATATTTGTTCTTCTGCCATGCTCTTTAATGTATTCCAACATCCCTTGTTGTTGCCAAAAGAAATTTTGGTTGATATTTGGAAATCTTCGTTTTAATATTCCATATTCAGTTATTGAAGGTGTTGACCAATACCAAAGGAATAAATTTATTCTTGTTTCATCATTAGATAAACAAACTGCGAATGGTAAAATACAATTTATAATAATTTCCCTACGCATTGAAGCTCCTTCATCAGCTATCTTAGTTTTAAGGAGCAACTGCAAACTATCTTGAATTGATACTTCTAAGCCTTCGCTCACAGAAATTAAAAATTTGTAAAACAAACTATTTGGAATTACTTCAAGTATATTTAACAGTTTACCTTCATTGTAAACAGGTCTTCTTCTGCGAGATTCATATCTGTCAATAAAACTTTTTAAAACAATTTTTAATGAGTCTTGAATTGAATTGTTATTTAAAAGTTCTTGGATATCTGATGCTTTTCTAAGTAAACGTATCAATGAGAAATGTTGCAATTCCTCTAATGAACTAACTTCATTTCCGTCGAAATCATTTAATTCTATGTTTTGCAAACTTTTTTCGGATACAACAATTGTTTCAAGTGATATTTTTTGATTTAAATTGTTGTTACAAACAATATGAAGTATAACATTACTATATTTTGGGTCATTATAATGCTTATGTTTTATCCAATCTTCACTGTTGATATGGAACTCAGCATCACCTACTATCACAAATCCATCAAGTAATATTGCAACATTTTTAAAATCGGGTCCTTCAAGTTTGTTTAGCTTACCGGGAGAAAGTATTTGCAATCTTCGACCACTGGTTGTTTGCATTATTGTTGCTGGATTAGAAATAAAGCTATAAACTTTAGGTTGTAGGCTTAATTCATTATTTGTTTTTTGTTCTTGCATAAAGTTAGTAGTCTTTTATATAATTGAACTAAATCGTAGTTTAATTTAAGCAAAAAACTAATTATATCAAAAGAATTTGATATCTTGTTTTGTAAATGGGATTTCTTAGAACATTTGAATAGTAGTAAGAAAAGAAAATAAAAATATTTATAATACTTTCGTTTTGAGATTTTTAGAAGTTTTCATTTCAAAAAATTATTAAATTACATATAGACTTTAACCAAATTAAACACTTTGAAATATATATTGCACCTACGGAGCTTGTAATACATTTTACCTATTTTTCTACCGATATTTCGTTCCTACGGAACTAAGTCCAAATATATTCTGAAGCACATGATTGTGTAAGGAATGACAAGATAAAATGAAATGTCTTAAATTCAACCCTTTTAATAACATTATTTCTTTCTTTAGGCAATATTTCAACTTACTTTATTATTTTTGTACTTACGAATTTTGATAAACTAAAAATTAAAGTTAAATTAATGCCTCAACGTACTCTTATTACTTCTGCTTTGCCTTATGCCAATGGTTACATTCATCTTGGTCATTGTGCAGGAGCTTATTTGCCTGCTGATATTTATGCTCGCTTTTTAAGGCTTTCTGGTGAAGATGTGCTTTATGTTTGTGGATCGGACGAACACGGAGTAGCTATTACTATTGCAGCAGATAAAGAAAAAGTAACCCCTAAAGATATAATTGACAAATACCACAATGCAAATAAATCTGCTTTTGATAAATTTGGAATGACTTTCGATATTTATTCTCGTACTTCTGGCGATCATCATCACAAAGTAGCAAGAGAGTTCTTTTCTGATTTCTTAAAAAAAGGTTACTTAGTTGCACGTGATGAAGAACAGCTTTATGATGAAGAAGCTAAAATGTTTTTACCTGATAGATATGTGGAAGGTACTTGCCCTAATTGTGGAAATGAAAGTGCAAGAGGTGACCAATGTGATAATTGTGGTGCTTACTACAATCAAACTGAACTCAAAAATCCTAAAAGTTTGATTTCAGGTAAAACTCCTTCTAAAAAAACTACTAAGCATTGGTATTTCAAATTTGGTGAGTTTCAGCAATTTTTAGAAGAATATATCAATTCAAATGAAAACCTCTGGAAAGATAATGTTATCTCTCAAACTCGAAGCTGGCTCAAAGCTGGTCTTGCTGATAGAGCAATTACACGTGATTTGGATTGGGGTGTGAAGCTAAGTGGAATTGAAGGGATAGATGATAGTGAAGTTACTGGCAAAGTGCTTTATGTTTGGTTTGATGCAGTATTAGGATATATTTCCAATACTCAAGAATATTTTGCTCAAAAAGGCAAACCTGAAGAGTGGAGAAAATGGTGGCAAGATGCTGGCACAGATTATATTGCTTTCATTGGCAAGGACAATATTGTGTTTCATACTCTTATTTTCCCAGCAATGCTTCACGGCAGAACTGATGGAGAAAATAAATATATTCTACCAAAGAATGTTCCAGCAAATGAATTTTTAAATCTACAAGGACAAAAATTTTCTAAATCAAGAAATTGGAGTATAGATCTTCAAGACTTTACAAATGAATTTACTAATCCAATTATGACTGATGTTTTGAGATACACTTTAACTATGAATTTGCCTGAAAATAAAGATGCTGACTTCAGTTGGTATGATTTTCAAGCAAGAAATAATAATGAATTAGCAGCTATTTATGGAAATTTCGTAAACAGAACTATCCAATTTCTTTTTAAAAATTTTGAAGGTAAAGTACCTGAATTTTCTAATAGAGAGCAATTCAAAAATGAATGGACTGATTACTTAAATGAAAAAGATACTACATTATTAAGCGACAATGACAAGTTACTTATTGATGAATTAGCTAGACATACTAAACAATTTGAAAAGAATTTAAGAGAATTCAAACATCGTGATTCTTTAACATCAGTTATGAGTGTAGCTCGTGCAGCAAACAAATATTTCAATGATGAAGAGCCTTGGAAATCTATCAAAAATGATCAAGATAAATGTGCTAAAACTCTATTTGTATGCTGTCAAATTTTGAGATCATTATCTATACTATTTTCTCCATATTTACCAAATTCATCTAAATATTTGCAAGAAATTTTAGGTGAAAATGTTGAAACTGGTGAAGCAATTTCATCAGAAAATAGAATTCAAAATGTAGTTTTTCCAAACTTAGAAGTTGGCAGGCAAATTCAAGAACCTAAGATAATATTTGGTAGAATTGAAAATGATTTTGTAGAAGCACAAGTGGCAAAATTGGGCGACAAAAAAACTGAAGAAGCAAAACCACTTGAAGATTTGATTGCTTATGAAGACTTTATGAAAACAAAACTCCGTACTGCAAAAGTAATATCAGCTGAAGCTGTTCCAAAGTCTAAAAAGCTATTGAAATTGCAAGTAGAGCTTGACGATGAAAAAAGACAAATTATTGCAGGAATTGCAGAACATTACACTCCTGAAGAAATTATTGGACAAACTGTAGTTATAGTTGCAAACCTAAAACCAGCAAAGATTATGGGTTTGGAATCGCAAGGAATGATACTTGCAGCAAGTAATGCAGAAGGAAAACTAAGTTTTGTTTCTCCAAAGGTTGATGTTGGAAGTGGAGCAGAAGTAAGATAAATGGCATTTACAATTGAAAAGTATCCTATTCCAAAAAGATTTAGACATCATATTTCTCCAAACACTTATATTGCTTTATCGGAATTAAAGAAAGTGCCTGAGTTTTATCCTCCACTTTATGAAAATATAGAATGGAGTGAAGTTTATAAAAACGGACTACCACCAAAATATTTGGATATAGGATGTGGATTTGGTGGTTTTATGTTTAAGTTTGCTGATTTGAATCCAAATGACAATATCCTTGGAATAGAAATCCGTCAACAGCCTTATGATTATATGCTTGAAGTAATTGAAAAAGAAAGTTTGGGTAATGTTCATACAATAAGATATAGTGTAGCTAATAAGTTACCTTTTATCGAAAATGAAAGTATTGAAAAGATATTTTACTTTTTTCCAGACCCTTGGTACAAGAAAAAGCATACTAAACGAAGGGCTTTTAATCTTCCATTTTTAGAAGAATGTTTTAGAGTTTTGAAAAAGGGTGGTGAGCTTCTTTTGCAAACTGATGTACCTGAAGTTCACGAATATCAAGTTGAAATGCTAAAAGATTATAATAAATTTGAAGTTACTCAATTAAATAAAGAAGATTATTGGGATTACCCAAGTACAAATCAAGAAGTGTTTTGCATTCGGAAAGAAAGACCATTTGATAGAGTAGTTTGTATGAAGAAAATATGAAGTAAGACTTTGTTTTTTATGACTTTCTTTGTGCCCATTGTTGTAAAAAATTTTAATTAATTTAAGATCGAAAATAATATGATAGAAATTAAAAACCTTAAAAAAGCATTTGGATCCAAGATTGTTCTTGATGGTGTAGATATGGTAATACCTCACGGTGAAACTATGTGTATTATTGGCAAGTCTGGATGTGGAAAGTCTGTGCTTTTAAAACAAATAGTTGGCTTACTTACTCCTGATGAAGGCTCAATTGCTGTTGATGGTCAAGACATCTTATCACTCAATAAAAACGAAATGTTTGAATTGAGACAACAAATTGGTTTTGTTTTTCAAGGAGCTGCTTTATTTGATTCGTACAATGTATTTGAAAATGCTGTTATTGGAATGTATGAGCATGGAGTAAAAGATATAAATCTCCTTGAAGAAGAAGCAAAAAGAGTACTTTCTGCAGTGGGGCTTTTACCTGATATATCAGAAAAGAACACATCAAATTTTGAAAAAGAATGGAATATTCTTTCTAACAAAAAACCATCAGATCTTTCTGGTGGTATGAAAAAAAGAGTTGGTGTTGCTAGAGCTTTAGTTGGCAACCCAAAGTATATTTTTTATGATGAACCTACTACAGGCTTAGACCCAGTTACTTCTGAACAAATTGATGACTTGGTTTTGGACTTAGCTAACCGTTTTAAAGTAACTTCAATAGTAATTACTCACGATATATTCTCAGTTTACAAAGTTGCAAATAATGTAATACTTTTAAACAATGGATTAGTACAATTTACTGGTACAGCTGACGATTTGAAAAAATCAAGTGATCCAGTAGTTCAAGAGTTTATTTTAAGATATAATAAGTAGTTTAAAAGGCAATATTTAATTTTAAAAAAGCTACTCTAAATTAAAGAGTAGCTTTTTTAATATAAATCCTAATCCACTTCTTGCATCATTTTCTTAATTAATGGTGAAACCGCTAATAGTATAATTCCTGCTATCAAAGCATAAATACCTAATTGTTTATAGCCATCTGTGTAAGAAATTAATTTAACAAGTAAAGTTGCTTTTTCATCAGCTACACTCATTCCTGCACCCAAAATACCTGCCACATACTGACCATAAGCACTAGCCAAAAACCACATACCCATCATTACTCCCCAAAGTTTCTTTGGAGTAAGTTTAGTCATAATAGAAAGTCCAATTGGCGAAAGGCAAAGCTCTCCAACAGTTATTACTAAATAAGCTAAAGTGAATACTTCTAATGAAGTTTTGCCATCCGCACCAGCAAAGAACTTAGTAAAATAAAACACATAAAATGCTAATGCTAAAAATAGAAATCCTAATCCAAACTTTACTACTGTATTGGGTTCTTTCTTTTTACCATTTAACCATAGCCATAGTAAGCCAATTAGTGGACTAAATATAATTACAAAAAGTGAGTTAGATGTATTATTAATTACATTTGGATCCACTCCTTGAATTCCAAAAAAAGTATTGTTCAAGTTATGCAATGCAAAAAGATTTAAAGAGCCACCGCTTTGCTCAAAGAATGCCCAAAAGAATATTGAAAATATAATGAAGACGAGTGCTGCACCCATTTTCTTTCTTTCAGCACCATTCAGCTTTAATGTTTCATAAACAATGTAAAGAAGAGCCAATGGTCCAACTGTGTACATAAAATAATCAGTATATTGAGTATTTGTAACAAGCATCAAAATAATTGGAATAGTAATAAGTGAACCTACAAAAACTGTTATTTCATAAATCATTCTACGCTTCTTTGGTGTATCCTTAAGAGGAGACAAACCAATTGGACCTAAATACTTTTGAGTGAAAATAAAAGTCAAAAGTCCTATTATCATTACAAACCCAGCAAGTGAAAATGCTACATTCCAAGAACTAGTTTTACCAATATAAACACATAAGAAACCGCCCAGCAATGCACCAATATTAATACCTGAATAGAACAAACCAAAGCCAGCATCACGTCTTGCATCACCTTCGGCATAAAGCTCCCCTACCATAGTTGAGATATTTGGTTTGAAAAAACCAGTTCCAATTATAGAAAAACAAATACCAATATAAAAATTATCTTGTGGATTGATTGCAATAATAAAACTACCCAGAATCATCAGAAGTCCACCCCAAAAGAGAGACTTACGAAAGCCTAAGATTTTATCAGCAAATAGACCACCAATAAAAGTAAAAGCATATACAAAGGCTTGAATAGCACCATATTGCAAGTTTGCTGTTTTGTCATCGAGTGATAAACCAAGAGCTTTATCCACCATAAAAACTGTTAGCATACCTCTCATACCATAAAAGCAGAATCTCTCCCACATTTCAGTTAAGAATAAGTACCATATTTGTTTGGGATATTTACCTTCAAAACCATGTATTTCTTCAAGTGTTTGCATATTGTTATTTTTAGTTTATAAAATAATTT
>JAPLFM010000323.1:21069-35827 GCA_026390675.1 Candidatus Kapaibacterium sp. | reverse complement strand
AAATGACACAATTTATAATTTAGTGAATTACAATATGATCAATGGCAATAATCACGATTACAGATTAGTAATACAAAGATTAGATTCTAATTCTAGATATAACGAGGAAGTTTTATTGGGCGACTTACATTACAATGACACTTTGTTTTTCAAATCAAACAATAGATTTGATAGTAAAACAATAGATTTGGCAACATATAAAGAAACATTTAGTAAAATTTTTCCCAATCCAAGTGATGGTAAGATTAACTTACTTTTAGCAATTGATTATAATAAAGATAATAAAATAACATTTCTTGTTTCTGACATTACAGGTCAAGTAATTAAAGAGATTTCAACTGACTACAAAGACCAAGTTAAACTTGACATGAGTAATGTTACAAACGGTAGTTACATACTACAAATTAAAGGTTACAAACACAACAAACCAACAACAGAAACACTACAATTTAAGATAAATAAATAAAAGAGATACAAAGCCTGCTTGAGAAAGTGGGCTTTTTTATGTGCTAAAGATGACGAAAGTTAATAATTTTAAAACAATTTATTTTTGAATAAATTTATATTCCGTAATTTGAATTTCTATTTATTCCAAAAATAAAAAAAGGCTTAATATGTACGGCAAAATGCAGGATTTTCTAAAAAATGAGATAGAATCATTACATAATCAAAAACTTTACAAACATGAAAGAATTATAGAAAGCCCGCAAGGTGCTGAAATAATTGTAAATAATCAAAAAGTATTAAACTTTTGTGCCAATAACTACCTTGGACTTTCTTCACATCCTGATTTAATCAAAGCAGCTCACGATGAGATTGATAACCGTGGTTATGGTCTTTCTTCGGTTCGTTTTATTTGTGGTACTCAAGACATTCATAAAGTATTAGAAAAGAAAACATCTGATTTTTTAGGAACTGAAGACACAATTCTTTTCTCTTCTTGTTTTGATGCAAATGGTGCAGTATTTGAACCATTGTTCACAGATGAAGATGCAATAATTACTGATGCTCTAAATCATGCTTCTATAATTGATGGTATTAGACTTGCAAAAGCAAAAAGATGGATTTACAAACATGCTGATATGAGAGATGTTGAGGAAGAAGATCAAGCAACTGGTAAAATGGCAAAAGGCTTGGAAAGATGTTTGATTGAAGCACAATCTTGTAGATTTAGAGTAATTGTAACTGATGGTGTTTTCTCTATGGATGGTGATATTGCCAAACTTGATGAAATAACTGCACTTGCTGAAAAATATAATGCTCTTGTTTTGATTGATGAATCTCACTCTTCTGGATTTATGGGCAAAACTGGTCGTGGTACTCACGAACTTTATAATGTTATGGACAAAATTGATATTATTACTACTACTTATGGCAAAGCACTTGGCGGAGCAAGTGGTGGCTGTGTTTCTGGCAAAAAAGAAATAATAGAATTTTTAAGAAATAAAGCAAGACCATATTTGTTTTCAAATACTGTTTCACCTTCTGTTGTTGGTGCAACAATCAAATGTTTAGATTTACTTTCCAGCACTACTGAATTGAGAGATAAATTAGAAAAAAACACAAAGCTCTTTAGAGAGAGTATGACTTCGGCTGGTTTTGATATAATCCCAGGTATTCACCCAATCACACCAATTATGTTTAGTAAGTTTGAAAATTCTTCTCAACTGGCAGTTGATTTTGCAAGTAGATCATTGGAAGAAGGGATTTATGTAATTGCTTTCTCATTCCCTGTTGTACCTAGAGGAAAAGATAGAATTAGAGTTCAAATTTCAGCAGCTCACGAAACTGAACATATCGAAAAAGCTGTTTCAGTATTTACAAAAGTTGGTAAAGAATTAGGTGTAATTTAAGAAAACATCATTTGATTTTTATTTCTTACTTCACAAATATGCCACAACACGCTAAGTGGCATATTTATGAAAAAGAAGAATAATGGGTATTTGTCAAAAGTTTTAACTAATTTTTGAGAAATGTTCTAAAATTTTATTAGCAATTTTGTCGTTTACATGTTCTTTAAGCGTTTCCAGGTCAGCTCTACGAATATTTTCAACCGATCCCATCTCAGTTAAAAGCTTGATAGCAGTTTTTTCACCAATTCCATTAATTTCAGAAAGTTCTGTTTGAAGAGTGCGCTTATCACGCAATGAACGATGAAATGTAATAGCAAATCTATGAGCTTCATCTCGTAAATGCTGAATTAATCTTAAACTACTTGAAGTTTTTGGGAGTAAAATGGAATCTGATATGCCAGGGAAAAATATTTCTTCTAATCTTTTTGCCAATCCAATTACAACAACTTTGTCCATAAGTTTGAGTTCGTTTAACACCTCCACAGCAGAAGAAAGCTGACCTTTGCCACCATCAATAATTATCAAATCTGGAAGCTTAGGAACTCTTTTTTCATTTGATATTTCAGCACCAGATGCTTTGAGTTGATTATATTCTTCAATTTCTTGCAACAACCTTTCATAGCGTCTATAAACAGTTTCACGCATAGTTGCAAAGTCATCGTTTCTTAAAACAGTTTTATTTTTGAATTTTCTGTATTCAGACTTTTTAGGTTTGCCATCTTCAAAATGTACCATAGAAGAAACTAAGTCTGTCCCTTGGAAATGTGAATTATCAAAACATTCAATAGTGCGAGGTGGCTTTGCTAATCTTAAATCTCTTTGAAGAGATTGAACAGCTCTAGGGATAATTTGCTCACGCTTTTCTATTGAGGCATAATATTCTCTTAAAATAGCTTCACCATTGCTAACAGCCATATCAATTAGTTTCTTTTTATCGCCAATTTTAGGGATAACTAAAGAAACAACATTACCTCTTTTTTCTCCTAACCACCCAGTTAAATATTCAATATCAGATGGCTCACAAGGAACAAAAATTTCACGAGGTATAAAATCACTTTCAATATACCATCTTTCTAAAGCACGTTGCACAATATCTTCTTCGGGTTGGTCAAAGGCATTTGGTACAATATAGTGTCTTTTTCCTAGCAGTTTTCCATCACGAATTTTAAATATTACAGCACAGGCTGTTTCTTCTTGTCTTGCTATACCAATGACATCTCTATCTGCCAAATCTTGAGAAACTACTTTTTGTTTCCCGCTATAATCCTGCAACATTCCTAATCTATCTCTTAGTGAAGCTGCTTCTTCAAATCTAAAATCTTCAGCAGCCAAATTCATTTCATCAATTAAATCTTTCTCCATTTCACGAGTTCGACCATTGATAATTGCGATAGCTTGCTTTATATTTTCAGAATATTTAATTTGTGTAATTAAACCTTCGCAAGGACCTTCACATTTTTTGATATGAAAATCCAAACAAACTTTATGTTTCTTTTTAAGTATTGAATCATCATTTATCAAAATTTCACAACTACGCAATTTGAAAATATCTCTTAATGTTTTTAATACATATTTTTGAGATCTAATATCGGTGTATGGTCCAAAATATTTTGAGCCATCTTTTATCACTGTTCTTGTAGAAAATACACGAGGATAGGGTTCGTTTGTTACTCTAATGTATGGATATGTTTTATCATCTTTGAGCAATATATTGTATTTTGGTTTGTGCTCTTTTATAAGAGTATCTTCCAAAATAAGAGCTTCGGCTTCTGAATCGGTAACAATGAAATCAAAATCGACAATTTTACGAACTAAAACTTTAGTTTTAGCATCCATTGGTCTATCTTGAAAATAGTTTCGAACACGATTTCTTAACTTTATTGCTTTTCCAACATAGATTATCTTTCCATCTTTGTTTTTGTGGAGATAAACACCAGGTAGTAAAGGCAAACTTGATACTTTGTCTAAAAGCTCTTGAGGAAAAATATATTGTTCTAAATAATCTATTTCAGCCATTTTTTGATAAATTAATCTATTGTTGGTTTAGAAAATCAAAAACAATTGTATTAATTTATAGGTATTTTAATAAAAAAAGTACTGCCATTGCCTAATTCACTTTCCACCCATATTTTTCCTTTGTGAATTTCAACAAATTCTTTACAAAGAATTAAACCTAAGCCAGTTCCAGTTTCTTGAGCTGTACCTAAAGTTGAGACACTTACATCTATCCTGAAAAGCTTGTCTATAGTAGATTGAGACATTCCAACTCCTGAATCTTTAATAGAAATAGTATTATAAGTTTCATCAGAATTAAAATTAATTTCAACTTTCCCACTTATAGGAGTAAACTTAATCGAATTGGAAATTAAATTTCTAATTACTGTATTTAATAAATTTGCATCTCCAAAAACAATAGAAGGACTTCCTATACTATTCTTTAATTCAATCTTTTTATTTTCAGCAGCAAGGTGCAATAAATTAATAGTATTATTTACTATATCATAAAGCTCAAAATGAATTGGATTGAAATGAATTTGACCTCTTTGAGTTTTTGACCATTCTAAAAGATTTTCTAAAAGTGAGTAAATACTATTTGAGGATTCTTTTATTAGCTCTAAGTATTCAATCCTTTCTTCTTCAGTAAAATCAGTGTAAGATTCGTGAAGTAACTTTGTCACATCCTTAAAATTCCCAAGTGGGTTTTTTAAATCATGTGCTATAATAGAAAAAAATTTGTCTTTTGTTGCATTAAGGTTTCTTAAATTATCTTCACTCACCTTGAGTTTTTGATTAAGTCTTTTAAGTTCAATTAAATCATTAGACCTAGCTAAAGCTACAGTAATTGCTCTATCAATTTCAAGAGGTGAAGATGGTTTTATAAGATAGCCAGCTGCACCATTAGAGCTAGCAATATCTATGACATCAGTGCCAGTATGAGAAGTTAATAATATTACAGGAATAGTATGTTTTTCATTGATCAAACGAGTAGCTTCTAAGCCATCCATTTTAGGCATTTCAACGTCCATCAAAATAATATCTGGCAATAAAGAAAGTGATAATTCTAATGCTTCAACTCCATTAGAACCTGTACCACATACATTATAACCATTTTTTTCTAAACCACTTGTAATAAGACTGATAATCAATTCAGAATCATCAACAACTAGAACTCTTATACTTTTTCTTTTTTCCATTACAATAGCAATCTATAATTAAACATTTATCAATCTAATGAACATAATTAATTTAAATAAATTAAAATCAAATTTGTTACAATGATTTGTCAAAACATTAGGATTACAAATATAATATATTATTAAATTAAAATAAAAACAAACTTTTTTATGAAAGTTTTTTTACTTGTTTAAACAAGTAATAATCAAGATAAATCAAAACAAAAAATGAACAAATAGATAGAAGTAGCAAGTTTGATGTACCAATTGGCAAAACAAAATTAATATTTAAATACAATTTTGAAAATAGCTCAACAACTGCTCCATAACCTTTTTGATCTCCATCAAATTGTATCATTGTAAAAATAAATAAACACAAAGAACTTATAAAAACTATTATTTTATTTAAAACTGAAAATTTTGAAATTCTATTTAAAGCTCTATTTGTAATGAAAGTATGAAATGCAAAAAGGACTAATAAAACTATCCACCAAGTATAAAAATAAAATCCAACTACAGAAAACCTAAATAAGATTAAAGAAATAATAAACGAGTTATTTATTATTAATCTTAGAATTTTATATTGATTACTTTTATCAAAATGTTCCATTTTAATTTTTTCCAATTATGAAAACTATTCTAGGAATTACAAAACTAGTAAACTATTTGTTTTATCTATATTTTTTGCATAATACATTGTCAATTTAAGACTAATTTGTCAATTATCAAACTTAAATTTTGTTTATTTGATATAATTTTTTAGAATTTAAAAACCCAAATACCATTAAACATAGTGTCACAAAAACTGAAAACCTCGCAAGCCAATCTCCATATAAGGTATAAAACGATTTTTCCTTAAGAAGTGGCAAACTTTGCATAACAGCAGTTCTTTTATACTGCTCAGCTCGTTTTATGCTTTCTCCTGTAGGTGATATAAATCCTGAAACACCAGAATTTGCTGACCTTGCAATACATCTTCTATTTTCAATTGCTCTTATACAAGCTATTTGAAAATGTTGTTCCGGTCCCGGGGTATAATCATACCATGCATCATTAGTGATTACAGTCAATACTTCTGCTCCCATAAATGCAAAATTTCTTACAAATTCTGGATAAATTGATTCAATACAAATAATATTACCGATAGGAATAGCTTTTTCCTCCTTATGAAAATATAAATTCCTTTGCACTTTTCCTAAACCCCAAGAGGAAATTCCTACCCCCCATTCAAACCATTTTTTAGCAAATGAAAACATTTCAGCATGAGGCAAACGTTCTGCAAATGGAGTTAGCCTCATTTTGTAATAGATTTGTTCTTTTTTATTTTGTAGATTGTTACCTTTATTCAACATAAGTGCTGAATTATAAGTATCGTATTTTATATTTGAATCAAATTTATCTTCTTTAGCAGTTATTGGAGGTATTTCACCTTTTTTATAAAAATAAAATTCGCAATATCCACTAATTAAACAATGATTATTATCATCTACCCACTTTTGTAAAAATGAAAAGTTGTGCCCACTATTAAAATCTAAACCCAAAAATCCTATTGCAGTTTCACTCCATAAGCTAACATCTGTTTTGCCTTGTGATTTGGTTAATGAATCTTGCAAATGTTGATGTAAAAATATTTGGTTTAGTGGACCTTCAGCCCATTTTGCCCAAGGATTGATACTAGGTTGAATAACTGCAATCTTAATTGTTTGATGAGTTTTTAATAAGTCTTCAAATACAAATTCTTTTTTTCTGAAATGACCATAAATTAAAGGACATATAATAATTAAAGAAATAATAAGCGAGTTTTTAATTATAACTCTATCTTTTATCAAACTTTTGTTTATTATACCAGAATGATTGTTTTTGATGTGAATTGCAATTTGGTATAACAATACATTTACATAACAAATAAAAAAGCTTGCTCCCCAAATCCCAGTAATATCTATGAATTGTATCCATGTATTATTTAATATTTGAGTATTGCCAATTGTTAGCCAAGGATAAGACAATTCACTTTGAGAATGTATCCATTCAAATGCTACCCATATAAATGGGAAAAAATTAAGTGCTATTTTAGAATTGAATTTCTTCATCACAAATGAATATGCAATTATTGGCATCATTAGAAAAAATGCATGAGTAAGCCAAATAGCAAATCCAGCCATCATTAAATAAGGATCAGTATCTTTCTGAAAACTACTTATCCACCAATTTGCCATTCCATGATAAGTAAAAAAAGTGAAATAAAGCATCATGAAATACTTTTTATTTGGCTGTTCAAGTGCGTAAAAAATTGGGATAAATGCAACAAAAGCAAGTAAATAAAAAGGCATAGGAGGAAATGCAATTCCTAATAATGCTCCAGTTAAAACTCCAAATAATACTAGTTTCATTTTGTTTTAAATTTGTTTTGTAATTCAACTTACTGCAAGTTATAAATAAAATTTAAGTCAAAGAAATAAAATAGTTTTTATATTACGATATCATTTGTTAAATTGACTATAAAGTAAATTAAAATTAAAATTAAATTATTAAAAATAAATAGGTTACTAATGAAAAGATTGTTTCTATTGTTACTATTAGTGATAGGAATTAATTGCAAGTTAAATGCAAGAGATTTCAAAGAACAAGAAGGCGATGGAGTTTTGTCAGGTCCTATGGCAAGGTTTAACCATTTTAATGGACCTCGTGCTTATCCTTTTAAAGAGATACCTGAAGATGCTTATCAAAATTCAATATTAGAAAAAGAAAAACTTAAATTTAAAAAAGCAAAATATTCTTCAATGATTCAAGCTCAACAGCCCGAATGGAAACCTATTGGACCTTTCAATACTGGCGGAAGAGTTAAATCAATTGTAATTCATCCTGACAATCCAGATATTGTGTATATTGGTACTGCTGCTGGTGGTATTTGGAAAACTACTGATGGGGGGCAAAATTGGAAGCCAATTTTTGATCATCAAAATTCAATTGCTTTTGGAAGTCTTGCAATTGATGAGAAAAACCCTAATATAATATATGCAGGTACTGGAGAGGCTGTACCGGGTGGTGGTGGCATTTATTTAGGTTCGGGAATATACAAAACAACTGATGCTGGCGAAACTTGGAAACTTATTGGTTTAAGTAATGTTGGAGCATTTAGTAAAGTATATGTTCACCCTTTGAACTCAAATTTAATTTATGCAGGTGCTACTAGTAGAGGGATTGGTTTTTATAAATCAACCGATGCCGGAGCAACTTGGAATCAAACTTTAAATGCATCTGTAACAGATGTAAGTATAGATCCACTAAATGAGAAATATGTGATTTGTGGTGTAAATGGAGTAGGTTTTTATACTTCAAATGATGCTGGTGAAACTTGGCAAAACAAAAGTAGTTCATTACCAATAAATACCTATGGCCGGTTTTCAATACAAATGGCACCAAATAATCCTTCAACTATTTTTATATTAACTGAACTCAATCCTAAACCTTCTAATGTTACTTCAACAAGTATAATTTTACGATCTAATGATTCAGGAATTTCTTGGTACAAAGTATTAGATGGTGGAGCTTCTTTTTTTAATGGACAAGGATATTATGATAATTATTTGATTATTAATCCTCAAGATGCAGATAATATAATGGCAGGTGGAATTGATGTTTTCAAAAGTGCAAACGGTTCAAGTTTTATTAATGTTACTAATGTTTATAGTGGTGGTAGTGTTCACCCTGATCAACAGTGTGCAGCATTTTATAAGAAAGATCCTAGAATAATTTATTACGGCAATGATGGCGGAATTTGGAAAACTACAAATGGTGGCGATCAAATAGTAAAAGTAAGTAATGGTTTAGATATTACTCAACTATATGCTTTATCAATTGATAATACTCAAGAAAACAGAAACTATGGTGGTGCTCAAGATAATGGTTCATTGGGAAATAGAGACCCATTAAATTGGCAGTTATATTTGGGAGGTGATGGTTTTCAATCTATAGTAGATCCATTTGATCCTAATGTTGTAATAATGGAAAGTCAATATGGTAATATGGCAAGATTTGATTTTACTAATGGGACAAAAGCTAATGGTGCAACAAGTGGTTTAGCTCCATCAAATAGTACAAATGCTCCTTTTTTCGCACCAATAGCTGTGGATCCAAATCCAAGTAGGCAAGGGTTTTATTACCATGGAAGAAAAGGGGTCTTTTATAATACTGATAAATGTAGTTCTGGTTGGACACAAGCTTTAAAAGATAGAACTGCTGACTGTACTTCTTTAGGTGTTTCAAATTTTATAAAAGATGATTTTTTTAGTTTGTATGCAGGATTTGCTAATGGTGAACTTTTTTATACTGAAGATTTGGAAACTTGGACTCAAGTAAATATTAATGGGTTGCCCAATAGAGCTATTAGCAATGTTATTACTTCATCAAATGATAAAGTTACTGCTTATGTAGTATTATCTGGATATGGAACTCCACACGTTTACAAAACTACGAACAAAGGAAGCTCTTGGACAAACATTGGTCAAGATTTGCCAAATACTCCAGTTAACCAAATAGCATTAAATCCAAATAACGAATTAAATATCTACGTTGGAACCGATATAGGTGTTTTTACTACCTATGATGGTGGTGCTTCTTGGCTACCATTTGGCAGTAACTTACCAAATAGTCCAATTACTGATTTACAATTTAGAGTATATAAAGGAATTAACCCAGATCCAAAATTAAAAAAAATATTTTTAAGAGCTTCAACATTTGGTAGGTCAGTTTGGGAAGTTGAATTACCAGAAACAAGTGTAGCTTCACAAGAAATATTAATACCTTTTGGTGGAGAACAATATATTGGTCAAACTAATGAAAGAATAGCTTGGAGTGGATTTGAATTACCAGTTAAAGTAGAATATTCGTCGAATAATGGAGATACTTGGCTTGAATTAGCAGACAATGTTAGTGGAAATAGCATGTTGATGTATGTACCAAATACAAATTCATTTGAGATGCGAATTAAAATAAGTTCCAAAAAGAAAGTTGATCAAGTAAAAATTTCTAATACATTTACAGTAACCCGTAAAAAGAAAGGTTCAGTTACAAGCACTAATACATTATCATTTACTGCTTATGGTATATCTTATGATGGAAACGGGTTCTTATGGGCAACTGATATAGGAATATCAGGTAAATTATATAAAATTGATGCTTCTACACTTCAAGTTGTTAAATCTTTAGATTTGGCAGGTGATAGTTTGTTTACTGATATTTGTGTAGATAGAACAAATGGAGATTTCTATACACACAGATTTACTACTTTAACAGAAGGAAGTGATGGTAAATTAGAAATTTATGACAAAACAGGTAAGCGACTTAAATCAGTGAAAAGTCCTGCTGGTACTTACCCAATTGGAGTTGAATTAGTTGATGGTAAATTACTTGTTTCAAATAGAGACGGAAATAAAAAGTTTACATATTTAGATAAAAAAACTCTAACTTGGGTGCAAGATTTTGATAATTCTTGTAATGTTAATTATGGACCACGAGGCTTAGCTTATGATGGGGTTGAGTTCCTGTATCATATTTGCACAGATTTTACGGGTGGTAGTATGAGCAGTGCTAAAATAATTAAAATAAATAAAAATGATTTGACAAAAGCAGTAGATGCAATGGAACTTGATGGTTCGCAAGGTCTTATCAATGCTAGAGGGGTAGATTATGACCCTACTGATAAAAATTTCTGGGTTTCTGATTATGGTGGGAATATATACAAGATTGCTGGTTTTGAAACTATTACTAGTGTTGATGAAAGCAAATCAGATTTCAACAATAGTGATATAGAAATAAAAATTGCACCTAACCCAATGGTAAATTTTGCAAGTATAGCATTTGAAGTTAAAAAAGACTATTCTAATGTTAAGATTGAAATATATGATGCGATTGGAAAAAGAGTTGGCATACTATTTGATGATAGAGTTAATGTAAGTTCTCCTAAAAATTTAGTATTAAATTCTGAAAAATATCAAAATGGTTTGTATAATTTGGTTTTTATTATTGATGGACAAATTTCAGAGACAAAGAAATTTATAGTAAACAAATAATTTTAATTGTTAAAAAGACCTAAGCATATTGAAGAAGAAGAAGACAAAAGGGATAGGTATTTAATAACTTATGCTGATTTGATTACTCTATTATTAGGATTGTTTGTTATTTTATACGCTTCATCACAAGTAGATGGAGTAAAATACAAAGAGTTTTCAAATGCATTTGCAAAGGTTTTTTCTAAAGGTGATGGTGTTTTAGAAGGTAATGCTAATGGTGTACCAGTTACTATATTACCAAACCCAAATGGACAGGAAAGCTTGCAAAGTATTGCCAATAAAGCTGAAAAATCAATGAAGTCATTTGTCAATGAAGGCAAATTGGAAATTAGAGTTTCAGACAAAGAACTTGTTTTGGCTTTACCAGAAAAATTGTTGTTTGAATCGGGAAAAGCAGATATTAAACAAGAAGGACTAAAGGTTTTGGATACTTTGACGAAGATACTAGGTAAATTACAGAAACAAATTACAATAGATGGTCATACTGATTCAGATCCAATACGTACTTTTCAATTTGAATCAAATTGGCATTTGTCAGTACAGAGAGCTTTAAATGTTGGTTATGCAATGATGATAAAAGGTCTGCCAGAGACTAATCTTAGTATTAGAGGTTATGGTGCTGAAAAGCCAATAGAAAACAATTCAACTGTTATTGGAAAAACTAAAAATAGAAGAGTTGAGATAGTGATTTCAGAATTATCAATTACAGCACCTTCAACAAAAGGTTATTTAATTAAAGATAGTGTTACAATTAAAAAATAAAAATGTTAAATTGCAGTATGCAACAAAGCAAATATTCGGAAAAGTAATGCAGAAAGAAGTTGAACAAGATTTAATTACTATTCATACACCACATTTTGGTGAATTGGAAATTAGTAAAGAGCATATATTCCATTTTGAAAATGGAATGTTAGGATTTGATAATTTAAAAGATTATGTCTTAATAAGTGATGAAGATACCGACCCTTTTAAGTGGTTAATATCAATAGAGGAATCTGATATTGGATTTCCGCTTTTAAGTCCGTTTTTAATTGATGTCAATTACAAATTTGGCAGGGATTATGAAGAAAGTTATTTTGCTCCATTTGTAGTAATTACATTGGCTGGAGAAGATGGTAATATCTCTGCAAATATGAAAGCACCAATAATTTTAAATATTGAAAATCTTAAAGGCGAACAGGTAATATTGCCTTCTGAAAAATATTCACCTAATCATATTTTAAAAATAAATAAATAAATAATGTAAATGATGTAAAATTTTGTTATTTTTAACATTAGTAAATTGAGTTAAACTTATTTTAAATTTTGCCGATAAACAAAAGAGAATTTTATGCTAGTATTATCAAGGAAGATAGGTGAGGTTATAACTATTGGTTCATCAGTTAAGGTGACAGTATTATCCTTTGATAGAGGAATTGTTAGAATGGGTATTGAAGCACCTAAATCAATTCCTGTTCATAGAAAAGAAATTCATGATAAAATTGTAGAGATGAATAAACAAGCATCAAAAACTGAATTTTCGGCTTTTAAAAATGCTTTAACTATGTCTGATGTTAAATTTGAAAGTGTAAAAATTAATAGTGCATTTAGTTTGCCTTCTTTACAAAGAAAAAGTAGTGAAAATTAGATTTTTATAAATAGATTGTAGTTCTTATATTTAAGAGTAGAAAATGATTACTTATTCGGTTTTAATTATTGATGATGATGTTTGGATGCAAAGAATTTTATCCAAAACATTATCTACGTATGGCTTTAAACAGTCATATCTTTCTTCAAATGGGTTCGATGGTATAGCTAAAGCAGTAGAATACCAACCCTCTTTGATAGTGCTTGATATTTTAATGCCAGATCTTTCTGGGCATTTAACTTTGAAAGTATTAAAATCAATCAAGATGACTAAGGAAATACCTGTTATAATGGTTTCTGCTCTTTCTGATATGGAAAATCTAGGTAAAGCTGTAAAAAGTGGTACTGCTGGATTTATATCGAAGCCTTTTACAAGAGCTACAGTGTATGAAAAATTACTTGATGTATATGGAAGAGAAAAATTAGATTTGATTTCTAAAGGGAAATCACTTCAAGACTCTTCTCTTGGCTATTATCAAGAAGGTGGATTTGGAAATGATTCTTATTCAGGTGGCTCAGGTGGGTCTTCAGCCACTATGCCTCAATTTGATGAAATGAGTATGGATGATGGAATGGATGATTCTCCAAAATCAAAAGGTGGTGGAGTATCTTCTGACCAGCTTGCTGCTCATTACCAAGATAGCGACAGACAGAGCATTGATTCTATCAAAAAACTTCTTATGAAGGGAAAATAAATCTTAATTCTACAAATTCAAATTTAAACCGATATAAAAATTATATTGGTTTTTTTTTATTAAACCCAGATTACTCAATAGAATTATTTTTTTTTGGAAAATAATGGGGCTTGAATGATAAAAATACAAAAGACAAACACCCCGTCTGGCTCGAAGCCAGCCACCCCTCTAAAAAGAGGGGAAATTAAATCAAAATTCTGAATCACTGATGAATCTAATTAAACACAGATTTTTCTCTAATGATTAATTTGGGTTAAATTGAATCACTATTTGAATTTCTCAAATCTATTTGTTTTATAATAATAATCACATACTGAAAAGATTGGGTAATCAAATTTCAATTTATCAGAAATACATCATTCATATTAATAAAATACAATGTTTAATATGTTTTAGCAAATAAAAAGTAAGAAATTTGATATATTTGTTATTATTTAAAATACAATTTAACGAAACTAACTTTATGTTTTTTTGGAAATCACAATTTCTTGTTTTGATTTTAATATTCAGCTTTTTAAGTGAATCTAAATCGCAAAACAAAATTGAATTAAAAGATTCTACTTTACTTGTGGGTGAAAATTATCTTTTACCTGTTTATGCTAATTTACAAGTTAAGAAGGGAGATACTTTAAGAGTTATATTAAGGGCTGTTTCTGGTTTAAGGTTTGGATACAACTTTTTTGTATCTGGAAATAGCAATTCTATAATGGATTCATTAGGTTCAATTAGCGAGGATAATCATATATTTAATGAAAATGGTAAATATGATAGCTCACAAGTAGATGTTACTTTTATAGTTGCCAATCAAAACGCTTCCAAATTATTTGATCTAGAATTATATACCAATGCTGGAAAAGATTCAACTGATACTATTACTCCAGTTGAACTATATATCAATGGTAAATCTACAAAATTTATTTCAAAAAAAGGTATTTTTAAATTTGATTCTTATATTTACCAAAGAAATGATGACCGATTGGAATATAGCTATCCTAATCCGTTTACAGAACATTCAATTATCAATTTTACTTTGTCAAATGATAGTGAAATTAAGTTTAAACTTTTTAGTGAACATGGAAGACTTATTGACCTTTTACCAAATACAAGAAATGAAATAGAATATTATCTTAGAGAAGCAGGTGCAGATAGTAACTATACTAATAAACCTTTTATCGAAGGTAATGAAACTTATAAACTCAAAAAAGGTACTTATGAACTTACTTTATGGAGTACATATAAATTATCTGCTGGGGCTTATGTTTTAGTAATGGAAAATGGTGACAAAGCCACAACAATTAAGATTTTACACGAAAAATAGTAAATGAAAATTATCCTAAATA
>JAPLFM010000323.1:20159-21029 GCA_026390675.1 Candidatus Kapaibacterium sp. | reverse complement strand
ACTACTTTATATTCTCAATCAAAAGAAGAAGATAAAAAAGTAATTTTAGATAAAAAAAACCCTGATGGAACAGAATTCTGGCTGTGTTTTATGAGAAATCATAATGAAACACCAAATCCAGATGAAAGAACTAGACTTACTTTACAACTTTTTATAACATCAGATTTCGATGCTAACGTAGTTGTTGAAATCAAAAATATTGGATTTAAAGAAAAAGTGTTTGTAAAAGGAGGTACTGTTGTTGATTTAGCTTTAGACCCTAGAGCTCAAATAAAAACTTCAGATGTGGTTGAAGAAAATGCAGCAGTACACATAACATCTGATTCTCCAATAATTGTGTATGGGTTAAATAGAAGAAAACAAACAACAGATACTTTTATGGGTTTGCCTACTACTGTAATTGGTCAGCAATATAGAGTAATGTGCTATGATGGATCTGATTTGTTTCCAGAATTTGCTGTTGTTGCAACTGAAGATGAAACTTCAGTAACAATTACTCCAACAGTTGAAACTTTTAGCGGTCACCAAGCAAATGTTCCTTTCACAGTTACTCTAAATAAAGGTGATGTATTTCAAGTTTCATCCAGACCTACTCCTTTTTCTTCAAGGAAATGGGATTTGAGCGGCTCATTAATAATTTCATCTAAAAAAGTATCAGTATTTAGTGGTCATCAATGTGCTTATGTACCAGACAAAGTAATTGCTTGTAATCACTTAGTGGAGCAAATTCCACCTATTCCTTCTTGGGGAAGGCATTATTATATAGGGATGTTGAAAAAAAGAAAACATTATTCGTATAGAGTTTTGGCAAGTATGGATAGTACTAAAGTTTTCGAAGATGCAAAGTTAATTAAAATACTTAAAGCTGGT
>JAPLFM010000323.1:0-20105 GCA_026390675.1 Candidatus Kapaibacterium sp. | reverse complement strand
TATTCACAAGGCTTTTCTAGCGGTGATCAAATTGGTGATCCAATGATGTTACTAATCAGCCCAACTCAACAATTTTTAACCAAATATAGATTCACTACTCCTGTGAAAGGATTTTGGGATCACTTTGTAAATTTGATTGTACCTCAAGATGCTATAGGCACAATTAAGTTAGATGGAGTTCCAGTTGATTCAGTCAAATTTCAGCCTTTAGGAGATTCAAGATATTCTATTGCATATTTGACTGTAAATTATGGTACAAGAGAATTAACGTGCGCTAAACCATTTGGAATGACATCTTATGGATTTGGGTATGATAAAGATGAATACGATGCTTATGGGTCAACTGGAGGGCAAAGTTTTATAGATTACAAAGAGGCTCAAGATTCACTTCCTCCGATAATTCAAATGAAAACTAAAAGTAACCAAACAACACTTTATTTAAGAGATGATAGACCATTTGACAAAGGAATAAGTAGCATTAAAATACTAAAAAGTAATGGTATTGAAATGCAAATCCCTAGTTTTGATTCTGGATTACCTCAAATGCTAATTAATTTGAAACCGATTAATGAAATGAAACAAGGTGTTTTAGAATTTGAAGTTAAAGATGAAGCAGGAAATGCGAATCAAGCAACTATTTGCTATGCTTTTGATCCATTTGCTAATAGATTTATTTTTACTTTAAATAATGAATTGGGAGTTTCTTGTACTAAAGATCCAACTTACATTTATGGTGCATTTTTAAAATATTCTTCTCTAAATCATATTGCTGATTTTAAAAATACTGCAGGGATGATTGGTTTTGGTAAAACTGATGCTGAAAGATTGTTAGATGCTAGTAGATGGGGAAATTTTAATAATAGTATTGGTTCTGGTGGCTATTTTGGGATTTCAATTTCAAAGCAATATATTCAACAAATCACATTTTCCTTAAGATTAAGTTTTGAAAATATTGGTGGTGTTTTACAATCTTATGATTCATTAGTACAAACTTATAGAGACCCAAAAACAGGTGTAAATGGAACTTTCCAAGAAGGAAGGACAATCAAACTTGATAATTATTATTTAAATTTTTCATTTGCTTCTGAATGGTATTTAAAAAGTTACTGTTATTTAGTTGGTGGAATTAGTTTAAACTTAGCTCTTTCAAAATCAATAGATACTAAAAGAGTTATAATTGTTCCTGTTGATTATATTTACGATAATGGTACAAGAGAAAAATCAAGTAACCTATCAACTTTAAGTACTATTAATACTTTAAGAATTGGCGGATTTGTTGGATTTGGATTTATATATCCAATAACTGATAAAATATCCCCATTTATTGAATTTAATTATAATGTTTGGCTTAGTAATATTATTAATGATGGCAGTTGGAATGTAAATAACAAATCAATTCTTTTGGGTGCAAGAGTAAATTTATAAATGCGAAAAAACATTTTACAAATTATAGCAGTTTTCAAAAAAGAACTTAAAAGTGAAATTCGTTCTAAAATTGGGATTTCAACAATACTTCTATTTGTAATGACCACGATTACGATGATTGTTTTTACAACTGCTGGTTTAAAACTTCAAGAAGGCGTTATTGCAGGACTTCTATGGATAATAATGTTTTTTACAGCAATGATTAGTATTTCAAGATCATTTGTTAGTGAGGAAGAACGTGGAACAGGCTTACTTTTACAATTAATATCTTCATCTTCTTCAGTATTTTTAGGAAAACTTCTTTTTAATATATGTTTATCATTTATTACTAGTATTGCTATTTTACTTATGTTTTTTATTTTCAATGATAATGTTAAAATTCGAACTCCAGAAATATTTTGGTTAAGTATGATTTTAGGTAGTTTGGGTATTTCTTCTTGTACTACTATCATTTCAGCAATTATATCCAAATCCAGCAGCAAAAGTGCTTTGTTTCCTATTCTTTCATTTCCAATATTACTGCCTGTTATTATGATTGGTGTAAATAGTACTAAATTAGGTTTAGAAGGTTGGGAGTTTTCTCGTTCTGTTGAAGATTTTAATATAATGTTTGGTTATATTGGGATTTTAACAACAGTGTCTTTTTTCCTCTTTGATTATGTTTGGAAAGACTAAAGGATAGTTGTTTTTTCAGCAAACATTAATGAAGTGCCAACTTCAGTATCAATTCTTTTAATATTATGAAAGCCTGATTCTCTTAACATAATCCAAAAATCAGTTTCTGTATATGTATCACCTTTATTTGTATTTAAAAGCATATTTATAGAATAAAGAACGCTATGTTCAGGAGAAATTCGATTTTCATCTATAATGTTATCGTGAATAACAAGCATTCCTCCTTTGTTTAATGCTCTATAGCATTTGGTCATAATGTTTACATTATCCCATATAGAATACTCGTCCAAAACAAAAGAAATGAAAATTAAATCGTATTTGTCTTCAATTTTATAATCAAATATATCCCCACCTATCAACTTAACTTTATCAACAATATTCTCATTTGCTAGATTTTTTTTAGTCTGAATTATTACTTCATTATAATCAATTGCTGTAATGTTTAGATTAGGGTTTTCTTTTAAAAATTCAATTATATTAAGACCAGATCCACAACCTACTTCAAAAACATTTGTTACATTTTTCAGTTTTATATAACTGACTATTTCTTTTGCTTCATGTTTATAACTAGAATGTAATGAATCCATATAAGATTCTATCCACTCTGGAGATTTTTCAGAAACAGGTTTGTTCGAGAGAGCACTTCCTTTATAAATGACTTCTGTTAACTCCCCCCAAGTATCCCAAAGTTGTGAAAAGTGTTTCATATCACCAAGATAATGATCACTAGATTTAACTAAAAACTTTGATGTTGAAGGTGTGTTTTTATAATTCTCGTTTTCTTTGTAAATCAAATCGAGAATACAAAGTGAAGCAAGTAATCTATCTGTGGCTCTTTCATCTGAATTTAATTCATAAGCAATTTCTTTTGAAGTTTGATGATTATTTTCTAATAATGTAAATATTCCAATTTCGCAAGCAGTAAGCAAAATTTTACTTTTTCTAAACACTGCAGCTAATTCTAAAATTTCATTAGCAGAGTGATCTTTAAAATGAATCTGATTATTTCTCATAATAACTTTATTATATTTTAATATTTACAATTTATAAAAAAAAATATTAAAATAAAAGAGAATATTGTTTTAATTAATTATTCTTATGAAAAAGCATAACTATTGATTAAAAACTACTCAATTACAAATTCAAAAAGTAAAGGCCAATTTTTACCAGTTGCATAAAATGTTTTAGAATCATTATTATATGCTATACCGTTAAGTACATCTATTCCTTCAGTACTAGGTAGCATTTCTCGCAAAGAAGTCATATCTAAATAGCTAATTACAAGCCCAGTATTAATATCAATCATAGCGATTTTATCAGATTGCCAAATGTTAGCATATAAAATATTATCAACTAATTCTAATTCGTTTATAAATTGAACAGGTGAATTTTCATCAAGAATATTGATAGCTTTATCAAGGGAGAAATTGGTAGGATTAATAACTCGGATAATATTTTTCCCATCGCTCATCAAAAGTTTGTCATCAAATGTTGTTAATCCCCAACCCTCACCATAATAACTAAATTCATTGATTAGCTTGAACGTTTCCAAATCATAAACAAAACAAGTTCTGTTTAGCCATGTAAGCATATATATTTTGTTGTCATGAATTGCAATACCTTCGCTAAAATACTTTTCACCAACATTTATTTTCTTTATGACTTTACCAGTTTTAACATCTAATTTTCGTAGAGATGATTTGCCATTCAGTCCAGTACTCTCATAAAGAAAGCCTTTGAAATAAATCAAACCTTGTGTAAATGCTTCTTTGTCATGTTGGAAAGTTCTTATTATTTTAATTCGGTATTCTTTTTTTGGTAAAGGAGTTGGAATTGGGTTTGTTTGTGTTGTCTCTTTTTTAATTTCACTTTTGGTATCTGTACAGGCAAATGAAGAAATTAAAAGAATGGATAAAAAAATTGCAAAAACTTTGTAGAAATTAGTCATTTTTGATTAACCTCATTTTTGCAATTGTAGAAGTTGTTGATTTACCTTCAATAAAAGTAATAGTCTTTACCTCGCCACCATTTTTTTGAACAAAATCTGCACCTACAATATTTTCAATTGAATAATCAGCACCTTTAACCAACACACTTGGATTTACAGATTTTATTAAATTTAAAGGAGTTTCTTCATCAAAAATACAAACATAATCTACTGATTTTAAACCTAGTAAAACATTTGCTCTATCTATTTCATTATTGATAGGTCTTGAATCACCTTTCAACTTTTTCACTGAGGCATCGCTATTTAAACCTAAAACTAAAATATCGCCAAGTTGTTTTGCTTTTTCTAGGTAAGACACATGCCCAACGTGTAAAATATCAAATACACCGTTTGTAAAAACAATTTTTTTGTTATTAGATTTTGCAATTCTTGAAATCTCAGAAAGCAGTACTTGATTTAAAAGCATATTTTATAAAGTTAATTGTCTAAAAATAAATAACTATCTAAGTATTTCTTTAATTGTGAAATCAAAGGAATTGGAGTTGGGTCAACATTATTAAGCATAGCTAAATAAAAACTAGTCCAATCAGCTAAATAAATTAAATCAAATATACGAGTTAATAAATATTTCCCTTTTCCTTTTACTAAGATAACATCCTTACCAAGTGATTCATAAATTGATTTTAAAGCTTCAAACCTTAGTTTCACTCTTTCATTATCTAAATCGTCTTCCATAAAAATGATTTTAAATCTATCTTGTAAATCTTCAGGCATAATCCAACCACAAATATCATTATGATTAGCCTCAGGTAGTAAACCACCAAAAGCAAGATTTTTAGCATTTTCTTGAAATTGTCCTCTCCATCTCATATTTACTACATCAGTACCTTCGGTTGCAGAATATATTGTAGGTATATTGCCATATATTTGATTTGCTAATTGAATTGCTGGATTTTCATCATCAATTTGAGAATAGATTAGAGATTTTTTCTCAAGTTTGTGTTGGGTTTCTTTAATAGAATATTTGAGAAAATCTTGAGTTTCTTCACTTAAATTAATACTTCTTGAAATTATTTTCAAAATAATAAAAAAGCCATACCCTAAAGCACATCTAGGTTGTAAACCTGTAGGAACATTTACAATCGATAATCCATGTGCAATAGCAAGTTTTTCAAGTTTACCACCAGTAGTCAAACAAATAATATTACTAGTAGACTCTTTAACTTTATCAAAACCTGATAAAGTCTCCTCAGTGTTTCCTGAATATGAGCTTGCTATAACGCACCAAGAATCATCAACATATTTTGGGATATTATAATTTCTGTTAATTACAATATTAAGTTTTTCAAATTCAGGTATATTTTGTAAATATGACCGAACTAAATCTCCACCTATAGCCGAACCACCCATACCTAATATAAGAATATTCCTAGGTGTAATTTTAAACGTTGGTGCTGATTCTCCAATTTCCAAAGCTTTGCTAACTTGCTCTGGGAATTCAGAAATAACTGCAAACATATTATGTATATCAATATTCTTTACGTCTTCAATGTCAAAATTTTTCATAATTCTCAATCAAATATTCTCTAAAACTTCTTCCATTTTAGTTCCTCTTGAACCTTTCAAAAGGATTGTATCTCCAAAAACTAAAGACGCTTGAATTGCTACAATCATTTCATTTTTATTGTCAAATGATTTAACTTTTTCGTTTTTCAATTTATTATTACTTAAAATAAAATTCTCTCCAAATGCAAATATAAGGTCAGCGATTGAAATAGCTTTTTCTAAAATTTCTAAATGTGATTCTTCAGAAGCATCTCCAAGCTCTTTCATATCACCTAATATAGCTATTTTCCTATTTGAATCAAATTGATTCAACATATCTAAAGCGATACTCATTGAAGAAGGATTTGCATTATAGCAGTCATTAATAATTTTTAATCCATTTCTTTGTTCTATTACCATTCTACCATAACCATGGCCTTTTTGTGGCTCAAACTCTTCTAAGGCTTCAATTATTGATGCATAAGGTACATCTAGCTTTAATCCAACTGCTACAGCAGCTGTTGCATTTATAACCCCAGCATAACCTATTGATTTCAATTTAACATTAAAAGTTGTTTCTTCAATTTGAAATTGGATTGTAGGCTGTAGTTGATTATCATATTCAGCTTTAGCTTTTAAATGAGCTTCATTTAATGTTCCATATAATAAGTGTTTATCAATTAGTCTTGTATATTTAGCTAATCTAATATCATCTCCATTAATAAATGCAAAACCACCATGTTTTAATAAGTAAGCAATTAAAGAAGTCTCTTCCATTTCAACACCATCAATATCAAATAATTTCTCTAAATGTTCCTTGCCAATATTTGTAATTATTCCAAAATTTGGATTAGAAATTTTACATAGTGTCATTATTTCACCAGGTTCATTAGTAGCAATTTCTAAAACCAAAAAATCGAACTCATCAGTCATTGAAAGCAGCATTAATGGCACTCCCAACTGATTGTTGTAATTCATATAAGTTTTTAACACATTGCCTTTCTTTGATAGTACACTTGAAATCAACTCTTTGGTAGTTGTCTTACCATTGGAACCAGCCACAGCTATAATTGGATAATTAAATCTAGTTCTATGAAATGTTGCAAGTTCGCCAATTGCTTTTAAAGAGTTTTTAACAACTATAAAAGGTCTATTTTCAAAACTGCTTTTATTAACATTAAACCAATCTTCCTCAACAATACATATTTTAGCTCCCTTTTCAAAAGCTTCAATTATTTTGGAATGACCGTCAACATTCTCTCCTTTGAAAGCAATAAAAATATTCCCTTCTTTTATATTTCTTGTATCAATTGATACTCCAATTATTTTAATATCAAAGTCTAAATTGAATAGAGACTCTTCACCAAAAATTGTATATAAATCTTCAAAACAATAATTTGCGTTATTTTCAATCATATTTAATAAATTTGTAAATCAACAAAGCACTAATTTAATCATTTCAAAATTGATTTATTTAAGGAATTTATAAAAACATTGAAAATAATCCAACTCTTTATTTATTTTTGTATGTGTTTTATTCACTAAATTTCAAAAATATGAATTTATCTTATTTACAGAAGACCTTAATTTCGATTGCTTTAATATGTTTTGTGTTTTTTTTAGGTGGTACTGTAATAAGAAGTGCAATTGCATTTGACTTGTTTTTGCCAAATGCAAACTTTGAATTGAAACATGAATTTACAAATGAAATGAGAATGCAATCAATGTATGTTTACGCTATAACTGCATTTTATACAGATTTTGGATATGGGATTACATTTTTAATAATGACAAGTTTGCTTTTTTCTTTAAAAAGATACTTCAAACAAGAAGGTTGGCTTTTCATGATTTTTGTTCTGTTTTTTTTAACAGCACCCATAAATGCTTTTACTATATATTATGATTACAAGTTAAATGAAGCAATAATGTATAATCATTTAACAGATTTTAAAGTGTGGGATGTTCAACATTGGTTTGTTGAAAGGTACAAAGACTTAAGTATAAACTCTGCTTCTACAATTTCTTTTTTTGCTTCAATAACTTGTTTAGTATTTCTTATTTGGCAACCACTTAAAAAGCATTAAAAATTCTAATTTGCTATATTATATTATCTAAAAAATTAAATTTTAGAAATAAGTTGAAAATCCAAATTGTATTGAACCAATTTTTTTAGGTAAGTTACCTAAAATATCATAATTGATCTCATATTTATAATTTATCTTAATTACACTAGAACCTACTGGTCTAAATGATAAAGTAGGAGTTATACTCCAAATTTCATCAAAAATTTTTGTTTTTGTTTCATAAAATTCACCAACATTGAAATCAACAAATTCACACCTAAATCCTAATGATATCTTTGCATTTTCCCAATTTAAAACTCTACCTTTATAAATATTGTAAATTATATCTGAATAAAAACCAACTTGCTCATTTCCAAATTGTGGAGCAATCCCTTCTTGAAGTTCAACAAATACTTTTGCAACTTCACCATTTATATTAAGTTTATTTTCAATGAGAGTAGTATTGAAATCTAATGCTATAATACTCACATTTCTTTTTTTATCTAATATAATCCCATCATTTTGCCATTTATTATAAACACCTTTTAGATAAGATATACCAATTTCCCCATAATTTCTATTTCTTAATGCAATTTTCCCAGTAAACATTGGTGTCCCACTAAAACTCTCTTCAAATTTAAATGAGTTGGCTTTTCCTGCAGAAAGTGAAGTTCTATTTTCTGCATTATAAATTATCTTGTCATCAAAACCATTTGACAAATAAGTTTCATAGCCTAAAACCCAATTTGAAACAAAATATTTACCATAAATTCCAAATCCTACATTTGATAAAGTTGATGGTATTATTTTAGTTGCAGATAGTGGTCTATCTATAAAATCCCATTTGGGTCCATCGTGGTTTTGGTTAAAAGCTCCTATTGGATTTACAAATATTCCACCTCTTAAATTAATAGAAGGATCAAATTCCAAATCTAAAGCAGCGAATTCAATATTTATTTCTTTACCACCACTTTCAAATTCAATTTCAGAAAGGAATTTTAACTGTTTTGCTATAGTAGATGAAAAAAACAATGTCAACCTTTTAGCTTGAAATGAAAATCCTTCAGATATACCATTTTTAATAGAATATTGAGTGTTTGTTTCAACATATCCTCCTATTGCTATACTTTGATTATCTAATTTTATAAGTGGTCTATTATATACTGCATCCATATTTAAAATATTATTAGAATCCTTATCATTTAAAGCTTTTAAATCAAAACTTATAAATATGAATATTAAACTAATTTTAATGGTGTATAAATATATTTTCATTTTCATAAGTTAATTTAAAAGTTTTTAAATTTTGTTCAGCAGGTGGGTTTTGTACTATTCCTTCGCTACTAAATTCACTTCCATGGCATGGACAAATTAAGTAATTGTCATTGGGCTGAAGTTCGCATCCTTTATGTGTACATTCCATTAACAAAGCAAAATATTTAATATCTGAAATTCTATATATACAAATTGGATATCGGGATCTATCCAATTTTACTAATACATATTTTCTATAGGTTGTCTCTTTTTCATTTGTATTTATAACAAATTCACTTTTACTGATTTTTGTTGTATTATTTACCAATTCTGTTTTAGCATAATAATTTGCACTTGAACAACTTTGAAGTAGAATTGTAAACATTGAACTACTCAAACAAGCAAGACTGCAATTTTTTAAAAATTCTTTTCTATTCATAATTTATAGAGAGTTTAAAAACTTTAGCAAATTGTTTTTATCTTTACTTGGCAAGTTTTGGAAATTAAGTTTTCTTAAAGTTGCTTCTCCTCCATGCATAAGAATTGCTTCTTCAATACTATTTGCTCTTCCATCATGCATCAAATAAAATTTTCCACCTTGAGAATTGGGTGAAAGCCCTAATCCCCATAAAGCTGGAGTTCTCCATTCAAATGTTTTTGCACTTCCTTCAGTGTATCCATCATCTAAATCACTACCCATATTATGTAAAAGCAAATCTGTGTAAGGGTGAAACACTTTGTTTGAAAGCACTTCTATATCTGAATATCCTGTTTTTAGAGTTTCTTTATGGCAACCACCACAGCCTATATTAACAAAAATTTTCTTACCATTGATTATTTCTTCATCACTTTGATTTCTTTGAATTGGAGCTTTCAAAGAATTTAAATAAGCATGCACATCAATTACTGTTTGGCTTGAAATCTCTGGTTCAATTTCATGTCCACTCCAAACATCTATTGGTTCCTGTTGTGAAGCTATCCCAATATCTTGGTTGTATGCTTTAACAGTTTGATGAAACAAATTATAGCTTGTAGCTTTCTTTCCAAATCTGAAAATATATTGTCCGTTTATTTGTATTGAGTTAATATTGGGATTTAAATATTTTGGAATCACTCCCCAACTTACAACTCCTGAAATACCATCATTATCTTTATCGTCTGGATCAGACATTGAAATTATATCTGAGTCTGAAACTAAAGCCAAATAACCTAAACCAGTGATTGCTGGTGGTACAACTTTAAAAAATAATGCATTTATTGGTAGTTTTTCAGGGGAATAGCCAGTTATAGACCTATATTGCAATTGAGGGCTACCTAATATTTGATATGGATTACCCATACTATCTAATTTACCAAAACGGATTATAGAATTTTCCGGCGTTCCTTTCCCATCACCAAAATGGCAACTCCCACAACTTGTGGAAACAAAAATAGGACCTAAACCACTTTCAGTGGTAAAAATTTGATTATTAAATGCAAAATCACCTCTTGAAAATTGAGTGATTTGTTCATTATTCAATCCCTCAATTGGTCCATCTAATAATTCATCATCATTTATAGCTGTTGGTAAAATACTTTCACATGCAACTGCTATCATAAACAAAAATGATATATATATTATTATGTAAATTTTAATGTTATTCATTTTTATATCTAAAATATTTTACAAACTAAAAATATAATCGCACATTTGCAACAAAATTATTAGACAAAGCTAAATAATAAATTACAAGAAAACAATAAAGCATACAAAATTAAAGTCTGAAAATTCAAACTTTCGTTTTGATTATTGGTTTTAATGTAGTAAATTATAAAATTAGAAAATGCATTTAATAATTATATTAACTGGAAATAGCATAGAGTAAAATTTTAAGTAATAACATATTCTTTTTGTTTCTGTACCAATATTAAAACAGCCAATTTTAAACCACAGAACTATGAGAAGCACCCTTAGGGTGTCTTTCTTACGTTCTGTGGTGGGGTGCTTGGCTGTACCTTATATTGGTACGTATAGTTAAGACACCCTTTTTACATTTGATAATACATTTTTTAATTTTTAGGAGTATTTATGAAAAAGTATTTTGTTTTAATTTTGCTTTTAATAGCATTTTATCTGCCTTCTCAAGCAGAGCTTGCTGATACTATCTGGACACATCCTGTTCCAAGGATTGTAAAAAGTATTAAATTTAGTCCAGATGGGAAATATATTTATACTGTGAGTATTTATATTGATAGTTCCTTAGATACAAATCGAATAACTAAAATAGATGTATTAACTAATAACGTTGTTAAAGTTTATGACACACCTAAAGACTTAAAATCAATGGACTTATCACAAGATGGGAAATACTTTTTATTGTCTGGTGATACAGCTTTAGTAGTAGTAAATACTGAAACTGGCGAAATATTTAAAACTTTTGTTTATCCATTTTATTTAGCCCCAGATAAAGATGACTATATTGTAATAGATATAAAATCAATTTCATTTTCTTTTGATGGTAAATATTGTGGAGTAGTTTATAATGGAGGTAATCCCCAAACAAAAAAAAGTCATAGTAATTTAATAATTTGGGAAGTTGAAACTGGTAAAGTTGTTTTAAATAGAAATGACGATAACCTTATTTTTGAATCTTTTTCATTTTCCCCCACAGAAAACATTTTAGCAGTTCAATATGGACATCCTAACCAAATCAACAAAGTACCAATTAGTATATTTGAAGTAGGAACTTGGAAATTAATAAATCAGTTTGAAGGACATACTTTTCAAATAAATGGTCTTAAATTTTCCAAAGACGGTAATTCCCTTGTTTCTTGGGGAAATAGGGATGATATAATAAAAGTATGGGATATTAAGACTATGACATTAAAGCAAAATATAAATGTTGATAAATATTTAATTTATGGTGTCTGGGATATTGAATTTTTAAATAATAATTCGATTATTGTGAGTTCTGAAACATTAATAAATTCAAAACTACGTTGGGAATTTATATTGATAGATTTGAATAAACATACTAAAACTGTAATTGCTGAAGGTTTGGGGTACATTGATTTAAAAACAACGAATTCTATAACTTTTATGGTTGTTTTAAATGTAGCTGCTACTCTTTACAATCTTGACAAAACGTTAGATGTTCAAAGTGACACACAGCAACTCCCAATTATTTTATATCCTAATCCATTAACTAAAGAACTTACATTATCATTATCAGATGCTAACAATACTATGGTAAATTACAGTATAATTAGTATTGCAGGTAATGAGATTTCTAATTCAAATACCGTTATTAACAATAATCTTATAAAAATAAATGTTTCTAATTTATCAATTGGTTCTTACGTATTAAATCTAAATATAAATAACATTATTAAATCATTTAATTTTATTATTCAATAAGGAGATATAAATGAAAAAAATAATATTACTATTGAGCTTATTAATAATATTTATTAGTTTGCAAGCTCAAGATAGAGAACCAACCATTATGAAATTTACATATAAAATCAATGGAACTACTTTTGCAGATGTTCCATTAAATAGAGATTCAATAAAACCCAAGAATTTTGTAATTTCTACTCAATGGGGTGGTCATCCGAAAATGTTACATGCTTTGAAATTTAATTATACTGAAGACAAAAGCACTACTCCAAAGCCAAATACAGATACAAATAACAAGATCAACTATATATGGCAAGTAAATACATGTACCCATGATTTAGTAGCTCCAGGTTTTATTTACGAACCAACATTAACAATAGATTCATTAAAACCAGACAAATTTAATCCTAAATTGAATGACACAACTAAAGCAATTTGGGGATTTAGGAAAAGATTAGGAACAGTTACAAGTGATACAACAAATATAAATTTTGACAGACTTGTCTTGTATCATGATTCTGCTAATTCAAATCCATCAGACAAAGTAGTTCTTAGTAATTCATGGATCAATAACAAATTGTATTACAATGGTAATTATTATTATGACAGCACAAATCATGGTAAACATTTAAATTTTGGTATAAACTTACGCAGACTTGATCCAACAGAAATAAGAGATAGTACCAATGAAAATGATACTCTTTTAATAATTAGATTGCCTTATAAAAACAAAATCACTCCAACTGTTTCTATTCAGGACACTATCAAATTTTCAAAACTACCAAATACAAGTTTGATCGATACAATACATCTTAATTATTATGAAAATTTAGGAACAGCCTTAAAAACACATGCTGTTTCTAATATAAATAATATAGTAATATTAAATAAAATGATACCAGACAAATTAAGGCTTGACAGTGGATATAAAAAAGATATTACTATAAATGCTGAGTTTAAATGTGACAATGATTTAATAAACAACAACCCAATGTTAAAAGTTTTAGGAGAAAATGTAGGATTAGGCATAGATGCTATAGATATAGAAGTAAAGTATTATGGTAAACATGATATAGCAATAGATTGGCTTTCAGTAGGAACACAAGCTTTCAGGAATGTTTTTGAAGGTAAAGAAGATTCAGTAGTTCATTATTATGCACAAAAAATGTTTCAAACTTTGTCAGATTCAGGTTATAATGTAAATATGGTTTATGGTACAGATGAACATCCAGAAGATTATTTTAATTCAAATAGAAGATTATTAAGACTTTTCAATTTTAATTCAACTATTGAAGGTGCAGGTGGAGCTCATCCAAAACAATTCGCTTACCATGAAGAAGTAAAAAATATTTGGGATGGTTCACCCTCATTTGTTTTAGCTTGTGGTACACCATTTGTTCGAAAACAAGTATTTAGTAATCCTAGTTTTAAATATAGATTGAACTATGGACATGGATTTGGAATTGATGATGTTATAAAAGATACCAATAACTCCAAATACGAAACATATTTACGTCCAAGAGTAATAGATAGTATTCATTCTGCTAAAATTTGGAGAGATTTTCACACATTAAACATAGATTCTATAAGTGGACAAGAATACAGCGACAATACTATATTTAAAGGATTAGATTATTATAATGCAATATTAAAAGTTGGTTTTTCAGCACAAGCACTCTTAGAAATCAACAATTACAATCAATTTTACTCAGGAAATAGTCATATTTACGATCATAAAGCTTGGTTTCAAAATTTTTATTTTGGTGGTGATTGGCATCCAATCAACTATGTTACTGGAGAAAGGTTTTCGTATCCTCAATACTACCGCCCGCAAACAGGAGAAGAATCAAGATGGAATATATGGAGAGCTTTAATATATGGTGCAA
This sequence comes from Candidatus Kapaibacterium sp., assembly GCA_026390675.1. GTDB lineage: Bacteria > Bacteroidota > Ignavibacteria > Kapaibacteriales > UBA2268 > JAPLFM01. Next base: position 5,930 of record JAPLFM010000323.1, on the reverse strand, counting down.
AAGGGCTTACTTATGATGCTCATTGCGAATTTTTATTTAAAAAAAGAAATGATACTATCGTTGATTATTTTGGAGGACCTAAAACACTTCAATTTTTAAATAATGATTTGTATCCCAATATATATGATACTGCATCTGTAGAAACATTGCTTTTCTCAAATAACTCTATTTTTGGAACTGATTTTATACAAAACCCAGATGAAGCAACTGGTATTAACTATGGAATGAATTTTGATTCAACATCAAATGTTTTAGGAGTTCCTAAAAACAGAATATATTATGTCAACATCAAATGTTTTAGGAGTTCCTAAAAACAGAATATATTATGGTCGAAAAAGTCCAAAAATTGAAATGTATAAAGCTCACTCATTTATTAAACAACCTGATGTTGAAAATATACTTTTTAAACTTCAAATAGTTTCAGCTATGGGTAAAGGCTATAGATTATGGCATAATTGGGATATTGCTAATTATGGTAGTAATGACCCAATGAAGCGAATTCTAAATTTTGACACTGTTCATATTATTTATGATGCAATTGACACTAATAAGTCTCTATGTTCAAAATACATTAGAACAAGACCAATAGGCAGAATGAAAGATGGTCAAGCCTTTTATGAACCATGGGATTCATCATTTTTTGATTTAACTCTTCATAAATATAATAATCAAAATTTGGACACTACTTTTGTAATTGGTCTTCAGAACCGTAGAACTGACCCATTAATTATGGCAGACTTTAGTAGTTATAATCAGATGTATTTTTCACCAAGTGCTGAATTTGAAAAATCTGTCATAAAAGGAGATTCAATTTATCCTTATACAACTGATACAAGTTTAACAAGAGTTTGGAAAGATTCGACTTGGTGGCGAAATAAATATTGGAAAAAGCTAGGTTGTAGAGAGATTACAATACCATTTAATTTCAAATTACAATCTGACACAAACAAATATTGCCTTCTTCATGTGAAAGAACTTTTTGATACTTCATCTTTTGCCGTTAGCTTTCGTAATGTAACTAATACAAAACTAATAGATACTGTTATTGGTCAAGATAGCCCACTGGCTATAAATTTTCAACCAGGTGAAGGTAAATTTTTGGAAGTTGATGTTATACCACCAGGTAAACTAAAAGGTAAGTTAGATAATATTAATCAAAATAAAATGGTATCTATGCCTGTATATCGAAATTCAATTTTAACAGATTCAATAATTCATTATGCAGTTTATTATAATTATGATTCGACTTATCAAAAAAATAAAGTTTATTTAGCTATTAGCCAGCCAACTAATAGAAATGATATGAGTGCAAATGTTGCTTGGAGAACTCCAATTGTGATTTCAGATACAGCAGTTTTGTTTACAGTGTTTAATCCAACTAAAACAGTAAATATGAGTTCATCTACTTTTTATGATTCATATCATCCCTCAATAACTGTTAGAAAGGACAGTAATAATAATCATAAAGTATATATTGCTTATTCATTATTTTATCCAGTACCATACATTGGGAATTGTCAAGCAATTTACATAATGGAAAGTGTATATAATGTAAATTTAAGTGGTTTACCAGTATTAAGTTCAACAAAGGTTTATAATAAAGAAATAGGGTATGTTTATACAGATGGTAAAGATTATGGAACACCAACAGTAAATTCCGCAAAAGATGTATTATTTTACGCTTGGACTGGACTTGATACCATGCTAAGGTCAACTTTATATTACTCATATAAAACTCCATACCAAAATGGTATTAATTCAACTCAAAAAATTTCAAATTTAAATGGAATGTTTTCAGGTTGTTCTGTTAGCTTAACATTTTTACATCCATCTATTAGCACTTATTCAACTACTTATACAAAAAATGGATTTTCAAATTATGCTACTTTAGTATGGGAGCAAAGTAATTGTTATTATGATTCAACGATTGCAACAAGTCAGATTTGTATGACATATCTAAAATACACATCATCTCCAACTACTATGTTTGGATATTTTTTACCAAGTATATATAAAGATTCAAGACATAAGGATTTAATTTCATTTTATAGCGATAGTAATATTATTAAATTTAATGGTATTATTGATAAATATCCAAGTGTTTATACAAATTTATCTTTAAATAATTATTATGTAGCTCATCAAAAAGCATTTGATTATATAACTTTTGAAAGCTCATATATATTTGGTAATGCAATAAAAATAATACCGATTTTAAGCTATGAAGATTGGGATAATAATTGGGATATTGGAAGTCAATTAAGTATTATTTACTGGGGACATAGTCCATCGTTAACTTTATCACAACCAAGTATAAAACAACCATCTTCATTAGCAACAGATATACATTGGAAACCAGATTCTATAGCTAGGGTAAACGTGAATTTTAAAATGTCAAATTCAAATAGCGAGAGTTATCAGTTTGTCATAAACGAAGGCTCTAAGTTTGGATACGATAACGAAACCAACAATATTTATTATTCTAATAACTACGTTTATTCTTTAGCTTTAGTGGCACAAAATACCAACCAAAATCATTTATCAGCTTCACCAAATATAAATATGAATCCAACAGTTTATAAAAATAGAAGGATATTTGAAACAGGGTCTAATTATAATACTTTACTAACATCTGCAAGATATTTTTATAAACAAAACGCAAACGGTTTAGAGGTTGAAGGTTATTTTGGATACAAAACTGATACCACAAAATACTATATTACAAATATAACAAAAGACAACTATGACCTTGACATGAAATTACCATTTACAAAAGAAATAGACACAATTCATGGAAATCGAATTTTATATAACAACAATGATTCAATATATTCTGATTGGTTTAATGTTTCAGCAAATACTTTATTAAAATTCAAACTATTTGGTAATGGAACTATTAATAGCCAACTTTCAATTGAAAGACAAGATAGTGTAATTTCATACCCAATTAATGTTTCGACTATAAATAGTGATACATTGAGTAGGTTGGTAAATATTATGTTAATAAATGGGAATAATAAAAACTATCGTTTTTTATTGAGAAGAACTGACACTTTAGGTATTTATGATGAAATTATGGCAATAAATGGTATTCCTTCTGCTGATACTGTTAATTACAAAACAAATCATTCAAATACTAAAATAATTGATTTGTCAGGAAATACAACAATGACAGGAGGCGACCAACTAATACTCAGTGTAACACCAAACCCTGCTGAAAATGAGGTTTATGCAATTGCTTATATTCCAAGTTCTCATTTAATTGAAAGACAAGCAGGTGAGAACAAGTTGCTATTAAGCTTATATAATTCTATTGGTATACTAATCAAGGAAGTTAATTGTGTCTCAGGAGAAACAGTTAGATTTGACTTGAGAGAACTTGGCAATGGTAATTACTTTGTCAAGGCAAGAGAGAAAGCAGAAACCTTTATTGAAGAGTGCAAACCAGTACAAAAGAGCTTAATAATTAAGAAATAAAATTATAAAAAAAAGGGTTGTTCAAAAAATGAGCAACCCTTTTAATTTGTAAGTTTTTCTTTATTCTGCAACTGCACTTTCTACTAATACTGAAATTTTGTTATGTTGTAATTCAACAAATCCTGAGCTAGTTTTATAAACTAATTCTTGATGTGTATCGGTAACTACTTTTACAATGCCATCGTCTAATGAAGAAACAATAGGTGCGTGATTATTCAATATCTGAAATGGAGATTTTGAACCCGGTACAGTTACAGACTCAGCCAAGCCGGAATAAATAATTTTTGCAGGTGTAACAATATCTACTTGAAGCATAATTTTCTCTTTATTTTTTTAAATTTAACAAATCAAATCAGTAATTAAAAAATTATCCTTTTTTCTTGAATAGGTCAAAAACTTCATCAATTGTACCTTTGTATGTAAACATACCTTCTGGGATATGATCACAATCACCATTTAAAATTGCTTTAAAACCAGCAATAGTATCAGCAATTTTAACATATCTACCACCAATACCTGTAAATTGTTCAGCCACGAAAAATGGTTGTGAAAAGAATCTTTGAACTTTTCTAGCTCTAGTTACTGTAATTTTATCATCATCAGAAAGCTCATCCATACCTAAGATATTTATAATATCTAACAAATCTTTATAAGTTTGTAAAGTTTTAATACATTTTGCAGCAGTATCATAGTGATCTTGTCCAATAATATTTGGATCCATAATTCTTGAACTTGAATCTAATGGATCTACAGCTGGGTAGATACCTAGCTCAGAAATTTGACGAGAAAGTACTGTTTTAGCGTCTAAGTGAGCAAAAGTATTTGCTGGAGCTGGATCAGTTAAATCATCGGCTGGTACATAAACAGCTTGAACCGAAGTGATTGAACCTTTGTCAGTTGAAGCAATTCTTTCTTGCAATGCACCCATTTCTGTTGCTAAAGTTGGTTGATAACCTACTGCAGATGGCATACGGCCTAAAAGTGCTGATACCTCTGAACCTGCTTGAGTAAAACGGAAAATATTGTCAACAAATAACAACACATCTCTACCTTCTTGATCTCTAAAATATTCAGCAATAGTTAAAGCAGTTAAAGCTACTCTAGAGCGAGCTCCAGGAGGTTCGTTCATTTGTCCAAATACTAACGCTGTTTTATCTAATACACCAGATTCTTCCATTTCTCTGTAAAGATCATTACCTTCACGAGTTCTTTCACCAACACCAGCGAAACAAGAATATCCACCATGTTGTTTTGCAATATTATTTATTAACTCTTGGATAACAACTGTTTTACCAACACCTGCACCACCAAATAGACCAGTTTTACCACCTTTTGTAAATGGTTCAATTAAGTCAATTACTTTTATACCAGTTTCAAACATTTCTGATTTAGTAGAAAGAGTTTTAAATTCTGGAGCTTGTCTATGTATTGATGATTTTAAAGTTGTTATCAATTCTGGCTTTCCATCAATGGCATTACCAGTTACATTTATCATCCTTCCCAATACTTCGGGACCTACTGAAATAGTAATAGGTGCACCAGTATCTAGTACTTTCATTCCACGTACTAAACCATCAGTTGACTGCATAGCTACAGTTCTAACTCTGTCTTCACCTAAGTGCTGTTGCACTTCTACAACCATTGTCTCATCTTTTCCAGACTCAATATTCTTTCTTGCAATGTGGAGTGCATTTAATACAGCGGGAATTTGACCTGCAGTAAATTCAACGTCAACTACTGGACCAATTACTTGGACGATAGCACCTTCATTCATATTTGAGTATCCTTTTTAGGTTAAATTTATAATTTTATTTTCAATTTTTGTATATCAATAGATTGTAAAATTAACTATTATTTTCGAGAATGTCAAAAATAATAGTTGGTTTTATTACTTATATGGATAATATGTGGATAAACACTATTTAAGATTTATAAAAAAATTCTCAAATTCTATGACTTGGTAAGTTTATAGTTTCTAACTTCTTGATTACATTGAAGTCTAATAATGTAAGTTCCAGATTGAAATTGACTAAAATTTATATAAATTTGCTTGTTTTTATTTATTACTATTGAATCAACTAATTCGCCCATAACATTCCTATCAGTATCTTCTTTATATTCTGTATTCGTAGAGACGCATGATTATGCGTCTAATATATTGTTTGTTTTTTTCATTTGTAGAGACAGGATTCAATCCTGTCTCAAAACATTAAGTAGAACAGACATTTTTATCTGTGTCTTCTTTATATTCTGCATTCGTATGGGTAGAGCAAGCTCTACCCATACAACATCATATTCATCCGATAACTCAAAAGTCATCGTATGTTGCATTTAAGCAATTTTGCAGAAGTTGTTTTTATATTTTTATTTATTATATTTGTATAGATTGAAGTAGGGAAAAGGATAAAGAACGAGAGTAGTCATTGGTTTTAAAAACCCTATCCGATGGTGTT
>JAPLFM010000007.1 GCA_026390675.1 Candidatus Kapaibacterium sp. | reverse complement strand
CATCAGCATTATAACAAGTTTTAAGGTCAGTATTATCCTCATTATGTTTAGTATTAGCAGCAACAGTAATGTCAAGAATCCTGTAAAATCTACCAAGTCCTTCTTCTTCGTCAACATCACGTTCTGCTAGTTCACTAGCGCTGGTGACGATATCAATTTTTCTTTTATTAAATACCTGAATGCTTGCAAATAAAGCAATAGTGACTGATTTACCTTCTCCTGTACCAATTTGCATTAGGGTTCCTTGGTTAGATTTAAGTAGTATTAGTACTGAAATGATCTGAGTATCGCGAGGGTAAAAGCCTTTATCCAAATAAAGTGCTTGCTTTAATACTGCCATTACCTCTGGAATCTTATCCATTGGGTTCTGTAATTTATTCTTCCACGCAAGAATTTGCTCTTCATTCCAGGAACTTACATTTTCCTGCTCTTCAAAATTACTAATCCCAGCTAGCATGCTATTTATATATGCCTTATCTACATCGTCTAAATGCTCTGTATTATCTGTTGTAACTTTGTTGTCATTTAGGATTTTATCTTCAGTAATAGAATCAAGCCATGTTTTATTACTGACTAAAATATCATTTATTAGCTCCTCAGTCTTTTTTGGCGCATAGTAATTATTCTCATCATACATTTTCCAAATAGCTGATACCCACTCTTTAGCGGAAAATTTTTGCGTAATATCCTTTATACTAAGACCGTCTCTATTTAACAGCCTGTAAGACATGCGATAATCTGTAATTTTAGTTACAATGCGTTTAAATTCTGTAATTGCCTCAGGATTGTTATTTAATCCGGCAAGTAGATTTTCTGCCTCAGCAATTGGCCAATCTGCCTTCTTTCTATCTGTCATTAGATAAAGTAGATGTTTTAGTACTTTATCATCAAAGCCATTAGAAGACTTGGTTTGAATATTATCTCCTAATTTCTCATGATTCCTGGTGTCACTGGCAAGTATTTGCTCTGTGTGTAATTTTATAGTATTTAATTCTGCAATTTGTGTATCATTTAAAGAGTTTTGATTTAAAACATTGTTAAGTATATCAATGCAGTCAAGTTGTACTGCCAGATCAATAGCAGTATTACTTGCCATATTGATGATGGCATTGATATTTGGCACTGAAAACTTACTGCTTAATTTTTTATATAAATTCAAAGAGAGCCGAGAAATAGAAGAATCACTGCTATTAATGAATTTGGCAAAATTATTTAAAATATCATCAGGTAGCTCTACATATTGCTGATGCATACGTAAAGTAACAAAAATAATGTTTTTAATAATTCCAGGATCGGTTGTAGAACTCAGAAGCTTAATATTAGAGGCTATTAAATTGCTTGCGCTAATACTATTAGCCCAGAATTTATGATTATTCTCAACTAGTTTCTCAATTGCAAGTAATATAGAGGAAAAAGTTTCATTGGGATTTGATAAGTTTAAATATTGATCAACTTTGCTTTGGTAATAATCTATGATCTTATCAAAGCTAGCCTTAGTTATCTCATACCCCTTATCAATGACACCCATAACCAAATCTTTAATTAAGCCTGGAGTGGCAATATTATGATCCAAATAATAATTTAAAGAATTTACCACAGAGCTATAAAGTATGGTTTCTTTGGAATTATGTATTTTTAGTAGTTTTGGGCTGTTTTCGTGGAATAGTTCAAGATCATCCTGAAATAATTTTACGTATTTAAAATCTGCAGGTAAATATGTTTGATCTTTAGCACCTCCTGCTAAAAAGTACATGCCTGACTTACTTATTTGCGTTTGATTTAGGGCATTTTCAATATTTTGAAATGTCACTGCATCATAATCATGTCTACTTACTTTGTAGGCATCAAATAAGGCAATACCAACGCTTTTAAGAAATCCAGGATATTGTTTTACTACTTCACTTAAGAATTTAGCATGAGCGGAACTATTAGCATATTTTGCTTCATAATTACTTATAATTGATACAATATGACTTTTTGTAACCTTGTGAGTATCTCCTTTGAAAAATAAATTCTCAAGGTAATTGATACTGTGCTCACTAAGAATGTGCTCAGCCTTTTTACTGATTGCCTGTATGATAAGATTTTGCAAGTTGTTCTCAACCTGTTCATGCAAAAACAGTTCAAGTTCACCTGGAGAGTGACTTTGGTAATTGTTAATTATTCTAAAAATGTCTTTTTTTCCAGGAGGATGAAGTAAGTGCTTCACATAAGAATCAATTACATTCTTATAGCCCAGTATATTCTCTTCAAGTGGCTTTTGCAGCCACTGGCCTATTAAACATTCACCATTATTCTTATTTTTAAGAAAGCTTGGCTCTCTAGCAAAAAACTCATTTGGTGGCATACAATCTGAAGAAAAACCTTTTTTGTACTGTTCAAAAGCAGTGCTCCATTCATCCATGCCAGCATCACCTAAATTATCGCATGATATCTCATGACAATAATACTGGTCATCAAATAATAAGCCAATTAGGCTCAAGTTCATATTCTAACAAATTTTAAAGTTCAAAATGATCATGATTTTGAT
>JAPLFM010000205.1 GCA_026390675.1 Candidatus Kapaibacterium sp. | reverse complement strand
GACAGTTCGGTCCCTATCCTGTGCGGGCGAAAGATACTTGAGGGGTCCCGTTTTTAGTACGAGAGGACCGAAATGACTAGACCTACGGTGAATCTGTTGTCCTGCCAAGGGCATTGCAGAGTATCCACGTCTAGAAAGGATAAGTGCTGAAAGCATCTCAAGCACGAAACCTACCCCAAGATTAGGTATCTCACTACGCAAGTAGGTAAGAATCGTAGGAGATGACTACGTTGATAGGCTCTAGATGTAAGTATGGCAACATATTTAGTCGAGGAGTACTAATAATTCGAGGGCTTATGATACATAAGTCAGTCGCATATTTCTCAATGGGTTCTTTATTTCTTGATGATATAAATATTATTATTTTAAAAATTGATTTACGCAACTTAAATTCACGCATCACAATAAAAGTTTTATCCGGTGATTATAGCGTGGAGGAAACACCTCTTCCCATTCCGAACAGAGAAGTTAAGCTCCATTGCGCCGATGGTACTGCATGGGAAGCCGTGTGGGAGAGTAGGTCGTTGCCGGGTTATTATTAAAAAGGGTTTATCATTAATTTGATAAACCCTTTTTTAGTTTATATAGTTCTAATTAATTTTGTAAACTTTTTAATCAACCCAAATTTTTGGTTCACTAACATTGTGGCAACTATTGCATTCACCTTTAAAGGTTGGATCTGACATATATTTTTTATTACCTTTGGAACTTATTACTACTGGATACAAGCCAGCTGTAAAATCAATGTTAGAAGTTGTATAGAAATTCCCTTTGCTATCTACTTTGATTGTTGCAATCAATTGACCAGCTCCTTCTGCTTGATTATAAAGTTGGATTTGTCCATTAGGATTAGTATTAGCTTTGTTAATATCATAAACAGTACCAGCTGCTTTAAAAATACCTTCGCCACTACCTCCAGTATTATGACATTGCATACAATTTTTTCCCATATTATGACTTTTTGAAATATTATTTTCGCTAATTTTTGTTTCATCATTTGAGCAAGCAGTAATACATATTATTAATGTTAAACTCATTGCTATTGATATTTTGTTCTTCAAATTAATTTCCTATAATTAAAATTATTTGTGATATGTTCTTTGTTCAATCTTAAGAATGAATGTATTCCTCAAATATTACAGAATATTAAGAATTAGATTTATTCTAATTCGATTCTAATTGGATGTGTATTTCTAAATTAATCTTTTGATACAAAGTATAGTAATATCATCAAATCGTGGTGTGTCTTTAGTGAAATCTTCTATTTCTTTAATTATTGAATATGAAATTGACTTTGTATTTTCATTTTTTCTGTCTCTTAAAATGTTTTTTAATTTCTCATCTTCAAAGTCTTCACCAATAATATTTTTGGATTCTACTATTCCATCAGTGTACATTAATAAAATACTATCTTTTTCAAAATATATTTTGTCCGATTTGTATTCAACACTGTTATCTAGAACTCCAAGTATCATTCCACCAATTTTCAATTCATCTATTGAGTTATTGTTTTTAATAAAAAAAGGTCTATTATGCCCAGCATTAATATATTCAAAAGTGTGCATTTTATAATCTAAAATACCACAAAAGAAAGTAATAAATTTGTCAGCACTTGTATTGTTGTAAATTAAAGAATTTAATCTCCAAACTAGTTCTTTTAAAGGTAAATCTAGTGGCACTAATGTTTTTAAGGCAGCTTGAAAATTAGCCATTAAAAGTGATGCCGGAATACCTTTTCCTGAAACATCAGCAATAGCAAAAAAATATCTGTTATTTTCTAGTTTAATAAAGTCGTAATAATCACCTCCAACGAATTTTGATGGCAAAGTCAAACCAAAAACATCATAATTTGAAATAATAGGGATTTCAAATGGTAGTAATCTATTTTGAATTTCCAGAGCTAAGTTTAATTCATTTTCCATTACTTTCTTTTCTAGCTCTTGTTTTATTAGCCTTTCATTTTCAATAGCAAGAACTGCTATACTACCTAAACTTTCTAAAAATTGGAAGCTCAAATTAGAAAATTCACCACTTAATTTTTTAGAAACAAAAAAAATTGCTTTTAATTCATTTTTATGTATCAAAGGACATATTACTTCAATCTCTAAACTTATAAGTTCTAGTTTATATGTATTATCTAAAATTAGATCTTTTACAAATGTAATATTATTTACATTTGCTAAATTTGAAATTAAATCTTGAGGAAATGTTTTTTTGAATCTATTTATGAGGGTATCAAATCTTCCTGTTTCATTCATAATATGAAACGAAAATTTTGAGACTAATAGTTGACCCATAAATACATAGGATAAGTGATTTTTAATTTGTTCTAAATTTGTTAATGAACTAAAATCTCTACTAATTTCTTGAATAGAAGTCAATAATAGATTTCTTTCATCGACAGATTTTTTTTCAAAAACTAATTGTATATTAGCTTTTGCATTTTGAAGTGCATTTGCAGAAATTGAACTAACTAAATTAATATATTTATGTTCTTCTTCACTAAGATCATTGTTGTTAATTTTTCTGCCTATGCATATCAATGCAAGTAATTTATCTGCAAAAATCAAAGGAATAGCTATAAAATATGTAGCATCGGAAAGGGATTTTAGTTTGTTATGTTCTAAAACATAAACAACTTTTTTGAAAGTAAAATTAGTTCTGAACTCTTCTATTTGTTTTTTACCTTTATGTATAAATAGTTCAAATGAATTGTTATTACAAGGGATAAAAACTGCACCTCTTAGAGTAGTCAATTTACCCATCAAACTTAGAAGAGTGGCATTTAAAATAGATAATTCATCATTAGATTGATTTAGTCTTGTACTCAAATCAATTAGAGACTCTAAGTTAATAGGAAAATTATTACTCATATATTATAATGGTAAAATAGCTTCCACTTCAGCATTTATATTAAAATTACTTAACTCTAAAACGTTTATTTCGTCTGCTATTGAAAAATTAGTCAAACCATTCATTTTTTTCATTAATATAACACTTCTATTTCCAAAATAGAAGTAAACTTTGTCATAAGTAGCTTTAGTAACAAGTTTTACCTTGTCTTTATATTTCAAATCTACTCTAAATAAAGCTTCTGAAGTAGGAATATATCCATAAGTTTTATTTGAATTAGCAATATCGAATGGTATTTGATTAAGTGCTGGTGCGGTTGTACCATATCCTAAGTCAAGTGAAGATGTAATAGTTCGAGTTAATGGATTTATATAAGTAATTTTTGAAACACTTTTTGCCATTGTATCAATTTTACCATTACCTATTGAAACTACATAAACATCATTTGAAGCCGTAAATCCTATAATGTTTGGATTAGGAGCTACATCAATTGTAGCTACAACTCCTTTATTCAAGCTTAAATCTATAACTGTAACATTGTTACTTGCTTGGTTGGCAACATAAACTTGATTGCCACTTGCTGCAATTGAAGATGGATTATTTCCTACTTTAATTGACTTTACTATTTTATTAAAGTGAATATCAATTAGTTCGATTAAATTTGAATCTTTCATAGCAACATAAGCATCGGTTGCATTTGGAAAACAAATGTCAGTTGGAGTAAGTTGAAGACTAGTAAAATCATAAGTTGCAATTTGTTTGTAATCTGCTTTTGAGATTACTTCAATTTTATGGCTTGAGGGCATTATCAAATACAGATTGCCCAAATATTCAGCAATTTTTGTTACTTTAGAAGTAACAATTTGAGAATTTAAATTACCTAATAAATTATCATTTACTAATTTACCATCAGGAAAACTATAAATACTTAACTTAGGTGAACCACCACCAACACTAACCAAAACGTTATATGATTTATTAGTATTATCAATAATAACTTCCTCTTGCTTGCAAGAGTTGATAACAATAACTAATGAAATGAATAATATATAGAAAATAGTTTTTATCATAAATTTAACCTAAATTATAGTTTCTGTTCCCAAAAATAGCTGTACCAATTCTAATCATTGTAGCACCCTCTTTAATTGCCATTTCAAAATCTCCTGTCATACCCATAGAAAGTTCAGTTAAGTTTAATTTGAGTTCTTTATTAGTCTTTTCCAATAATAATTTTAGTAAACCAAACTCTTCTTTTGTTTTTTCTTCTGTTCCTTCAAGCCCTGCAATAGTCATTAAACCAACAACTTCAATGTTTTGAAAATCTTTTATTGATTTTAAAATATCATTCAAATCTTCTTTTTGACAACCTGATTTTGAAATTTCTCCAGAAGTATTAACCTGAACCAATATCTTAATAATTCTATTATTCTTTATTGCTTGTTTACTTATTTCTTCAGCTAATTTAATTGAATCTACTGAATGAATATAAGTAACATAAGGTGCTAAATACTTTACTTTATTACTCTGCAAATGCCCAATAAAATGCCACTCAATATCATTGTATTTTTTATTTTGAAAATTAACTATTTTATCTCGAAACTCCTGAGCATAATTTTCACCAAATATTCTAATTCCACAATCGAAAGCATTTTGAATAATTTTAAAACTATGTGTTTTTGAAACAGCTATAATCTTTACATTTTTTGCTTCGCCAACACTTTCTTTGATTAGGTTGTAATTACTTAAAATTTCTTTAGAACTTATTTCAGTCATTTCTTATTCTTTTATAAATTCAATTGTTTCTATATTCTCATTTTGCTTTATACTCAAAAAATAAGCACCTGAGCTAAAATTTTGGAAATCATATTCAATTAAATTGTCACCATCAATAGATAAAATATCTTTTGTAAAGAGAGTATTACCATTTAACGTATATACGTTTAATTTCGCTTTTCCATTACTAAAATTATATTTTATTTTCAATTTATCTTTCACTGGTTGTTCTAAAATTGAAATGTTTGAAGTTTGATTAACATTATCTTCGATTCCTGTTATCGAAACTACTTTTGCCAAACAAACAACTTCTTTTGCACCATTGAACTGCATGCTTGTAAAGTCATTTGGAACATTTAGTTTGTAATTACCATTGTCTTTGTAGAAAATTACTTGAGTTTTCATATCACCATTAGCATAATTGAAATCAAATTCTAAAGGTACATTTTTGAATGGTGTAACTGTATCATTTGCCATGTATTGAGTAATATTTAAAGAATCTTTGCTTTGTTTTAATTCAACATTAAACATTGGGATTTCATTTCTATATATCCAATCTAAAGTAAATCTATTTTCAGCTTTGTCAATATATGGATTCAATATTTCTAATAATTGTGCTGTTGTTACATTACCATATTTATATTTATTTAAATATTCTCTTATTGCCTGAAAAAAGTTATCATCACCAATTAAATATCTTAACATCCCTAATACCACTGCACCCTTTTGGTAAATTGTTTCTGGATAATTTGATTTACATATTTTTTTGTCAAAATTATACAAAGAGATTGGTCCATCAATTCCATTAATAGTGTTTAAGTATCTATTGAGTTTATCTCTTTGATTATTAAGATAATACTTTTTACCTAGAATATGCTCAATCCATAAAGATTCGCAATATGTTGCAAAACTTTCGTTTAGCCAAGCATCTCTAAAATCTAATGGTGAAAGCATATCACCAAACCACTGATGGGCTAGTTCGTGAGCAGCTGTTTCATTTACATTCGTTTGGTTGCTAAGTGCTTTTTTGTTTAAAGAATTAGCATAAGAAATCATAGTTTGATGTTCCATAGAACCAAGTTCGGTATTTACATATCCAACTTTTTCAAATGGATAAGGAGTAAATGTACTTGAAAAGAAACTTACCATTTCTGGTAATCTTGAAAAATTATAAGCAGTTGCGATTGAATCTTTTTTTTGAGTATAAACTTCTATTGGTAAAGAATCTTTTGTGTATTCAATTTTAGAAAATTTTCCAATTGCAAAAGTAGCAAGATAAGTAGCCATTGGAAATTTACTAGTCCAGACTTCATACTTTATTTTATTTTGAATATTTTCTTTTGACTTAATTCCATTACTAACACAATTCAAACTATCATCTATCATTAATAAAATTGAAAACAAAGCCTTATCTGATGGGTGATCGTAACAAGGTAGCCAATGTCTTGTTGTAGATACATAATCATTTCGGAAACCAACTCCAAGTGCATAGAGTACATTATCATCAAATGAAACACCACCCCAAGGAGATTTCCCTGCTTCTGTTGTCATATTTCCACTATAATAAACGTGTAGATTATTTGTATCATTTTGCATTTCACTTCTATTCACACTATATATAGTTTCACCAGTTAAAGTAGTGTCTTTTTGAAATAAAATTTTATTTCTAAACTCATTTAACACACTATCAACTAATAATCCTTGAAGATGAAAATAAAATTTTGCTTTTGTTTTATTATTAATCCAATTGAATTTAATAGTACATACAGAAGCATTAAGTTTTTTATCACTTAATTTGTTTTTTGTAAAATCTAATATTGCATTATAGCTTAGTACATCAAAATCTTGAGGAATATAATTTGTTGCAGTAGAAGGCAATGAAGCACTATCATTAAGTATTAATGGGCAGGCTAAAGCTGAAAATCTCAAGCCAAATATTAACAAACACAATAAATACAATATTTTCATAAGAAACTCAAATTTTAATAATACAAATTATCAAAAAAATAATTGAAATTCAATTTAATAATTTTTAAAATGAAAACTTTTACTTGTATTTTATTTTATTTTATTTTAAATTGCCTTACAAAATGAATTTTTAATTTTATAAATGGGGTAGGGTATGAATTTAATGAAAAATTTTTCGAGAAAAGCAGTATTGCTATTCGTAATACTTGCGTTTTTGTTTTCGGTTAGTGTTGAAAAGGCGGAGGCAACTTGCCCTAGTGGTTACACTTCTCAAAATGTTTCAATGACTGTATTTGGATGTCCTGTAACTTTAGTTATTTGTTTGCATTGTAGCCCTAGTGGATCTGTAGCACCAATGGTAATAATTGAAAAATTTATTGTTGAAGATGTAGGATGTTCCACTAGTACATCACCATCTCATACGATGAACGAAATTTATGAACAAGCTTTAATTCAAATGAGAATATTAGTTGCTTCACTTTGTTCAACAATTCCTTGTAGCCAAGGACACACTGTTGTTACTTTAAAAAGACCAGTATGCGTTTATAATGAATATAAAAACATTAATGGCGTTTTAACTTTTAATTATGTAGGATGTAATGCAACTTCTTATTGTGTTATAACTTATGATCTTTGCTATGAAATCGTCAATGGAATAGTTGTTCCTGTTGTTTCTAATATTTCAAAATTTCAAACTGGAACTCCTGAATGTTCATCAACAGTAATTCCTTTTGATCCAGATCAAACTTCAGATTATTCAACTAGCTGCTATGCATTACCTTGTGATAATTAATTTAATGGTTAAAATGAAGAAAATTATTATACTAATATTAATACTACTTTCTAATGCTGAAAGTAAAGAGTTTGAATATTATCCTCTTGGCATTGATTTTAATGGAATTGTTAAAATTAAGAATAAAGTAATTTGTTACGGTACATATAGTGCTTATTTAGTATCAAGTGATAATGGTTTGAATTGGAATCAAAAATCAATTTATGGTGAAAAGTATGATTTAGAAGAAAATATTAATAAGTTAGTTAATTTTAATGATACTTTATGGGGAGTAACAAGCCAAAGTAAAATAATTAAATCAATTGATGCTGGTGAAACTTGGGAAAAATATGATTTAAAACAACTCAACTCTTATCCTGAATTGGAAGTGAATAATGAATATATTTTATACAAAACTGATGGAAAAATTATTTTTTATGATAGAAATTTTAAAATTTTAAAAGAAATTAAAAATTCTTTTCTTTTGAATAATAAAACAAAAAACAATACTTTTTCTAAATTTGGTAATTATTTAACTTATTTTAATTTTGATTCATTGAAATTTTACACTTATGATTTTAATAGTGAGAAAGAGAATATATTTGATTTAGTTGATACAAATATTTGTAAAAACTGTGGTTCAAAATCATATAGTAATATTGGCAAAGATATTATTATTAAAATTGAGAATTGTTTATATATCTTTGAAAATTATTTAAAATCATATAGTAAAGTAGTTTTTCCTAAAAACACATTGTTTGGTAAATTTTATAGTAAAAATGATAGTCTGTTTTCAGTAATTGAAAATATGGAGACTTCTTCAGATAAGTTTATTTATTATCAAACCAATTTTGTAAATTTAGATAGTATAAATCTCATAAAAGTATCAAGTAATGAAATTAAATATTATGCACTTACCGATAAAATTAACGACATTGTTATATTAAATGATAAATCTTTAATTGGGGTTTCAAATAATAAGAAGTTAATTACAAACTTGAAAAATTCTAATAATTGGGAATTAATTTCATATCAAAGCAGTAGCTCTTTATATTATAGTAAAGAATATTCAAATGTTTTATTTAATTATAATATAAGAGGAGAATCACTTATCACTAAAAATAGTGGCGTAACTTATCAAACTACTGTTAAAACTGAAAATTTAAGTTATTTAAATGAAATGTCATACCAAAACAAATCAAATTATTTTGACACATTTGGGAATTTAGTAATAATAGGTATGCCTCAAATACCTGGTTATAATAATGTAATAGTATCAAAAGATTTTGGGAAAACGAATACACCAAAATCATTAAATGTATTTGGATATTGTGATTTTGCTACTGAAATAATTAGAATAAAAGATTATTACATGGTTGCTACAAACTTTATATATCAAGGTCAAAATGAATATTATAGAAATCTAATGATTTTTGATAGTAACTTCAATTATAGATATAATCATACTGTAAAAGGAAATACTTCAAATGGAAGCTCATTTATTAGATATATCGAGTCTAATGATTCAAACAAGATTTTTGGTATTGTAGAAGATGAAATGGATAAACTTAATAGATATAAAATTGGATATTCTTATGATTTTGGACAAACTTGGGATGTTAAAGCAACATTTAACTCAGAACTTAGGTTTGTAAATGCTCAATTAATTGGAACAGATTCCATTTTGATTTTAACAAGAGACAAAAATGCAAATTCTGGGAATTGTATAGCTAGTGCTTTCATTTACAATAGAAATAATAACATAGTAACTAATATAATTAATAAAAGTGGTAAAGACTATTTAGACAGAATTTATAAACACAATGATAATTATTATGGTTTTGCGAGCGGAATGAATTACATTTATGATTTAAATGGTAAATTAATAAGTCAAGACAGTTCATTTTATATAAAAGTTCCAAATTATGATTATAATAACAAGTATTTTATTGGAAATGTAACAGATGTCAAGAAAAATATAAGAACAATTTGCAAAATCAAACCTTTGTTGGATTCGCCTAATCATGTAATTATAGAAGATCAATTTCCTTATTTTTATAACACAGAACCATATCCAACTCCTTCAATAAACCAAATGAGAACGCAAATATTTTGGAATGAAGATTTTAAAATCGACGATTCGGATATTGGAGTATATGATATTTATGGAAATAAAATAGCTGATAAAGAAAAAATAAGTATAAATAAGCTAAATAGCTTCTCCGCATACCTTACTTGGGATTGTTCTGGTTTAGGAAATGGTGTTTATATTATACAAATCAAGCAAGGTACAAACACGCATAATATTAGAGCTATGGTTGTTAGATAATTGTGATTAATAAATTTAAAGATAACTGACACTTTCATGAACTGCACCCCAAAAGTTAGACAAAGAACTATTGGGGTATTTTTATATTAATAAAAATTCTTTATTGTATTTGTAATATATTTTGTAATATTGTAGTTACAAATTAATTTGCAAGACAATTCAATTAATATTATTTCATATTTCAAAAGAGTTTTTATGAAGAAGTTTTTATTTTTATTTATATTAGTATCGTTATTCTATCACAATATTTTCTCTCAAAAATATCCTCAAGTCTTTGAATCGAGGGGTATGGGTGGTGGTGGTGCATTATATGTACCTTCAATTAATCCATATAATAATGATGAATTTTATATAAGTTGTGATATGAGTGAAACTTTTCACACTACAAACTTTGGTAAAAGTTATGAAATATTACCTTTTACTGCAATTCAAACAAGCCATCAATCTAAAGTTAGATTTACTTCCAATCCTCAAATAATGTATGATGTAAACTTTGCAAATGATGTTACTATCCCAGTGAAATCAATTGATGGTGGTAAAACCTTTCAAGCATTGAAAGGAACTCCAGCAGATGATCAATTCCAGAATATTTTTGTAAATAGCGATGGTACGAAAGTAGTTATTTCTTTTTATGGAACTATTTATTTATCTTTAAATGGTGGTGATTCATTTAAAAAAATTCACACTTGCTTAAATAATGGAGCAGGGAATTTATTAGGCGGAGTTTTCTTTAGTGGCAGTTCAATTTATTTAGGTACAAATGATGGTTTATTATATTCAGAAGATAATGGGAATACATTCCAAACAATGTCTGGCTCTTCAATTCCATCTGATGAAGCAATATATTCGTTTTCTGGTGCTTATGATAATGGTACTTTGAAATTATATTGCTTAACTGCTAAACTGAAAGATATTTATGTATTTATGTACGATAACGATCCGGGGGCATATAGAGCTTGGGATAATGCAAAAAATGACTTTACTGGCTTTTGTAAGAGTTTACATACTTACAACAAAAAAGATGGTAGCAATGGCTCCTGGCTCAAAGCAAGTACATTTGATTCGAATACAGAATTTATGATGTGGGTATCTAATGCTGAAAATGATATTGATACAGTTTATATGGCTGGAGGAAGTAAAAGCAGTAGTCCTAGTGTTTTGAGATCTATTGATGGAGGAGCTAATTTCAGTCAAGTGTTTCTGTCAAATAATAATCAAAATGTAACCACAGGCTGGTCTGGTATGAATGGTGATAGACTTTGGAGTTATGGTGAAGTAGCACTCGGCTTTACAGTTTGCCCTAATAATTCGCAAAGATTAATTATTACAGATTTTGGC
This sequence comes from Candidatus Kapaibacterium sp., assembly GCA_026390675.1. Classification (GTDB taxonomy): domain Bacteria; phylum Bacteroidota; class Ignavibacteria; order Kapaibacteriales; family UBA2268; genus JAPLFM01. The sequence continues at coordinate 1,639 of JAPLFM010000205.1, read as the reverse complement.
TTCCCTCATATTTCAAGTGATGGTGGAGCTAATTGGTTTCAATCTTATGTTAATCCAACTGATGCTAATGTTCCGGGAAAGTCAACTCCAAAAGGTAAAAGCTATACTGGAATTGGAATTGAAAATACTACTTGCTGGCAAGTCTCTTGGCTAGATAAAGATAATATTTTTGCTTGCTTTTCTGATATTAAAGGTATTCGATCAACTGATGCTGGCAAATCTTGGAATCAAAACTATACTGGACATAATGCAAATTCAATGTATAGGCTTGTTCAACATCAAAACGGAACTTTATTTGCTGGAACTTCAAACATTCATGATATGTATCAAAGTACAAGGCTTGCTGATAATATATTAGATGCTAATGATGCTTATGGAAAAGTAATTTATTCAACAGATAAAGGATCTAGCTGGAAAGATATTAAAGCTTTTAACCATCCAGTATTTTGGGTAGCATTAGATCCAAACAATCAAAATACAATGTATGCTTCAGTAATACATTATAATAAAGGTGCTGGCCAAGGTGGAATTTGGGTAACAAAAGATTTGAATAAATTAAATGCTGCCACATGGACTAAACTTCCTAACCCACCTAGAACTGAAGGACACCCAGCTTCAATTGTTGTTTTGAATGATGGAAATGTGGTTTGTACTTATAGTGGTAGAAGAGCACCTTCTAATTTCACAGCGAGTTCAGGTTGCTTTATTTATAATCCAAATACTAACTCTTGGACAGATGTTTCTGATAATGGAATGAAGTATTGGACTAAAGATATTATTATTGACCCAAATGATGCTACTCAAAATACTTGGTATGTAGCAGTATTTTCTGGATGGGGAGGAGCTCCAAACGGTCTTGGTGGGCTATATAAAACTACCAATAGAGGAACAAATTGGACAAAAATAAATACTTTTGATAGAGTAACATCAATTACTTTTGATCCAAATAACACTAAACAAGCTTATTTGACATCTGAACAATTGGGCTTATGGTTCTCTTCAAATATGGACGCAGTAAAACCAGCTTTTGAGCTAGTTTCAGCATATAAGTTCAGACAACCTGAAAGAGTTTACTTTAATCCATTTAATAAAGATGAAGTATGGGTTTCTAGTTTTGGAAATGGAATTAGTGTAGGTACAGTAGGTGCTATAGCTCCAGCTGAATTCACAATTACAGGCAATATTAAAGATGTTGAAAATAATGTTTTCTTGTCTAATGTATCAATAGAATTGAGTGGTAAGTCAAGTAGTACATATACTACAAATAATACTGGTAATTATTCAATCAAAGTTCCAATTGGAAAATATACTATTACTCCAAATTTGAAAGGATATACCTTCTTTCCTAATTCAGCAACATTTGACATTTTAGAAGAATCAAAAGTACAAGATTTTGTAGCTATGTCTGATACACCTAGTTTTCAAATTACTGTAAGCTCAAATGCTGGTGGAATAGTTGAACCAAATGGTATAATCAAAATAAAACAAGGTTCTGATACTACATTTAACTTTATTCCAAGCAAAGGTTATATCGTTTCTAAAGTAATGATTGATGGAGTTGTAGAACCGGGTACTCCAATTAAATATACCTTGAAAAATGTAGCTAAAAATCATACTATAAATGTTACATTTGAAAATT
>JAPLFM010000292.1 GCA_026390675.1 Candidatus Kapaibacterium sp. | reverse complement strand
TTTCGAATTGTTAACAACTTTATCTATAATACTATAGTTTTTTTTTTTATAAGTTTGTATAAGTTAATTTTTATCTATAATTTATAAAGTTGCTTTATGAGAAAGTTGTTTTTAGTTTTATTGTTTGGTTTGTTCTTTGCAGCAACAAATTATTCGAAGGCAGAAACTGCTGCAGAATTTAGAACAAGATGCACTGCTTCCAATGGTGAATTAATTGAACTAGTTCTTCATTATCCAAAACCTGACCATACAATTTGTTCTGCTTTGATTTTAGTATGTGCTTCTAAAGATTTAACTGGTAATTATGTTACATTAAATTATGGTCCAATTACTACTGACTATGGTTGTAATATGTTAACACCTGAAAACTTGAATGATCCATTGTTTTGGCAATCAGTTGATGATCAAGTTTTACATTGGGTTTCACAACATGGTTATAATTCTGGTCCTTGTAATCCTACAAATGGAGGAGTACCAGCTATAACTTATTTTCAAATTTCCAAAAGAATATGTCAAAAAATGGTTTATGATAGTTTTACATATATAACTTCTTTAGAGACTTGTATAGGCTTAGAAGCTTCCTGTGTTAAAATGTTTAGTGTTTGTACTGATCAAAACGGTAACCCAGTTGCAACAACAATTTCAACTACTTTAGTTGGTGTTCCAGGGTGCTTAATGAATAGTTCACCACAAATGCATCCAACAAACATTTCAAATATTTTTGAAAGTGATTGCTTTGCTGTACCTTGTAATTAAATTTATTATTTGTATATAGATAAATGAAAAAATTAATACTATTTATATTGCTTTGTTATTCAAATGTATTGTTAGCTGAGTTAGATGCTTCAAAATTAGTAAGGCTAAATGTAGATTTAAAAGGAGTTATTAAAGTTGAAAATAAGATAATTATTTATGGTTCAAATGGTAGCTTATTAATTTCTAAAGACAGTGCTATATCTTGGATTCAAGTTAGTATAGGCGATACATATGATATAATAGATTTACAATATATAAGTGGAAAACTTCAGGGAATTGCAATTAATAAATTTATTTCAAAAATTTATGAAATTTCATATGATATAAAACTAAATACTTCTATAATTAAAGATTTGGATTTGAATGCAGGTACTTTAGGCAATACTCAAACCCGAGAAAACATTATTTATCTTGGGTTTGATGTTGGAATTTATTCATTTAATTACTTGACTAAAGAATTATATAAAATAGTATCTAACCCTTCAAACCCTGCTCAACATTTCGATAATTTCATTTTGGTTGATAATTATATTATAATTCCAACTTACCAAGATTCAATTTTAAGATACAATTTAAATAATAAGCAAATTGAGATTTTATCACTATTTGGTAAATCATTTAAATCAAGTAAAATAGTTAGTTATAGTAACAAACTTTTTGTCATTTATAACGAAGTTCTGTTACGTTCTTCAGATTTTGGTAATAGCTGGGATAGTATAACAGTAGTAAATAATTCAAAATTAATAGTTAGTAACCAATATTTATATCTCTATAAATATGAATATGACTCTAACAAAACAATACAAATTATTTCTGAAGATGGTAACGATATAAAATTTTCTGATAAAAGTAGTATGTTTTTTAAAAATTATATCACTAAATTTCAAATAGAAAAAATATTTGACATTGGTTCTCTTCTTTCTATTGCGGTTGGTCAAGAAAAGTTAATTTTAATATCAAATAATAATTCAAAAACTTGGAATTTGGTTTCAAATTTAAATAATAAAGCACAGACTATAAATTTTAATAACAAAGACATTGGAATTGCAATTACTGATTTCAAACAATATTACAAAACTTTTGATGGTGGAGTAACTTGGCTACCAATAAATGAAAATTCGAATACTTCTTCATCTTCTATTAGCACATATTTTGGATACAACTACTTAGATTCAAGTGGTTCATTTTTATATTTAACTACTCCGGTTTTTTTAAATAATGAAAGTTATTATAATAATTTTCGTTACAGTTTAGATACATTAAAAACTTTTCAGTCAAAATCAATTGATTTTTCGCGTTTTTTTGAATTAACTCGAATAGTGAAATTAGGAGAATTTATATATTTTGCCACTATAAATAATAATTTAAATAATATGTATTCAAACATTTACAAGGTTGACCAAAACTTTAATATTATAAATATTCAAAAATTTGATTCATTATTTATTTGGGGTATTCATACAAATAATGAAAATAATTTGGAAATAATTTGTAGTCAGTATAAATATCATATTCCTAAAGTTCAAGGGAACTCATTTGAATTATACGATTCTACTAAGGTAGTCATTAAAGAATCAAAAAATATTGGTGAATCATGGTATGACAAACAAGTTATTCCAGAATTAAACAAACACTATTTAAAAGGACATCTTGCTTTTAAAGATAAAATATTAACTTTATCAAGGTTATTAAGTTATAATTCTGCTGTCATAGATACAAATACATATCTTCATGAAATTAAAGATGGTAAATTAAGTTTAATACATAAATTTGAAGATAAAGGAGTTAATTTAATATTTGTTTTCAATAGTATAGTTTACTGTTTAAGTGATAATAAAATTTATTATCAGGATAAAAACAACAATTGGAAAGAAAAGTTGTTTTTAGGATTTAAAGGGAATAATAGGACAATTTCCTTCTCTTTTGATAATGTTTTTTATTTCCCTTCATCAACCACTCAAATGAATGATAATGGTTATTCAAACATTTACAAATACACAGATGAAAGCCCAACAAGCATTGTAGAAGCTCAAATTGAAGATATGACAGACCTTGTTACTCTTAACCCTTCACCACTTCCAGCAAATACATTTACCAAAATAGGAGTTATTTGGAGTCCAATATACAAATTTGATTTAAGTAATATTGAAGTTTATGATATTTATGGAGTTAAAGTAAAAAGCAATTTAAAAACGTCACTTAGAGAATATGATACATTCAGAGGTGAGCTTACCATTCAAACAGAAGATTTGCTTCTTTATAAAAATATCCCACGGAATTACTACCAAATATGTTAAAATATTAGTTTCACATTAAACATTTATTTTGAATTGTTTTAATTGCTCATTTCATTACAAATACTTGGGTTTGATTCAGTATGTAGAGCTTTGATTGTTCCGTATTTCAAAAATATTAGAAATAAGTCGTAGTTATCATCAGCTTCATTTGATAACTGGCAGATTGGGTTTGTAATAGGTTCCATTTTTGATTTTCCTGAATAAATGTTATAAATTTAAAGCGAAAATATGGGAAATGAAATTAACTCAATGGAATCCATTTTAAAAGGATTTGCAAACTGTTTGCAAATGGTTTGCAAAGTAATTATGAATTATGAATTATGAATTATGAATTATGAATTATGAATTATGTCTTAACTATGATTCTTTTGATTAATATGATTAACTTCTGTGATTAATTAAAATTTGGAATTTGTGTAATTAGTTAA
>JAPLFM010000104.1 GCA_026390675.1 Candidatus Kapaibacterium sp. | reverse complement strand
TACTGTCATAAAATTTGGCAAAACTTTGAATTATGTGTAAAATCGACGTAGTTTGGTTAAATTTAGATTAACAAATAATTAATTCTTGCTAATATTAAAAAAACTTTCAATTTTCTTGAGACGTTTTTGGAGTTCATGTGTGTATCTATTGTAAGTGAAAATACAAATTCAAAAAAACTTATTCTTTGACAACTTGAAAATCAATTATAACACTAATATTTATAAACATTAAATATTTGTTTTGGTTTGAAATTAATAATTTTATAAATTGTTTAATTGTAGTACAAACAATTTCTAAAAAAAAAAGTGAATAGGTTTTAAGAATATGCGAATTGAAGGTTCTAGAATTTTAATACTAGGTGGTTGGGGACTTGTTGGATCGGCAATTACAAGAAAATTAATGGAGCATTCTCCTAAAGAATTAATAGTGTCATCTTTAAAAAAAGAAGAAGCTGAGGACGCAATTAGTGATTTAAGAAAGGAATTTTCAGAAAAACCGCCTGATATGTTCGTTGCTAAATGGGGTAACATTTTTACAAGAAAAGTCTGGAAAGATATTATTCCTTATGATATTATTAAAGATAAAATTTCTAGAAGAACTGTTATTACAGATATTTTTGACGAGCTAAATGATGAAATTTTAAAAAATTCTTTTTTATACGATTTGATTACTGAAGTTAAGCCTGATATTGTTATTGACTGTATTAATACTGCAACTGGTATTGCTTATTTAGATTTGTATAACTCTACTAATAAAGTAATCAATGATATTGACAATGATAATTTGAATGAAGAGAATGTTGAAAAATTAATGGCAAGTAGTTATATTCCACAATTGATTAGACATATTCAAATTTTACATAATGGATTGATTGATAATAAATGTAGTATGTATTTGAAAATTGGTACTAGTGGTACTGGTGGAATGGGTATGAATATACCTTATACACATAGTGAAGAAAGACCTTCTAGAGTTTTGCTTTCTAAAACAGCAGTTGCAGGTGCTCAATCACTTTTAATGTTTTTAATGGCTCGAACTCCAAATGGGCCAATTGTAAAAGAAATTAAGCCTACTGCTACTATTGCTTGGAAAAGAATTGCTTATGATGTGGTGAAGAAAGGTGGAAAGCCTATTGAACTCTTTGATATGAATTTTGAAAATGCTTTTGATTTAAATGAAAATTTTGAATTTGATAATAAAAATGGTGTTTTTAAGCTCAATAAGCAAATAAAATCTGTTTTTATTGATACTGGTGAAAATGGAATATTCTCTAAAGGTGAGTTTCAAGCTATTAGTTCTCTTGGACAAATGGAAATTGTAACCCCTGAAGAAATTGCTGATTATGCTGTATTTGAAATTGCTGGTGGTAATTCTGGAAAAGATGTTATTCAAGGATTAGATGCATTTACTTTAGGTCCAACTTTTAGAGGTGGTATCCTTCAACAAAATGTTGTTAAAAAACTTAATCAACTTGAAGAAAAACACAATTCAGAAAGTATAGCTTTTGAACTTTTAGGACCTCCTAGACTTTCTAAATTACTTCATGAAGCAAACATATTAAGAAAGATTGTTGGAACAATGCTGGATTTGAAGAATCACTCTGCTGAGGATCTTTCTAAAAAAGCTATTAAGTTAATTAAAGAAAATGTTGGTTTGAGATCGGAAATTTTGTCAATTGGTTTGCCTATTTTACTTGCTGAAGGTAAATATTTAAAAGGTGATTTTGTCAAAATACCAGTTAGAAGAAATAATGAAAGTATTGAGATTAACGAAACAAATGTTAATCATTGGTGTTACGAGGGTTGGATTGATTTAAGAGTTGAAAATTTTGAATTGTGGAAAAATAGAATTAGTCTTATTGTCTCAGATGCTCTAGCTATTGATGACAATGAAACAAGCTCTAGATTTACATTTAACAAAGATTATTGGGACAATTTCGAAAAATTTGATTGTGGTAAGTTAGCCGGATGGATCTTTGAAAAAGAAGATAAAGGCTGGAGATTTAAAAGATAACTAAATATTTAATTTTTTATTCACAAATAATTTAATCATTATTTTTATTAATACATTTTTTGGGTGTCGTATTATGAAAAAAGTTCTTCTACTATTAGTAGTTGGAATATGCTTAATTGGCAATATTGTCATTAATGCTAAGGATAATAGTATTCAGCGTAGGAGTAATTCTGTTGAAGGCACATATCCACATCCTTTCTTTAGTGCTTGGAATTCTACAGCACCAAATTACCCATTCAATAATTCTTTGGGTAACCCTCATAACAATCCTGCAATATCTACTGGATATTACTTTGTGGATAGTGATGATAATGCTCCTCAATTTTGGTTACCATCTGAACAATTAGATGATACTACCAATGATGCAGCTATGTGGCGTAAAATTGCTACTGGTCCACGTCAGCAAGTTAAAACTTACTGGACATTAGGCGATTCGTCTAATCAAGGACAACCATTTTTTAGAAACCCAGCTTTGCCTGTGCAAAATAAAGGTGATTTCTTTGAAACTGGTGTGAGTTATGGTACCGATTCTACTGATGACGCTATTGCTGGTCCAATAGCTTTGAATTTACAAGGTAAATTTTTGTTTAATGGAATCCCTTATGATTCTGTTTATGTTTCTACAAATGGTATTATAGCTTTGACTAATAGAAGATATTTCTATGATCAAGTACCTACTAGCCCTACTTACAAACAAAGACAATTAGATCCTAAAACAAATTCTGCTTATACTACAACTTCTATGGACTGGTTTGTTGGTAATTTACCAGTTATTGCTGGTTTAAATACTTTTGGTGAAGATAGAACTAAAGTTGGTGACGGTTTGGCTGATCCTATCAAAGATGACTTTGGATATAGATATTCAGTTTTAGGTGGTCAATTCTCGACTGCTGCTACAAACTGGACTACTAGCCCTCCTAGCCCAACTGGTGGTATCAGAGCTCGTGGTGGTGGATCTTTACATGATTTGGCAATAACAAATCCTGGTAACATAATATCAAATTACAATACAGCTGCTGGTGGACCTTTAGATGGTAGTCACAAAGCTGCAGTTATCGCTCCTTTCTTTAGTGATTTACACTTATCAAATTACAATCAAACTAAAGGTTTAATTGACGAACATGGTGTAGTTTGGTATAAAAGAGATGTTGCTGCTAATAAATTTATAATTTATTACATCAATGCTGCGCCAATTAGAGGTAAAGCAACTCCTATAGGTCCTTATACTGCTCCAGCAAATGTTAGACCTGGTGATGATAATTATGCTTCAGCAAATGCTCAAGTAGTTTTAAATGTAAATGATAATAGTGTAACTATTCTTTATGAAAGATTCATTGGTGGTTACAAAAATGGTAGTCAATTTGCACCTGCAGCTTCTATTTTCAGATATAATTCTATAGCTGGTGTAAGAGGTTTTGCTCGTCACGTAAACTACAATAGAACTGGTGGTCCGGTTACTCAACCATATCCAGCTGTTGCTGAATACGAACAATATAACCAATACTTTGCTAACGAACAAAATCCTAATTCTCCTTATCCTAGAAATAGTCTAAGAATTAAATTCAAACAATGGCAAAATACTTTGCGTGTTGTTGATATTCAATATAGAGTTAGAATTCAAGATCCAAATGCAACAAATGACTTTTCTGTAGTAGTTCCAACTTCACAAGTTCCTAATTATGAACTTTTAGCTGGTGAACAAAAAATTGGTGCTTTGCAACCAACAGCTATTATTCAAAATTTGTCAAATGACATTCAAGGTCCAGAAGGAATTAACTTCGTTGTACAAGATTTGAATTTCCAATCAAGATTTGTGATTGTTAACAAAGCTACTGGTCGTTTTATCTATAATAGATTAGTACCAGTTGATAAAATTTGCTTGTCATTGATTGATCCAAACTGGATTGATTGTGTACAAGATGTTGATGTTAGAGTTTATTATTTAGGTCGTACTACTCCGGGTATAACTAAACCGGGTGCAGATTTTAAAGGTGTACCTCAAACATTTATTGGTAATAATGCATTTAATGGTAAAGCAAGAGTTGGACTTCCAACTTATGAATATGTTCAAATTTGGTACCCACCTTTTGAACCAAATGAATTTGCAACTGATATCAATGGTAAATTGTTAAATGTTGGTAGAATGAGAGCTTATGTTATTGCTGAAGCTACAAACCCTGCAACAAATTCTTCACTTGGCGATCAATGGCCTTTCGATGATACAACTAGTGTTGAACTATTTGTAATGAAAAGATTAGATGATTTTGCTGATGATGTTACTGAATATCATATCATCGACAACGTTCCAATGCCTTCTGTTGTAAAATGGGTAAGTATTGAAGCTGATGTTGCTAATGGTGAAGATGTTTCAAGATATCCTTTAGCTCCAAGAGGTACTTTTACTGCTGATAATAATATCAATTATACTAGACAGTCTCCTGTAATTCACTTAAACAGAAAAACTTTGGCTGATAGAGAGCCTTCATCTGCTCCTGGTGGAGATCAAATTAGATCATTCCCAATAAATATGTTAGGCAGACTTAGTTCAGTACTTTCAGTTTCTGTTCAAAGAGTAGCTGATAAAAAAGATTGGGAAAGAGGCTTTGGTGATAATTCTCTAATAGGACCTGAACCAAGAGCTTTGTTAAATGGAGATATTTTTACACCATTTAATACTACTGGTATGTCTGTAGCTCAACCGGCTTTGATTGATAGATTATCTGTTCAGATTATGAGACCTAGTAATAATACAGTTGCTGAAATCACTAATGTTGGTGATGGTAACTGGAAAGTTCACCCAAGAAGAAAAGGTGCTAATACTGAAACAAATATGGATGCTTTAACAGTATTTGGTGCTGGTGGTTATATGAGAGGATTTTTAGAAAATGATAAAGATTCATCTTTAGCTTTACCTGATGGTTCTACTTCTAGAATAAATGGTTTAAGAGCAAATCAATTTGATGATGGTATCGATTTTGAATACACAAGATATTTTATTGCTATTCCTGATACTTTTATCAAATGGCAAAAAACAGGTGCAAAAAACTTTAGATTTAGAATTAGAGTTTTAGCTAATAATGATCAAAAATGTATTACTTGTATTCCTGATGATGCTGATGATTTCTATGTTGATAATGTAAGAATATTGTACAAACCAAAAGAAACAACTGATATTGAAGTAACTTCATGTAAAGTGTTATGGCCTTATACTCAAGCTCCGGCTTCTCAGGCTACTAATATTCCAGTTAGAGTAAAATTGAGTAACAACACAATATTAAGTGCTCCTTTCTATGTAGTTAAAACTAGAATTTTCAAAAATTATACTGGTCCAACTGATCAACCTATTTACTGTAGAGTTGAAGTAATTCCAAATCATGATCCTGGAAAAGAAATTGAATTTAAAATGCCTAATTTTAATTCAAGATTAGCTGGTCCTGGTAAATTTAGAATGATTACTAATATTAAAATATTAGGTGGTGACTTAGTTCCTGCAAATGATACTACTTATTCAGAATTTGAAATTAAATATGGTAGTTCTTTTGCTTTTGATCCTGTTGATAATGTTACAAATGACGTAGCTGAAGCAACTGGTAAAATTGGTAGAGGCTTAAACTTAGAAGGTTATGCTGAAGGTGGAAATGGTCAAGCTGGTGGTCCAACTTCTGGTTATGATGAAGTTCAATCTGGTGCTGGTTATATTGGTGGTAGTATTTCTGGTTCAATTGCAATGAAATTTGAACTTGTAAATGCTGATACTATTTATGGATATCAAGCATATTTTGGAACTATTAACCAAGCTCCTGATGCTGTTGCGCTTGCAGTGCATAGAGATGCTGGTGGAAATAACCCAGGTGCAATTATAAGTGGATCTTTAATTTATAGAAGTCGTGGTAGAGATGACATTAGAAAAGATTTGTTCTTTGGACAATATGTTGATTATACTATTACTGATGCAAATTCTGGCAAAGCTACTCCTTTAGTTTTACCTGCTGGTACTTATTGGATTAGTATTTCACAAATGGGTGAAACTGGTCTTGAACTTGGTGCTTCTAAATCTAGAATGGGTATGAAAACAATGATCGTTGGTATTCCTGCTCCTATTTATGTTTCTAAACCTGTTGGTGGACCTGGTAGTTCTTTCTTGATTCATAAAGAATTTAGACAAATTAACTCTTCAGGTAATATGGTAAATAATAATGTGTTTGCTGTTGAAAATTCAAGAGGTTCTGGACAATGGTTAGGATTTATGCCAAGTGTTGGTAACCCAGCTTATGCTCACTTACATCACTTTGGTACTATCTTAGATGGTGGTAATACTCTTACTTTAACTCGTGGTGGTTGGGTGCCTATGTTAAGACCATCATTAGGTTTAAAAGGATATGAAACTAAACTTGAATACCTTCCTTGTCCTGATGAAGTTATACCAGTTGAATTATCTTATTTCAAAGGTGCTTCTCGTAATGATGGTATTGATTTATATTGGGAAACTGCTTCTGAAATCAACAGTGATAAATTTATAGTTGAAAAACGTAATGCTAAATCTGATGAATCAAATGATTGGGCTCAAGTTTCTCAAATTAAAGCTCACGGAAGCTCTAAAGTTGTTAATTCTTACAATTGGACTGATAAAAACGTTGCTCCAAAAGAAGCTTATCAATATCGCTTACGTCAAGTTGATTTAGATGGTACTCAAAACTGTTACACAACAAACATTGTTACTGTTACTTATGATAAAGATGCTCAATTTGCTCTTTATCCAAATTCTCCAAATCCATTTGCAAACAATACAAATATCACTTATGTTGTACCAAATTCTGGTAACGTAAAAGTAGATGTATTAGATGTATCTGGTAATGTAGTTGCTACTGTTCAAAACGAAGATGTACAAACTGGTACTCACACTTTGAATTGGGATGGTAGAAGTAATAGTGGTGCATTGTTAAGTTCTGGTTCATACATTTGCAGAATTTCTGCTAATGGAAAAATCGAAACAGCTAAAATGACTATCAACAG
>JAPLFM010000106.1 GCA_026390675.1 Candidatus Kapaibacterium sp. | reverse complement strand
CCTGAAATGGATGGGTTGCAAGCTACTAAAATATTAAAAGCAAATGATGAACTTAAAAATATTCCTGTGATTTTTTTAACTGCTAGAGATAGTGGGGAAGACTTAATTGAAGGTTTTAAAGCTGGGGGAGTTGATTATGTTACAAAACCATTCAATCCAGTAGAGTTACTTCAAAGAGTTGAAACACATATCGAGCTAAAAAAATCAAGAGATATGATAATTAATCAAAAACTTGAACTTGAAGATTTAAATAAATCAAAAGACAAATTTTTTTCAATTATTTCTCACGATTTAAAAGGACCATTTACTGGTTCGATTGGACTTTCAGAGCTTATTTTAGAAAGACCAGATGATTTTGAAAAATCTGAAATATTAAATATCTTACAAAAAATATTTAATGCTCAAAAACTACAACTTGCTTTGATTGAAAATTTACTTGATTGGTCTAGAATTCAAACTGGAAGAATTGAGTATATCCCTTTAGTCTTGAACTTGAAATCTATGGCTGAAAACATAATAAGAATCCTTGGTCAAAATGCAAATAATAAAAGTATAGAATTGGTAAATAATATTGCCGATGAAACTACTGTAATTGGTGATGATTTTATGATTACTACAATCATAAGGAACTTAATCTCAAATGCAATTAAATTCACACCTATAAATGGTAAAATCGAAGTATATACTGTTGTTAATAAAAATAAGTTAAGTATTTGCATAAAAGATTCTGGTGTAGGCATGAGTGAGCAAGATGTAAATAAGTTATTTAAAATTGAAAATCATTATACAACATTGGGAACTACCAAAGAAAAAGGTACAGGCTTAGGTTTGATTCTTTGTAAAGAATTTGCAGAAGCAAACAAAGGCGATCTTACTGTAACAAGTGAAAAGGGAGTTGGGTCTATATTTTCTATTGTTTTAAATATATGATCTAATTGCTTAACCAGCAAAAATATTAAGAATTTTAACTACATTGGTAATTGCAAAAGTATCAATTCCTAAACTTAATTCACTAGCTAAAAATATCAAAATTTCTGAATTAATTTCTTTTGCGAAAGCACTAATTTCTTCAGAAAATTCTTTGATTTTTTTCATTTCAACTGATTTCTGTAGTATTGTAGCTCTTTCAATCCATTCTTCTTTTATAATATTAGATATATCTGAATGGAAGATATTATCAATATTTAATTCATTACTTTCTACTTCTTCTATATTTGTTTCATTATTGTTTTCACTTATTTGAGTTTCATTTTCTTTAATGCTTGTACTTAAAAATTTAGTAAGTGTCTCAATTAATTCCAATCTATTAACAGGTTTTGTTAAATAATGATCAAACAAATCTTTGATTTTATCTACATTTTCTTTGATAGCAACAGCAGTTAAAGCTATAACTGGTATATGTTTGGTTTCATCAGTTTCTTTTAATATTTTTGTAGCTTCCATACCATCCATAACTGGCATTTGAACATCCATTAATATTACTTCAGGTTTAAATATTAATGCTTTTTCAATAGCTTCTTTACCGTTTGAAGCTTTTTCTAATTGAATATTATATGGTTTTAAAATCCCTTCAATTAAAGCCAAATTCATAGCTATATCATCAACTATAAGTATTTTGCAGTCATTAAATATAACTTTCTTGTGGTCAAATTTTACAGTTTGTCCTTGTATTGTATTTGAATCTAAATTTGATATTTGTACATTAAATAAAGCAACCTTAAATTTAGAACCCATGCCAACTTCACTTTCAACTGTTATTTCTCCATCCATCATTTCTACGAGTCTTTTGGTAATAGTTAGACCTAATCCAGTACCACCATATTTTCTTGTTGTATTTGAGTCTTGTTGTTTAAACGCTTCAAAGATGAAACCTTGTGCTTCAAGTGGAATTCCAATACCTGTATCAATTACTTCAAAAAACACATCAATACAATTTTTAAATTCCAAATTCACTGCTGTTTTAACTTTTAAACTTAGGCCACCTTGTTTAGTAAATTTAATTGCATTTCCAATCAAATTAAATAATACTTGTCTAATTCTTGTTTCATCTAAAAGTAAACTTTCAGGTAAAATATCTTTAATATCAATATTAAATTGTAATTTTTTTTCTTTGATTGCAACTGAAAAAATTTGTTTCATTTCATGAAATATTCTATTTAAATCAGTAGCATCATATACTATATTTATTTTACCAGCTTCAATTTTTGACAAATCTAAAATGTCATTTATTAAACTTAATAAAGATTTACCACTAGAAATTATACCTCTTAAATAATCACTTTGCACTTTGTCTGTAACCATTTCATTCAATAGCTCACTAAACCCAAGAATTGCATTCATTGGTGTTCTTATTTCATGGCTCATATTTGCCAAAAATGAACTTTTGGCTGTATTGGCTGTTTCAGCTACTTCTTTAGATCTAATTAGCTGGTCTTCAGCCATTTGTCTTGTTATAGTGCCACCAATCGAATTACAGAAGTTTGACAAAATATCTTCTTCTTCATCTTTCCAATCTCTATATTTAGAGGAATTTTGAAAAGATACAAATCCCCAATAACTACTATTTACAATCAATGGAATTAGAATAATAGACTTAATATCATAGAAACTTAATAACTCCTTTTTATCTTCAGCAAAATTAAAAGAATTACCTAAAACAATTTGTCTGTTTCTTAGCATTTCATGCCAGTCTTCAAAGTCAGAATAAAGATAAGGGTATGAAATAACATCAAATCTTTCAGATCTAGTTTCTAAATTCCAACTATATCTGGTTTCAAAAAAAGAAGTGTTGCTTTCTTCATTTACTTTTTCTTGGAATATAGTTACATCATCAAAATCAGTAGTCTCACTAATAACAGCTATTGATTCAATTATTGATTTATTTAAATCTTGAACTGTTAATAGTACCGAAGCTGCCTGATTAATACTTTGTAGCAATCCTTCTCCAACTTTTTCTTCCCATTCAC
Organism: Candidatus Kapaibacterium sp.; assembly: GCA_026390675.1. GTDB lineage: Bacteria > Bacteroidota > Ignavibacteria > Kapaibacteriales > UBA2268 > JAPLFM01. The sequence continues at coordinate 5,415 of JAPLFM010000106.1, read as the reverse complement.
CATGTTTTCTTCCCATCCAAACCAATTTGTCATCTTGAACTAATTTAACAGCATCATCCATTTTGTAAACATCAAAATCCGTTTTACCTATTATTTCTTCTTTAATTTTACCAATAGATTGAACTGCTTTTTGGTTAACAAAACTATAAATTCCGTCAATATTTTTAATATAGATATTAATTGGAATTTCATCTAATATAGTTTCTAATAATACTTTTTGTTCAGCAAATTTTACTTCTCCTTGTTTAATTAAAGTAATATCTGTTGAAATACCTAAAATGTAAATCTCACCATTATCAGTAACTAATGGCTTTTTAAATGTTCTATATACTACTTCTGAGCCATTTGCAAGTGTAACATTTTCTTCAACAATTACTTCCTGCATTGTCCTTAAAACTTCTGAATCAACATCTGAAAAAGTTGATAATATGCTGTCAAATGTATCATCATTGTCATTATTTTGTCTTACTAATGTATCTTTAGTCACTCCAAATGCTTTTGCAACTGAATTATTTACATAAACAAAATTACCTTTACTATCTTTTACAAAAACTAAGTTTGGATCAGTATCTAATACTAATTCTATGAACTTCTGTTGCTTTTCAAGATTATTATCTTGTAGCATTTTGTCATGTATATCTTTTATAGAACCTGATGTCCCTACAGATCTACCTTCTGAATCAAAAGTAAGTCTTGCAGATACTTCAACCAACCTATAATTACCATTTTTCTTTAAGTATCTTACCTCAAATCGTGTAAAATCATTTTCACCACTTATCAAAGGCTCAAAAAATTCAACATTTCTTTGTCTATCATCTGGGTGAATATAGTTTAAAAATAGTTGCCCAATTGTATTTTCAACATTAAATCCAGTTAGTTCTTCCCAAGCAGGGTTTAAAAAAGTCCAAATTCCATTTGGATCAGTTTGAAATATAACTTCTTTGATATTATTTACTACATTACGATATTGCTCTTCACTATTTATTAAAAGTAATTCGGATAATTTTGCTTGAGTTATATCTTGAATTACACCAAAATATTTTAAATTTTGTTTTCTTTGAGCATGTATCGAAATATATTTACTCAGCTCATCTCTGGTTTTTGCTCTAAAATCAAAATTAAAGTAGTTACCTTCATTTTTGCCATTGATTATGTTTTCCATAATATCAAGCAACAAATGATGATCTTCAGGCATAACAAAAGTTTGTATGAATTCCTCTATAGGTATATTTAAATTATTTTTGTTACCGTATATTGCAAATATTCCTTGACTTTCTGGACTAAGTGAAATTTGATTTTTTTCTAAATCAAACTCCCAATTCCCAATTTTAGCAATAAATTGTGATTGTCTAAGTGCTTCTTCTTTTTCTTGAATTCTTTTTTCTGCAATTTTAAGTTCAGTAATATCTGTTGCAAAAAAATTGACAAAATTATTTTCAACTACTGGGCTTAGATTAACTGTCATAGTTTTATTTGCAACTACAATTTCAACTGCAGATAAAATATGTATTGGTACATAAGAGTTTACGTTTGATTCCCAAAAAGTTAGAATATTTTCACTTGCTTTATTAGCATATTGAATAATTCCTTCTTTATTGATTCTCATAATAGGATTAGGGCTTTCTTCTGAAAATCTTGCTAGATGCTCTGTTTCTTTTTCTGCTATTGATTTTTTTTCAAGCTCTTTGTTGATTATTTCAAATAAATAATTTGGATTTTTATCTTTGATTAAATCAGAATTATTATCAATTGAATTATCTTCAATTACATTTTCTAACAAATCGTAAAGTTTATCAATTATTACTTTTTGCTCATCTGCTACATCTTGGATTTTCTCCTTTGAACTCGTTAGCTCACCTGAACTAAGCTCCATAGCTCTGTTCATTAGTTGTCTATCATCTTCATAGTGGTTGTATGATTCATTAATAGCAATTAATAAGTTTTGAACTTCAAGTGTTAAATCATTAAAATTTTCCTTTTTAAGAAATTTTTTGATTTGTCTATTTAATAAGTTATTGGATAATTCAGCCATAAATCTATTTTTCAGAAAAAGTTGTAATTGTCATTGTTTGATTTTGTAAGTCTGCATAATGCCCACTTACAGTTGGGCAAAGTTCGCCATAAGAATAAAAACCACTTAGTACTGTATTAATTCCAAATACTTCTTGAATTGCTTCAAGTTCTTCTTCAATGCGTTGCCCCAATACTAATTTTCTTCCAACACAGCTTACTAAAATTGCAAATTCAGGGTTTTTGTCATCATAAGTATTTTGAGCAACTTTAGCAGCATCCATAGCCCCATCTATTAAATTTTCAAAGTTTGCTTTCATTAGTTGTACTTTAGATCCAATTGGAACATCACCTGCAAAAGTCATTGATTGTTCTTCTTCGTTTATATTTAAAATAGTTCTAACTAAAAACTGACCATTTTCAGTTGAAAATATTCCTAATGGGAAAAACAAACTTGAAGCAGGCAAATCTTTTGCTTTGTCACCAAGATATAATTTGTATAAAGCTAATGCATTTTCATTATCAAATTCATACAACACATTTCCACTTGACTTTGTAATGATTCTTACAGGTCCAAATGGATCCCAACCACCTTTACTTCCATAACTAATTTTAATAGATTCGCCATAAAAACCAATTGCAACTATATTACCTGATTTAATATCAGTATCCAAACCAACCAATGTTTTTTCAAATCTTGTAGAATCACCAGCCAAGCCACCTGTAATAATGATATTAGTTGGTAAAATTTCTTTAAAACCTAATATCAAATCACTACCATTTACATTTTGACCATCTGAAATAATAAAGATATGAGACAAATCTTTTACATTAAATTTACTTGCTAAGCTTATACCTAATTCTTTTGAATTTGAAAAATCCTTTGAATTTAAGATGTTAGTTTCAAAAACAGTTTTCTCAAAATATATAACAGTTACTATAATATTTTTTGTTGTAAATTTAATATCTGAAATATTACCAGCACTTGAAGATGTAATTATACTAGAAGTAGGGTAGATTGTTCTAATTTTATCATACCATCCTTCAGTTTCTAAAAGTAATCTATCGCCAAAAGCTAACACTATTTGAGCTAAATTTTTATTGTCAATATTTTCTTTTGTATATCTTATTTCAAAATCGGAATTGATTTTAAATTGGTCAATTTTCATAAGAGTGAATAGTTTTAATTAATAAAAATTTGATTTTTCAAAATTTAAAAATATAAATTACAAAAACTTTCTTCTATAATTAGAATAAAATTCTCCAATAAGTTCAAAAGATTTTCTTAGCACATCTTCAGTTGGACAAATTACTATTCTAAAATGCTTTGTATTTGGCTTTTGACCAAACCCTGCTCCAGGAACTACAACCACTCCAGTAGCTTTCAAAAGTTCAATACAGAAATGCCAATCATCTTTTACATCAATAGTAGGGAAGGCATAAAATGCTCCTTGTGGCTTAACTAATGAAATTCCTTCAATATCTTGAATCATATTATAAACTAAATCTCTACGTTTTTGTAATCGACTATTAGCATCTATCAAATGCAAGTTTTCACCATCTAAGGCAACTGGAATAGCATATTGTTCTGGATGATTTGCTGAAACTCTTGATCTTAACATTCTATTAATTGCATCAATATAATCATTTAAGATTTCACCTTTGCCAGAAACAATACCCCAACCTAATCTAAATCCGGGAGCCATATAATTTTTAGACATTCCAGAGAAAGTAACACAACTTACTTCTTGATTAAGAGAAGCAATTGAAGTCAACTTTTGATTATCAAATATTAGTTTGTCATAAATTTCATCAGCGAAAATGACTAAGTTATGCTCCAATGCTATTTCAACTATTTGCTCCAATATTTCTTTTGAATACAAGCTACCAGTTGGATTATTAGGATTTATTAGTATAATAGCCTTAGTCTTTGAATTAATTTTAGACTTAATATCTTCAATATCTGGTTGCCAGCCATTTTCTTCATCTAAATAATAAGGATTAGGCTCGCACTCAAGCTTACTTTCAACAGCATTATAAAGTGGATAGCCAGGTGTAGGCATAAGAAAATTGTCACCTGCATTGAGTAGGGCAGCAAGACATATTTCAATTGCCTCTGCAGCTCCAGAAGTAACAAAAACATCTAATATATTATTTATACCTTTTCTATTTGCGTCTCGCTTTATTGCTTCAATTGCAGTTGGAATACCTGAAGATGGTGAATATCCATTTTTGTTGTCATGCATTGCTTTTACTACTGCTTCTACAATCTCTGGTGGAGTAACAAAATCATAGACATTTGGATCGCCAATATTTAAGTAATAGATTTGTTTCCCAGTTTTTTTAACTTCATCCGCTACTACAATAATATCTCTAATAGCATAATGTATATTAATAGTTTTTCTTGCGGGAGTAATTTTTGTAAGTGCCATTTTATTCAATTAAATTTAAGATTTTCAAAACTCTTTTTTATATATAATCTAAACATCATACAAAAATAAGCAACATTACATTCATTATAAAAGTAAATTGCATATAATTGAATTTTTAATTTTAAAAAGCCAACTTAACAGAAAATTTTTATCAATCTACTCCTTCAATTTGTTTTCAACAAAAATTTGCCGTGTCATTCCTGCGAAGGCAGGAATCCATTTTTTGTCCTCCGCATTCGTAGAGACGCATGATTATGCGTCTCCCATACATTTGGTAGCACAGTTCATTCTTGTTTGTATCTTCTATATATTCTGTATTCGTAGGGGTTGAGCTTGCTTTAGCCCTTTTATTATCCTATAAATACAGGGTAGAGCAAGCTCTACCCCTACAAGACATATTCATAAGATGATTTTCTCCTTTTGTCATTCCTCACACGATTGTGTTCTTGATACGGAATCCAGCATTTGCATTCGCATTATTCCCCTCTTGCTAGAGGGGTGGCTGGCTTGCCAGACGGGGTGTTGTATTCGCATTCGTAGAGTCGTATGATTATGCGTCTCCCATACATTCTTGCTTGTGTTTTATAATATTTTGTATTTGTAATTTTGTATTCGTAGGGGCAAAAGCTTGCTCAACCCTTTATTTTGTTTTAGGGCCAAAGCTTGCTTTAGCCCTTTTATTATCCCATAAATACAGGGTAGAGCTTGCTCAACCCCTACAACATCCATTCATCGGATGACTCCAAGTCATCCGATGAATTCAAGCCCCCCCCCTTCAAAACTTCTTACCCATAATTTAAAAATAAAATTGTATTTTGCTTTTTCTTAAAACGTACAAACAAGGTTTTAATATGAATAAAACAATCTTACTTTCAATAATGATATTTATCTGCTCTCTATTATTTGCAGATAACACACCAAACAAAACTGCCCAAACTGGACCTTACAAAGCCAAAACTACTCCTGAGCTTAT
>JAPLFM010000038.1:2830-6510 GCA_026390675.1 Candidatus Kapaibacterium sp. | reverse complement strand
TATAAATACAATGCAAACAACAATTAAAACATCAAATTTTATAAATAGAATTAAAGAACAATTTGATTTTCTTGAAACAAATTTAAACGGTGAATCTCAGAATGCAATTCATCAAATAAGAAAATCTGCTTTAAATGAATTAGAATTATCTGGACTTCCAAATTTAAAAACTGAAGATTGGAGATATACTAATTTAGCTTTTTTCAATAGAACTGAATTTAAAATCAATAGTTCAATATCAGATATTGATTCATTAAATGAATATTTAATTCCCGAATTAGAAAGCGATTATATAGTTGCAATTAATGGCAATTACATTGCTGAAAAATCAAAAATTACTCAAGATGGAATTAAGGTTACAAGTTTAAAAAGTAAGAGTGAGCTTAATTCTTTAATTAACACAATTTCAGATAAAAAAAATCTAACTAATCAAATTAATGCTGCTTTCTTTTCAGATTGCGTTATTATTGAAGTCGAGAAAAATGCAATTTTAGAAAAGCCAATTCAAATATTGAATTTAATTTCTACTAATGAAAATGATTTAAGTAATTTAAGATTGTTAGTAATATGTGGTGATAATTCAAATGCTAAATTTTTAAATACTTATCATTTGATTAATTCTAAGCAAGTTATAAATACTAATGTTGGTGAGTTTTTAATTGGTAAAAATTGCAATATTGAAAATTATATTTTGCAAGATATTGAAAACGATTTCAAATGTTTTACTAACTTTACTGCTGATATGCAAAGAGATTCCACTTTTAGTAATTACACTTTTAGTCTTGGTGGTGATTTCACACGCAATGATGCACACATTACTACTTCAGGTAAAAATTCTACTGCAAATTTGATTGGTCTTTACTTATGTAGAAAAAATAATTTAATTGACAATCATACAAAAGTAGATCATGCTGTACCTAATTGCCAAAGTAATGAATTTTACAAAGGTATTTTAGATGATAATTCGATTGGTGTATTTAATGGTAAAATCTTAGTAAGACAAGATGCTCAAAAAACAAATGCATATCAATCAAGTAAAAGTATTTTATTAAGTGATGATGCAAAAGTTAATTCCAAACCAGAGCTTGAAATATATGCTGATGATGTGAAATGTAGCCACGGAGCAAGCACTGGAAGTATTGATAAAGATTCTCTTTTTTATCTTAAAGCGAGAGGTATTGGTCAAGATTTGGCATATACTATGCTTTTAGAAGCTTATGCTGGTGAGATAATTGATAAAATTTCAATTGAAGTTTTAAAAGAATATGTTAATTCCAAAGTCATCAACATTTTGGAAAAGAAGTAAGTGAGTATCCTTCAAAATATAAATGAAATTAGAAATGATTTTCCGATTTTGAGTGAGCAAATTCACGGAAGAGATTTAGTATATCTTGATAATGCGGCTTCCACTCACAAGCCATTACAAGTAATTAATTCTATTTCCAATCATTACGAACATAATAATTCTAATATTCATCGTGGTGTGCATCTACTTAGCCAAAGAGCAACTGAAAATTATGAAAATGCTAGAGAAAAAGTTAGAAATTTTTTGAATGCAAAATCAACTCAAGAAATTATATTTACTCGTGGAGCTACCGAATCAATAAATTTAATTGCTTCATCGTGGGGTAGAAAAAATATAAATGCTGGTGACGAAATTCTAATTTCTACAATGGAACATCATGCAAATATTGTTCCTTGGCAACTCTTATGTCAAGAAAAAGGGGCTATTTTAAAAATAACTGCTATAAATGATGATGGTGAAATTATATTTGAAGAATTTGAAAAACTTCTTTCTGAAAAAACTAAACTTGTTTCAATTGTTCATGTTTCTAATACTTTGGGAACAGTCAATCCAATTGAAAAGATAATTGAAAAAGCACACTCTTTTGGAGCAAAAGTGTTAATTGATGGGGCTCAATCTGTTCCTCATTTCAAAGTAGATATGCAAAAATGTAATTGTGATTTCTTTGTTTTTTCAGGTCATAAATTGTATGCACCATCTGGAATAGGAGTACTTTATACAAAAAAAGTAATTTTAGAATCAATGCCACCTTACCAATCAGGTGGAGACATGATTCTTTCAGTTAGTTTTGAAAAAACTACATTCAACGAACTTCCATTCAAATTTGAAGCTGGTACTCCTAATATTGAAGGGGCAATAGGTCTTGGTTTTGCAATAGATTATATTACAAATCTTGGCTTAGAAAATATCAAAAAATATGAAGATGAACTTTTGAAATATGGAACTGAAAAATTAAGTCAAATTAATGACTTACGCATAATAGGAACAGCTAAAGAAAAAGCTGGAGTAATTTCTTTTGTATTGGATAGCGTCCATCCTCACGATGTTGGCACTATGCTCGACCTTGATGGCATTGCAATTCGTACAGGTCATCATTGCACCGAACCACTAATGAAACGATTTAAAGTACCTGCCACTTCTCGTGCTTCATTTGCATTTTACAATTCTTTCCAAGAAATTGACAAACTTACAGAATCAATCCAAAAAGTAATTAAAATGTTTGGGTGAGATAAATATTAAACTATTTTGAATTTTTTTTTGTAAATTATATTTAGCAAAACAATAATTACAAAAAATGAAAATGTTCATCACTATTTTACTTGGAAGTCTATTTGTGTTTAATTTGTTTTCAAATACCATAAATAAAACTGTATTTGATGTTAATCCAATATTCGACGAAATGGAATTACAGGAAGTAGATATAACTAAACCTTTACTTTATGGTTATTTTTTTATAGACAATGACAAATCTAAATTAGAAGTTTTGTATTCATATTTAAAAAATCAAAGTTTTTCATTAATTAGATTGGAAAAAGTAAATAATATGAATTATTTACTACAAATTGAAAAAATTGAGATTCATTCGCGCCAATCTTTAGAAAAAAGACTTATAGAACTTAAAGAATTATCTAGAAAATATAAAGTTTCAGTTTTTGATGGTTGGGAAGTAGGAAGTGCTAATTTGCAACCTTTGGTGAAAAAGTCCATTGAAAGAAATATTAGTGAAAAAAATAAAATTGATATTTTTGAAAGTGCATTAAATAATTACAATAATGGTAAAAATAAAGAAGCTATTAAAGCTTTTCAAAAATGTATAAATTATAATTATAAAGTTGATGTTTGTTATTTCAAACAAGGGAATTGTTATATTGATTTAGGAAATATTGAATTTGGAATCAAAAAACTTAATGAAGCAATAAATTTTAACCCTAAATATTTTGAAGCTTATTTTAATTTAGGTGCTGTATATTATGATATCCAAATGTTTGAAAAATCAATCGAATATTATGAAAAAGCGAGACTTTTAAAGCCTAAAAATGATAATGTAATTTATGGAATTGCAGCATCTCAATTTGCTTTAGGAAGATTAAATGAATCTAAACTTAATTGTCAATATGCAATTAAGTTAAATCCCAATAATAAAAATGCAAAAGATTTATTAGATAGAATCAATCAAGAAAGTAATTAAAATGTTTGGGTAAGATAATACAAAAAAAATTCAAAACCCCTTCAATTTAATATTTGGATTTATCTTTAATAAGTTTTCTATAAAGTATTCTTTATTTTCTGGAGATAATAATACTGTTTTATCAATTCCATATTTTATTTCAATCCTGTCCATAGAAAGTGCTGGTCCATTTGCTCCATCTCCTTT
>JAPLFM010000038.1:0-2802 GCA_026390675.1 Candidatus Kapaibacterium sp. | reverse complement strand
TATTCTAACTATATCTACAATTTCAATAGTTTTATTATAAAAGTATCCACTAACTATTTTAAGTTTGTTATCATCAGTAATCGTATAATATGTTCTGAAAAACATTGGAGCTATAAAAGCAATCATACAAATAATAATGATTGGACCTAATAATTTACCATCGCTTAAATATGATACTTTAAATATCAAAATAAGAACTAAAATAATCACTGTTGGAAATAATAAACCAATTTTTGATTTGTACTTTTTAGACATTTCTATTTACTTCTTTCTGTTCTTGCAAATGCAAAAGTTCCAACTATTACAAATACTAAAAACATTCCAGCAATAATTAGTAAATTAGTAATTGGATCGTAGATTACTAAATTTCGATATTCTGGTCTGACAACAGCTAAGGCTCCGTGTGCGAAATCTACAATGTAAGTAAGTGGTGCAATATGAGAAATAACTGTTAAAATAGGACCTGAATGATTAACTGGTGTAATTACTCCAGCTACAAACATTTGAGGAAACATAACAAATGGGAATATCATATTTACTGTTTGCTGATTGCTAATATTACCAATGATTAGCAAACCAAAAGCACCTCCAAGAAGAGTTGCAATAATAAAGACAGGAGATAGTAAAATTATATCTTGGTAAGTAATTGGTAAGCCTAGAATAAGTCCATAAACCACAATTCCTAAAATCGAAATAATACTAATAGCTCCTGAGCCAATAATTTTACCCATTATAATTGTAAATCGTGATATCGGTGCTACAAACATCTCTTGTGTAAAATCATCTTCTCTATCTCTAACTAGAGAAACCAAACCATTGACTGAAGTTGAAAAAAGAGACTGTACAATAATGCCTATAAAAACAAACATCTGGTAATTATATGCTAAGTTTTTACCTAAGTTTTGTTGGAACATACCTCCAATAATACCAATAAAAATAACTGGGAAAATGAGTAGAAATACAAATCTTGTTCGATCTCTAAAAAATTTAATTAAATCTCTCATTGCTATAGTTAAAGCAGCATTTATTTCTCTCACTTGATTTCCTCCTTCTTCATTCCAATTAACTTAATATATGTATCTTCCAAGCTTGGCTCGTGTATATCCATAGTAGTAAGTGGAGTTTCAATTGATTTAATTATTCTGAATGGTGTTATATCATTATTATACTTTACTTTAAATCCATTTTCTTCTTTATATTCGAGATTAAGTTTGTTTAGTTCACTGCGTAAAGCATCTCTATTATCAGCATCTATTGTGATGATTTCTTCCACAAGATTTTGTTTAAGCTGATTAGGTGTTCCAAAACTAATTATCTTGCCATGATTGATTATACAAACATTATCAGCTTCTTCTGCTTCTTCAAGGTAATGTGTAGTAAGGAAAATAGTTGTTCCATCTTCATTTCTAACGGTTTTGAGATATTTCCAAAGATCATTTCTTGAAACTGGATCAAGTCCTGTGCTTGGCTCATCTAAAAATAAAACTTCTGGTCGGTGGATAAGCGAACGTATAATCTCAAGTTTGCGTTTCATACCTCCAGAAAAAGACTTAACTTCTTTGAAAAGTTCATCTTTCAAACCAATTATTTCAGCCAAATAGTTCACTCTGTCTTTATATGCGTTTGGCATAAATTTATAGAAAGGTCTAAAATTATAAAGTCCATAAAGGCTTGAATGAAGTCTTATATTTTCTTCTGCAGTAAGATTTAAATCAAGTGAAGGATTTTGGAAAATTATCCCAATTCGCTGGCGAACAAATTTATTTTCTTTTTCAAGATCATAACCAGCTATTTTTACATCACCACTTGTTTTATTGAGTGTTGTAGTAAGAATTGAAATTGTAGTAGTTTTGCCAGCACCATTTGGACCCAAAAAAGCAAAGAACTCACCTTTTTTAATATCAAATGAAATATCATCAACAGCATTTTTATCAGCTTTTTTATATCTTTTCACCAAATTCTTTACTTCAATTACAGAATTTGATTCGTTTTTTTGAATTGCCATTTATTTTTAAATTAGTTGAAGTAATAAAATTATTGACTACTAATTTAGGTTGGTATTTTAAAAGGGGGGGTGAGTATGTAGATGGATTTGTAATATTACATTTGATTATTCTTAAATTTCTTTTAAATTTGCAGTAATATATATAGCAATTTACTAAATTATTATGAACAAACAACTAACAATAGAACAACAAACAGAAATTCTCAAAACATTAAAAGAGCGTTTTGAAAAAAATATGAATCGTCATAAAGGACTTGAATGGAATACAATCCAAACAAAACTTGAAGCTAATCCTGACAAGATCTTTATCCTAAGCGAAATGGAAAGCACAGGTGGTGAGCCTGATGTAGTTGGCTTTAATGAAGAATCTAATGAATACATCTTTTACGATTGCTCTCCAGAAAGCCCAAAAGGTCGTAGAAGTTTTTGTTATGACTTAGCTGCTTGGGAATCAAGAAAAGAACACAAACCTGAAAATAATGTTATAGATTTAGCATCTGAAATTGGAATTGAAATACTTACTAAAGAAGAGTATAGAGAATTACAAAAGCTCGGAACTTTTGATTTAAAAACTTCAAGCTGGGTAAAAACACCACAAGATATTAGAAAACTCGGTGGTGCAATCTTTTGCGATCGCCGGTATAATACTGTTTTTACTTATGGTGGGTTCTAAAATTTAAGTGTATGATATTCAAGGATTTATGCTTATATTTGTATAGTTAATTTAACAATACATATAATAAGATATAATGAGAGTAGGCAAATATAAATTATTAGGTAGAATGGGTTTTTTTGAT
>JAPLFM010000186.1 GCA_026390675.1 Candidatus Kapaibacterium sp. | reverse complement strand
TTAATATAATCTTCAACAATTACTGTTACATACCAACTAGTTGAATGAACATCTATACCTACAAAAATATCTTTGTTTGTATAATCTATTTTTACTATTTTGCGTTCCATAGCTTGACCTATAATAGTTTGTAAAAAAAGTCTCTTTCTTAAAACTTTTAAACTATTTGGTCAAGCTTCTATTTTAAACATAATATCTGCATACGCAGGAATGACGGGAAGATAAAATCATCTGATGAATAGTTCTGGAGACGCATAATCATGCGTCTCTACGAATACGAAATGCAAATACTGGATACTTCGCTTTGCTCAGTATGGCAAATAAATGAGTATTGTTATAAATATGAAAACATTTAATTTAAACTTTTTAAATTTATTTTAAATAGTTGATAAGTAATGTACAAATTTTACTAATTTTTCTCGTATAAACTTGTAATTTTGTAATCTTAGAAAAAACACAAACTTAAAAATAAAAATGGCACTATTTAATTTTCTATCTAATGACTTAGCAATAGACCTTGGTACAGCAAATACTCTTATTTGGATGAAAGGGAAAAATATTGTTTTGAATGAGCCTACTATTGTAGCTTATGAAAAGAACTCTAAAGAAATTATAGCAATTGGTCATGATGCAAAGGATATGTTAGGCAGAACTCATAAAGATATAGCTATAATAAGACCTTTACGAGATGGGGCAATTGCAGATTTTGAAATTACAGAAGGCTTTTTAAAAGCATTAATTAGAAAGGTATCAAACTCTTGGCAACCAGCTAGAAGAATAGTAGTTTGTGTACCATCAGGTATAACAGAAGTTGAAAAAAGAGCTGTAAGAGATAGCTGTGAGCATGCTGGTGCTAAAGAAGTACATTTGGTAGCCGAACCAATGGCTTCTGCAATTGGTGTGGGTTTAGATGTTCATGAATCAACAGGTAATATGATAGTTGATATTGGTGGTGGAACAACAGAAATAGCTGTGATTTCACTATCGGGGATAGTAGAATCTGAATCAATTAGAATTGCTGGCGATGAAATGACAGATGCAATAGTAAATCATTTTAGAAGAAAGCATAATTTATTGATTGGTGATAAGACTGCAGAAGGTATCAAATGTGCAGTAGGATCTGCAGTACCTTTGGAAATAGAGACTACAATAGAAGTAAAAGGAAGAAATATTAGTCAAGGTCGCCCGGAACAAATAATGACAAGTTCTGTAGATATAAGAGAGGCTCTAAGCGATCCAATAGCACAAATAGTATCAGCAATATTAAGTGTACTTGAAAGAGTATCAGGAGAAATTGCATCTGATATTTATGATAGAGGTATAATATTGACTGGAGGTGGTGCTTTATTAAATGGATTAGATGAGCGAATTCGTAAAGAAACAAGTCTTGCTGTGCATATTGGTGATGACCCATTAACAGCTGTTGTGCGTGGAACAGGCAAAATACTTGAAAATCTAAATGACTACTCAAGTGTTTTAATCAAAAGTACTAGATATTAATTTTCGACAACATAAAAAAATCTAATGAAAAGTTTTATTGATTTTGTTGCGAAATTTAAAGAATACATTACACTAACTGCACTAATAGTTATTTGTTTTTCATCTATTTCTCTGGGTAACAAATTTCAGTTGGGAGGATTTAGAACTGTAATAGTAGGTTCAGTAGGATGGCTACAAAGTGTAATTGATTGGGTACCCAACCCAGTTGCTCTTAAAAGTGAAAATAGAGCTGTAAGAGAGTTAAATCTATATTTATCATCAGAATTGATTAGAAGTAGAAAATCAATTATCGAAAATGAAAAACTAAAAAACATGTTGTCTTTGCGTGACACCACCAAAATGGAACTTTTACCAGCTGATGTAATTGGTGAAACAATAGTAGAGTTGCGTAAATATGTTACAATCAACAAAGGTATTGATGATGGAATTGCAGAAGGTATGGCAGCTAGAACTGATGCTGGGCTAGTAGGTTGGATAGTAGCGGTAAATAAAGTTTATTCCTTGATTGAGTTAATTAATAATTCCAATGTGAAAGTTTCCACTAAAATTCAAAGGAATTCTATTAATGGAATAATTGAATGGAAAGGTGACAAAGAATTTAATATGATTAATGTTCCAGACTCTTATGATATGAAAGTAGGTGATATTCTTTTAACTTCTAATTATAGTAATAAATACCCAGCAGATATACCAGTGGGTAGAATAACAGTAGCAGAACATAAAGTAGGATCATTATTCAAAATAGTTAAAATTGCTCCATTGGTTGATTTTAGTTCTTTAGAACAAGTGTTTGTAATATCTTATCTTCCAAATCCAGAAAGAATGGGTTTAATAAAAGAAATGGAAGCAAAACTTAAAACTCGTAAAAGTAAATGAAATTTGAATTTATATCAAACAAAAAAACTACTCGTAATAAAAGATTAATTCTATATGCTTTTCTTACAATATTGCTATCTTTTTTTCAAATGATAGGTTTGGGAATTATAGCTATTGATGGTATTACGCCAGATTTGCTTTTGATTTTAACTGTATGGATTGCATTACGTGAAGGAAGGTTTGTTGGTATGTTGAGTGGGTTTTTCATAGGTTACTTTTTTGATTTGATCAGCCTAGATACACCCGGAACAAATGCCCTCGCTAAAGTAATAGTTGCATTCATTGCAGGAATGCTTTATAAAGAAGGTAAAGAGAATTTGATTTTAGGAAGTTTCCGTTTTTTAATCTATGTATTTGCTTGTGCTGTTATCAATAATATGATTTACTTTACTTTAAGAATAAAGTTAGTTGATTTTACATTCCAAGCATTTATCTTAAAGTATGCACTTGCTTTTTCATTTTACACAACTGTTTTTGCAATTTTTCCAATGTTGTTTGCTTCATCTACTAAAGGAGATAGAGGATTTTAGTTTATTGCTTACAAGTTTTTATTAACAATATCTAATGCTGATTTGATTCCATCAGCGGCTGAACTTATAATACCACCGGAGTAACCACTTCCTTCGCCAGCCATATATAAATTGTCAAACCCATTGCACAAACCACTTTTCTCTCTTAATACTTGAACTGGAGACGATGTTCTGCTTTCCAATCCCATCAAATGTCCATCTTCGAATCCTTTTATTTTAGTTGTGAAATTAGTAAGTGCTAACTTTAATGAATTTACTATTTCATTTGGAAATAGCTCTTTGAAATCAGCAGAAATCAAATCAAAAGGGTAGCTTGTTTCAGGAAAACTTGTAGAGATTTTATTTTTTAAAAAATCACTAACTTTTACAGATGGTGCATTGAAACCATTGGCAAATTCAAAAAACTTTTTCTCTAAATTGGTAACCCAATCAAGTGCTTCCAATGGACTTACAGGTCTATTTAAAAAGTCATCAAGTTTTAGTGCTGTAACAATAGCTGAATTGGCAAATGGGTAATTCCGTTTGTAATTGCTCATTCCATTTACAATGTTTACTCCATTAGAAGGTGGTGCTGAGACAACCATGCCACCTGGGCACATGCAAAAAGAATAAACAGGCAAAGGAGAATCATTAAAGGTAAGAGCATAATCAGCAGCTTTAACTCCTGGCAGTTCTGGTTTTCTCCAAAGAGCTTGATTTATTCTTTCTTGATAATGTTCAACTCTTGAGCCAATTGCAAAAGGTTTTAGTTGAAACTCTACACCATTTTTCAATAACATTTGATAGGTTTCATAACTTGAATGCCCAGTTGCAAAAATGAAATAATCAGCTTCAATTTTTCCAATTTCAGTTTCAATTGATGTTACTTTACCATTTGTGATACTAATATCAATTACTTTTGTACCAAAATGCCATTTGCCACCAATATCTAAAAATTCTTTCCTTAAATTGCGAGCAGTTTTTGTTAAAATATTACTACCAACGTGTGGTTTGGCAAGATATAATATTTCTTCAGGAGCACCAGCTTTGATGAAACTTTCAAATATAAACCGCCTTTCATTTGGAATATGTTTACTTCTACAAGTTAGTTTCCCATCTGAAAATGTACCAGCACCACCTTCGCCAAAAGCATAGTTGCTTCTTTCATTTAAAGGGCCACCTTTTTCAAAGATTCGAACATCAGCTATTCGCTTGAACACTTCTGGACCTTGTTCAATAATTGTTACATCAAATCCAGCTAATTTAGCAACATAAGCTCCAAAAAAACCAGCTGGTCCAGATCCAATTACAACTATTTTTTTATTTGTATTTATCTTAGGTATTTCAAGTTTGAGAGGTTTGAATGGTTCATTAGTTGAAATTGCCTCAGAACTTATTCCAACTCTAATTATCCAATGAATATTGTTACTATTTCTACCATCTAAACTTTGTTTTTCAATTTGATGAGTAAATTCTAAAGTACCAATTTCTTTAGCAATTTTTTCTTTTAAGCCTTCTGATGTGTAATCAGTAGGCATTTTTATTTCTAAAAATGTAAATCCCATTTTTTGATTCCTTGTTATGGAATAAACTAATAATACAAAAATAGGGAATTTAAAATATCAAATTCATAAGTTATTTTGCTAATCAAGACAAACTAAGTATTTATTCTTAATTACAATAGATTCTAAAATGTTAACTTGAGGAAGATATTGAACATTAAACTTTATAACTAATAAGATCAAAGTATTGATTTATGTTAAAAATCAAACATTAGAAACATTTTTGTTTTAAAAAAGACAATATTAATTTTTAAAAGCTAATTTTAACAACTTGTTGATTATTAATTAGTGTTATTTAGTTTTTTTGTATAAATTGAAAGACTAAATTACTCAACTTAGAAAATTCTATTAAAAATGCAAATATGATATATAAATTCACTATTAAATTAGTATTCTTAATAATATTAATCTCAGTATGTAATAATCTCAGCTATTCATTAAATGAAATTGATAGTTTGAATCTACTTATGTCTAAAGCAAAGGAGCAAGACAAGCCAGGTTTATTCAATAATTTAGCAAGTAAATATTGGTTTTCCGAACCTCAAAAAAGTTTTTCTTTCAGTAGAGAAGCTTTGAGAATAGCTGTAAAATACAATTCAGAAATAGACCAAGCTGTTGCTTTAAATACTATAGGTGTAACTTTTTTAATAACAAATAAAAATGATTCTGCACTATTTTATTTGTATAAGTCCTTATCAAAATTCGAACAATTAAAAGATACTATAAAGATTGCTAACAACCTAAGAGCTTTGGGAGATGTTTATTCAGGAACAACAGATTTTAATAAGGCTCAAGAATATTACTTAAAATCATATAAGCTTTTTGAAGAAGTGATTAACAATCCAAAATTATCAAATAGCGACATAAATAAATTTGCAATTCTTTTAAATAATTTTGCTGGTTTGAAATTAGATTTGGAAAATTATGAAGATGCAAAAAAATATTTTGAAATATCTGTAAAGTATTATGAAAAAATAAATAGTATGCAGGGGCTTTCTATAGCATATTTTAATATAAGTTTGTGCTGGGAACAGCTAAAAAACAAACTTAAAAGAGAAGAGTATTTGAACAAAGCTTATAAAATTGCATTGGAAAATAACATCTTATCAATTCAATCAAATGTATTATCTAATTTTGGAAAAATATATTTTGAAAATGGTGAAATGAACAAAGCAAAATTAAATGTAGATAAATCTATAATATTAGCACTAAAATTAGAAGATAAAACTATACTTTACAATAACTATGTCATTAATGGAAAAATATATTCTAAATTAAAAGATTTGAAAAAAGGATTGAATAATTTTGAAATTGCATTGAGATATTCATTAGAATCAGATAGTAAATCTCAACAAATTGAAGTATTAAAGCATATCTCAGACGTTTATTTGGAATTGAAAGATTACAAAAAATCTAGAGATTTTTTCGAAAAACATATTAACTTAAAGGATTCAGTTTTCACACTTGAAAAAGCTCAAAAATTAAATCAAATTGACAAAAAGTTTAATCTTGAAAGAAAAGAAAAAGAAAATGAAAAACTTTTACGTTTAAATGATGTTAAGGAATTTAATAATAATAGATTATGGATAATCAATATTTCTTTAATAATAATAGTTAGTTTTGGTGTAATTATTTTAATTGTTTTAAGAAAACGAAACAATATTAAAGAAAAATTGAATAATGTTTTAAATGAAAAGAATATTGAAATGATTGATAAGAACAAAGAGTTGGAAATTTCAAACTCAACAAAAGATATGTTCTTTTCTATTATTGCACACGATTTGAAAAATCCTTTAGGTAATTTCAAACAAGTTACTGATATACTAACAGATGATGAATCAGAATTAAGTGAAAAAGAAAAAGCTGAATTTTTAGAATTGATGAGGACATCAGCTCACAACCTTTATAATTTACTTGAAAATTTGTTAGAATGGTCAAGTTCACAAAAAAACTTAATTGTATTCAATCCAAGTCAATTTGATTTGTATTTAATAGCTCAAGAAAATACCAAAATGTTTGAGTTGGCAGCAGATCATAAAAATATTAAAATAATAAACAATGTAAAAGTTAATTCAATTGTTAAAGCTGATTTAAATATGATCAAAACAACAATTAGAAACTTAGTATCCAATGCTATAAAATTTACTCCACCACAAGGCACTATTACAATTAATTCCATTATTGAGAATGGAATAATAAGGGTTTCAATTTCTGATACAGGAGTTGGGATGTCAGATGGAATTAGAAACAAACTGTTTAAAATTGAAGAAAAGGTCACTTCTTTAGGAACTAATCAAGAATCGGGTACTGGGCTTGGACTGATATTATGTAAAGAATTTATTGACAAGCACTATGGCAAAATTTGGGTTGAAAGCGAGTTAGGCAAAGGAAGTACATTTACATTTTCTTTGCCATTAATTTAGTTCATTTATTTTTCAAAATCTAATTCTTTTAGTATGTTAGCAAATTGACATTTCATTATTCGTTAATGAATGTTAACTTACAATGGTTAATCTTACAATTCCAAAATATATAAATTATGTCGTCTAACAACTCATCTCAGATTGAAACTTACAAAATATTAGAAAATCTTTCTTCAAGAAAGCACAAAAATGGGTTAAAATTACTTGAATCTATTATTCAAGAAATCATAGTTAAACCTGAATTTGAGGTTTTTGGTGGTAGAGTTTGGTTATTGGATATAAACAATTCCTCTTATAAGATAGCATCTCAGTATGGTAATACAGAAGAGATCCCAGAAGGTTTTTCACTCTTGATAGACGAAAATCAGATTCAAAATTATTTGAATAGATTGATGAAAGAACATACAATTCATGGTCAGGAAACTGATACGTTACTTAGAGAAAAAGGAATCAATTATTTCTATTTGGCTGGAGTTGGTGAAATAATCAAAATGAGTAATGGTAAATACTTCCAATATGCTCTTGGGTTTAATTCAGATAGTTATTCAAAAGACTTTCACGAATCTTTATCTATTATTAGAAGTTTAACTACAGTAGCATTAAGAAATTTAGATGAAAAAGAAGAATTTAGTATTTTAAAGTCGGACATTAAAAAAGCATCTGAACTTCAAAGAAATCTACTTCCAGACCATTACTTAGAGTATAGAGATTTTAAAATATTTGGATTGTCTGCTCCTGATAGAGGAGTTTCTGGTGATTATTTTGATTATGTCCGAAGTACTTTTGATGAAGAAGAACAATTAAGTATAATTATTAGTGATGCAGCTAGCAAAGGTTTACCTGCAGCTATAGAAGCTTTATTTGTATCTGGAGCAATAAGAATGGGAATGGCATTTGCTTCTAGAATTTCACATATCCTAGCTATATTAAACAATCTAATACATAAAACATTTCAAGCAGAAAAATTTGTTTCTTTATTCTATGCAGAACTAACAGGTGCTTCTAACAGACTTGTGTTGTATGCAAATGCAGGACATCCCTCTCCTATTCATTACAGACCGTCTAGTGATAAATTTCAAATGTTAGACCCGACTGGTCCACTATTAGGAGTTTTAGAAAATCAAAAATTTACAGTTGAAAATGCTAGAATGTTACCTGGTGATGTGTTAGCTTTATTTACAGATGGGATAAATGAAGCACAAGATGAAGAAGGAAATTTATTTGGAGACGATAGAATTAAAGATATTATTAAACAATATCATAATGAATCGGCAAAAGTAATTGCATATCACTTAATCGAAGAAGTGCAAAAATTTTCAGTACAATCTATATATACTGATGATAAAACTTTAGTAATTATTAAAAGAGATCCAAAAGTAAATTAAGCTATTTATTTTAATATTTTTTCCATTGTTACTCTTCTAAGTCTTTTTTGATATGTTTCAGTAACTTCATCCTTTCTTTTTTTCAATGGTTCAAGCTTTCCTGCTGAACGAGCAAATAGAATTTTTTTGGGAACATTTCTCTTAACTAATTCATTTACAACGAATTCAACCCTTCTTTGACCTAAAACTCTATTATATTCAACCCCACCCATATCATCTGTATTACCTACTAAAATGATTTTATCTATTTTGTTTATTGCTTTTAATAAATTATCGGCAAGATTATTTATTTCGTTTTGCCAAGTAGTCTTAGTCTCATTACCATTGCTATCAAGTGTGAATGGATAAGGTTCTTTATATTCATCATAAGGGAAGTTAATTCTTAATGTTAAAATGACTGGTAATTCTACTTTCCTTTCAATAGTAGAAGTTGTATCATTTTTTTCAACTCTTAATTTAAACGAATCATAAAATAGATTTTCTGCCTGAATTACAACCTCAATATCGGCTCCTTTAAGTAGTGATATTGAATAGTTACCATTTTCATCTGTTTGAGTTTGCATCTCAATTTCATTAGTCTCAGGATTTTTTGCAGTAATAGTTGCATTGAAAACTGGTAGTTGAGTTTCTAAATTAACTACTTTACCTGTTAAAGAAAAAGTTTGAGATACACTTGCAAAAACTGGTTCTGGAACACTAAAATCTGGTTTGTATTCCACCAAAGGTTCTTCAACTTTAATTTCAATATCTTTAGGTTGAGACAAAGTACCTTTTTCAATTGTTTTTACAGTTATTCTCTCTTTCACAAACATATTCAAATCACTCAATGCCTCATTGCTTTTTTGAGGAAGTGAAAATTGATTTGAGCTATAAAATAAAACTGAATCGCAGTCACCCAAACAAGAAGGGAAAAGTTCATCAAAAGTAGTATTCATTGGAAATCTAATGTTCTTCATTTCTGAAAAAGTTAAATTGTCATTAAATTGCACTTTGGCATTAAATATGTCAAATCCACCTACTGACTCATGTCCCATCGAAGAAAAATATAAATTTTTAGCATCGGGTGAAACAAATGGGCTTAACTCGTCACATTCTGTATTAATTACTTTGCCACAATTAATAGGATTGCTCCACTCACCATTTTGGTTTACTTTATACCAAATATCAACTCCACCAATTCCTTTACTTCTATTTGAAGCAAAAAACAAATATTTACCATCAGGTGAAAATGCTGGATGAGCTTCCCAAACATTATTATCTAATGTATCAGGAGTATAAAGAATTTTTAAATTAGTAATTTTATTACCTATAAGCTTTCCTAAATAAATTCTTGAAATCCCTATTGCTTCATTTTCAGGTACTCTTAGTTTGCCTAAG
>JAPLFM010000182.1 GCA_026390675.1 Candidatus Kapaibacterium sp. | reverse complement strand
TTTATATCACCCATTTACTTCGTCTTTAATCCAATCGTAGCCTCTTTCTTCAAGTTCGAGAGCTAATTCTTTTCCACCAGATTTTACAATTTTACCATCGAAAAGTACATGGACAAAATCAGGAACAATATAGTCTAAAAGTCTTTGATAGTGGGTAATTACTAAGAAAGCATTGTTTTCATTTCTTAATTTATTAACGCCATTTGATACTATTTTTAAAGCATCTATATCAAGACCAGAATCAGTTTCATCCATTACAGACAGTTTTGGTTCAAGCATTGCCATTTGGAAAATTTCATTTCTTTTCTTTTCACCACCTGAAAAACCTTCATTTACTGAACGAGATAAAAAGCTTTTATCAATTTCAACTAATCCAGCTTTTTCTCTCATAAGTTTGAGAAAGTCCATTGCATCAAGAGGTTCTTTATTTTGAGCTTTTCTAATTTCATTTACTGATGCTTTCATAAAGTTAGCATTAGATACTCCCGGTATTTCGACAGGATATTGAAAAGCTAAGAAAACGCCTTTTCTTGCTCTATCTTCTGCTTCAAGTTCTAATAATTCTTCATTTTCAAAAAGTATAGAGCCTTCAGTAACTTCGTAATCTGTTTTTCCAGCAATGACTGATGCAAGTGTACTTTTGCCTGCTCCATTTGGACCCATAATTGCGTGTATTTCACCAGCATTTACTTCCAAATTTAATCCTTTTAGGATTTCTTTACCATCAATATTAGCGTGTAAATTTTGTATTTTTAACATTTTTAAATATAATATAAATTAAATTGACAAATTAATTAACCTACACTTCCTTCAAGACTTATTGCAAGAAGCTTTTGAGCTTCAACTGCAAATTCCATTGGAAGTTGGTTTAAAACTTCTTTAGCATAGCCATTGACTATCAAAGCCATTGCGTCCTCTGTGCTCATACCTCTTTGTTTGCAATAAAACAAAATATCTTCAGATACTTTTGAAGTAGTAGCTTCGTGTTCTACAACTGAACTTTTATTAGCAATTTCGATATAAGGGAAAGTGTGAGCTCCACATCTATCACCCAAAAGTAGTGAATCGCATTGCGAAAAATTTCTTGAATTAGTAGCTTTCTTTCCAATATTAACTAATCCACGATAACTATTATTACTAACTCCACCAGAAATACCTTTTGAAATAATTCTACTTTTTGTATTTTTACCAATATGAATCATTTTTGAACCAGTATCTGCTTGCTGATGATTATTTGTAACAGCTACAGAATAAAACTCACCGATTGAATTGTCACCCTTCAATATGCAACTCGGATATTTCCAAGTAATAGCAGAGCCTGTTTCTACTTGAGTCCAAGATATTTTAGAATTATCACCTTCACAAATCCCACGTTTTGTAACAAAATTATAAATCCCGCCCAAACCATCTTTATTACCCGGATACCAATTTTGAACAGTTGAGTATTTTACTTCTGCATTTTTATGTGCTACAATTTCAACCACTGCAGCATGTAATTGATTTTCATCTCGCATTGGTGCTGTGCAACCTTCAAGATAAGAAACATACGAGCCTTCATCAGCAATTATCAAAGTTCGTTCAAATTGTCCAGTAGAAGCTGCATTTATTCTAAAATAAGTTGATAACTCCATAGGGCAACGAACACCATTTGGAATATAACAAAAAGAACCATCACTAAAAACAGCAGAATTCAATGCAGCAAAATAATTGTCTGTATATGGAACAACAGAACCAATATATTTTTTAACTAAATCTGGATGCTCGTGTACTGCTTCACTTATAGGACAAAAGATTATACCATCTTTAGCTAGTGTATCTTTGAATGTTGTCGCAACTGAAACCGAATCTATAACGGCATCAATTGCAATTCCAGAAATTCTTTTCTGTTCATTCAGAGAAATTCCAAGCTTTTCGAAAGTGATTAGTAATTCAGGGTCAATTTCATTTAAACTTTTAGGAGCTACTTTTTGTTTTGGAGCAGCATAATAGTAATGATTTTGATAATCAATTGCTGGATAAACAACTTTAGCCCATTCAGGTTCTTTCATTGTTTTCCAATACTCAAATGCTTTCAATCTCCATTCAAGCATAAATTCTGGTTCATTCTTTTTAAATGAAATAAATCTAACGGTATCTTCGTTTAATCCAATTGGAGCAAATTCCTGCTCAATATCGGAAACGAAACCATACTTGTAATCACTTGTTGTTACTTCATCTATTAATAATTGGTCTTCTGTCATTTATTTTATTTCGTTTAATAGTTTTTTTAATTTTTTTGATGCAATATTCCAATTCAATTCTTTTTCAAACTCATTTCTAGAACTCATACATAATTCTTTATATTTAGTTTCATCTTTTGTTAAATCAATTATCAAGTTAGCATAATCAAATGAAGTAGATTCTTTTTGTAGCAGGTATCCATTTACACCATTGTTCACAACTGAAGAAATACCACATACATCATTGCTTATAGAAGGAAGTCCGTAAGCTGAGGCTTCTGCGAATACTAGACCAAATGCTTCTGCTTTGCTCGGCATAAAAAAGAAATGACTTTTCAAAAACAAATCATTTAATAATTCCATACCTTCAACTGAATGTTTAGAAACAAATCCATATACTTTACAAATGTCAATATATTTTTCATCAATCTTTGGATTTGACCCAACAATATGCAAAAATGTTTTTTTACCTAAATTATTAAGTTCTAAAGTTGTATCCAAAACTTTTTGCAAATCTTTTCCCATCCAATCAATTCCAATAAATAAAATTTCAATTTCACTTAACTTTTTATCTTTAATATTTTTTTCAACTTTTTCTTTTACAATCACATTTTCAATATTAGCTCCAAATTTAATTAATTCCAATTTGCTTTTATCGATTTGATAATTTGAAATTGCAGAATTAATTGCCCAATCAGAAGTAAAAATTAATTTTGAAGCTTTTATAAATATAGAATTTTCATTTTCTTTACTATTTTCAAAAGTTGTTTTATCCAGTTTTTTTAAATAATTATGATGCTCATTTAAATTTTCAAAGGTAGCATCAGCCCAAAATACAATTGGAATATCTGTTTTTATTCTGCTTAAATGAGCAGAACCTGCTCCAAAAATCAAATCTGGCTTTTCTTGGGCAATAAACTTTTCAAATTCTGTTGCATAAGCTTCTAAAATTCTATTATCTCTAATCGCTTCATAATATTGATTTTTAAAAATCTTATAAAATATTCTTTTAAAAGTTATTTCCAACTTTTTAAAACTTTCTAAACTCTTATTGTAAACTATTTCATTGCCAGTATTGACTAAACAATTGTAAATACTAAAGTTCAATCCAGACCAAGCAAATTTATTCTCAGGTGATTCAATATTCAAATATGCAATTTTCATTTAACATTTGCTAAATCAATTTTTACAAACTTATTTTCATTTGATTTTAATTCACTCAATTTTGTTAATTCAAATAAATCATTTAGTTTTATTTGTAATATTTCTAATGGTTTTCTTATCGTACAATTATCTTTTCTATCACAATCTTCACCATTATCTCCATTGCAACCTACAAGTTCTGGTTTGCTATCTAAAGCGTAAATAATATCAGACATAGATATTTCATTTGAAGGCTTAGATAGTAAGTATCCACCTTTTATCCCCTTTTGAGATATAACAAGACCTTTCTTCATCAATAATTGTAAAGTTTTCGACAAGAACTCAGAAGAAATTTCAAGACTTTCAGACATTTCTTTAGCAGAAACTAGTACTTCTTCCTTATCTGCTAAATATTGCATTGATAGGATTCCATATTCCACTTTTTTAGATAATCTAAACATAAATTTGAATCTTGATATTAAACTTTATGCAATATAACAAATATTTATTTAATGACGAAACAAAATACGACTAATTTTATCTTATTTTGAACAATCAATTATATTTGCAAATTAATTTTATTTTAGTTAATTTTGTAATATGATTAGATATATTAAAAATGGACTAGCGTTATTGCTAATATTAATTATTTTCATTTCTTCACTTGGAATTGAAGTTAATAGTCATTATTGCAATATGAGTAAAGAGAGAGAGATCTCAATGACTGTATTTAATATATTTGATGAAGATGCGACCTTTATCAAAGAATCTAAAAGTAATTGTTGTATAAAAGAATCTAAAAACAAAAACATTAATGAACAATCTTTTAATTTTCAAGATAATTTGTGTTGTAAGTCTTTATCCCAAAATTACATTTTAGATTTCAATCTTTCTTTAAAATCATTTAAAGATTTCAAAGTTGACTATTCAATGAATGCAAAGTATAAAAGGGAGCTTTTTACTTTAGAAGAATATGACAAATTTAAATCAAAAGTAAGTACCGTAAAATCGTTAATGTCACTTCCATTCAAAGCTATAAAGTTTTTTGCACGCCTATACTCTAATACCAACAAAGATAAAGATCCAAATAGTTGATATATATTGTTTATATATTTAATTAATTATTAACTTATTGGTAAAAAAAATGAAATTTAAAAGATTCATTGTTTTCTTTTTTGTTTATTGTTCTTTATTTACTTCAATTAATCTTTTTAGTCAAAGTGATTTAAAAGGAATTGTTATTGATGCAGACAATAAGGAAGTTTTGATTGGAGCTACAATCAAATGGCAAGAAGGTAAAATCGGTACTATTCAAAAAGATAAAACTGGATTTAACATTAAATATGTTTCAAACTCTAAACTTATTGTGAGTTATGTTGGGCATCTTAATGATACAATATCAGTGCAATCTAATAAATATATTGAAATCAAATTAAAGCAAAATCCAAATACTAAAACAATTTTAGTAAATGGGAAAGCTGAAGAAAGTATGATATCACATTCAGATATTATTAAAACTGAAAATATAAGTATTAGAGGTATTCAAAAAGCTGCTTGTTGCAATCTATCAGAGAGCTTTGAAACTAATCCATCTGTAGATGTTAGCTTTTCAGATGCGATAACTGGAGCAAAACAAATCGAAATGCTTGGACTTACAGGAAAATACACACAAATTCTAACAGAAAGAGTCTCTAATTTTTCTGGATTAGCATTACCTTTTGGATTGAATTATATTCCGGGTACTTGGATGAGTTCCATTCAAATATCAAAAGGTGCTGGCTCAGTAATAAATGGATATGAGTCAATCGCTGGTCAGATTAATGTCCAATATAAAAAACCATCAGAATTAAATCCACCTTTGCTGAATTTATATGCAAGTGAAAGAGAACGATTTGAAGCTAACATAGATTACTCATTTGAAGCAAGTGATGTATTTACAAGCACTCTATTTGCACATGCTAGCACTCAACAAAGTAAAATTGATAATAATGGTGATGGTTTTTTAGACCAACCAATACTTACTCAATTTAATTTAATGAATAGATGGAATTTTAAAGGTGATGGACTTGAAGGTCAATTTGGTGTTCAAGCTATCAAAGAGCAACGTGAAGCAGGACAAATGGATTATTTCAATATTGATAAAATAAAATACTATGGAATAAAAATCAATACTGATAGATATGAATATTTTACAAAAACTGGTCATGTTTTCAAAACAGATTTATACCAAAGTCTTGCTCTTATTACAAATGGATTTGTTCATAACCAAACAGGCACTTATGGATTAAAATACTATAATGCAAAAGAAATGAAATTTAATGCAAACCTTATGTATGAAAGTGCAATCACCAATGAATCAAATAAAATTACTATTGGTGCGAACTTTTTATATAATAAACTTGATGAAACTTCACCATTTTATACACAAGTCAGAAATGAAGTGGTGCCGGGAGTTTATTCTGAGCTAAATGTAAGTTTGTTGGACTATCTAAAAGCTATAGCTGGATTGCGATATGACAAGCACAATCTGTATGGTGATTTGGTTTCGCGAAGAGTTTATTTAAAATATGATTTGGCAGAGTTTACTTCTCTTAGACTTTCTGAAGGAAGGGCTTATAGTGTACCAAATATTTTAGCTGATTATAGTTATTTACTAGTAAGTAATAGAGCAATTTTTATTGAAGACAAACTAGGAATTGAAAAAGCTACTAATTATGGAATTGCTTTCTCTCACGATTCAAAAATATTTGATACTCCTTTTGGGTTCCATTTTGAATATTATCATACTGATTTTCAAAACCAACTTGTGCTTGATATGGAATCTAATATGAGTGCATTTAGATTTTACAATCTCAAAGGTGTTTCATTTTCCAATAGTTATCAATTTGATTTGAATTTTGAGCCAATCAAAAGATTTAATATAAATTTGGCTTATAGAATAAATGATAGTTGGCTAACTATAGGAGAAAAAACACTTGAAAAGGCACTTATGAGTCTTAACAAAGGGTTGATTAATTTGTCTTATCGCACAGAAAGTGATGATTGGCATTTTGATTACACACTTGGGTATAATGGTAAAGGAAGACTTCCAGACATGAGTAAATCTGGTATAACTAAATATTATGATCCATTTTGGATAATGAATATTCAGATTACTAAGAAATTTCCTACTTTGGATGTTTATATTGGAGTGGAAAATCTTACTAACTTTAGGCAATTAAACCCAATTATTGATGCCAAAAATCCTTTTGGCAATAATTTTGATGCTACTATGGTATGGGGACCAATTATAGGTAGGGTAGCATATTTAGGTATTAGATTAACAATTATTTAAAAGGTATTATTATGAAAAAACTAATTGTATTATTAGTATTAGTTAGCTCTTTTGCTTTTGCTGGTGAAATTAAAACAACATCTATCAAAACTTCAGCAGAATGTTCAAAATGTAAAGCGAGAATTGAAAAAGCAGTTAACGGACTTGATGGTGTCAAATCATCATCACTTGATGTAAAGAGTAAAGTTTTTACTGTTAGTTATGATGAAACTATAGATTTAGCTAAAATCAACAAAACAATAAATAATATTGGTTATGATGCTGATTCAACTAGAGCAGATGAAACAGCTTATAAAAAGCTTCCAAAATGCTGTAAAGTTGATGGTCATAAGTAAAAGTAATTCAAAGGAGGCGAAAGCCTCTTTTTTTTAAAAAAAGTTTTTGAAAACTTGGGTAAATTCAAGTATTTGGAAAATTTTTCCAAATATATTTTCCAAAGTTTTTTTTTGTCAAATTAAGCCGATAATCTTTCTGATTTCATTTTACTTTTCCAAGCCTTAGTTTAGAAACCATTTCGATTTTTGCAGGTATTTATTAAAAACAGAGTTTTGATTTTCTGTACAACTCCCAATTTTAAGACATAAACAGGAAGGTGTTTTTATTTCCATCTAAAACCCATTCTAATAATTTATATAACATAGTAGTCGAAAAATTAGTTTAGTTTTGGCTCTACCATAATTACTTCTTCCTTTTGCATTATTACAGCACCAATATTAGCACCTTTTGGTTTTCTCACGTATTTCTTTTGACAATAAGCAACTGGTACATAAGAGCCTCCTCTTGCCTGAGAATAATAGGCTGATATTTCTGCTGCTCTTTCAAGTGATTCTTTTGTAGGAGCTTTGCCACCAATAGTCTTTAAAACACAATGCGATCCTCCTACTCCACGAGCATGCAACCAAATATCATTTGCTTTGGCAAACTTTTGAGTAAGCTCATCATTGGTTTCTGCATTTTTACCAACATAAAGCGTATTCTTTTCATCAATAATAAACTTTCTAAACTTACTTTCCAAATTTAGTGCTATTTTGTTTTTGTTTTCAGGTTTTGCTGAAATATATTCTGACTTAAATTCTTTAATTTTGTCAAATGTGCTGATGTTAAATAATTTTTCTAATGCTTCAGTAGCAAATTTCACTTTGTTTTCAGCTTCAGGAAGCCTTTTTAATAGAATTTCGTTTTCTTTATTTAAACCTTTAGCTTTATTAAAATATTTTTGAGCATTATCTAGAAGATTTAGTTTTGGATTCAGTTTTATGTTGATAGGTCTGTTGTTCCAATCTAAAGTAGATAGATTATCACCCGATTTAACTTTCAAATTTGTTTGAGACATTAAAATTTCAGCATTTTGCCTACTTTGTGCAATCCTATCATTAACATCACCTAAATCTTTAATTTTATTGACAGTATTAATGTTAAGTCTAATAATTTTGTCGAAGTAGGTAGCTAAAATTGCTTTTTCTTTTTCAATATCTTCAACAAAATGAATTTGACTAATTTTTCTTTGAATAGCTTCACTTATATTTTCGAATGAAGATTTAACATTATAACCATTTAACTCAATTAATGATAATAAAGGTATATTAGAATTGACATCCAAATGACAGAAAATATTACTATTAATGCATTCGACTTTAAACTGATAAGAAAGATTTTGAATCCTAATTAATTCTTCTTTACTTATCTCACTTAACTTTAAAGACAAATCAAGTTTAAACCTGAAAGCTAATTCGTTTAAATAGTATTTCCCAAAAAAGAAGTCGCTTTTGTTAATGGCTTCCTTTAATGTAATATTTTTTTCTATGTCAACTAGTTTGTAAATATCTCTTTTTATAGGTATATAATTTGTATTTAATAACTCTTTTTTGTTTTTAAATGAATCTAAAACCTTATTATGACTACTTGTTAAAATTATGTTTGACTTACCATTTCCAAAAAGTAAAACCCAAATATTCCTATTTACAAATTTGAAATGTATAATTCTATCATTATGAATTAAGCTTACTTCTTGTAATATTTCATTTTTAACTTCATGAAAAATATCTTGAACATTGCTTTTTGCTCTAGCAAAGTTTGTTCTTATGAAAATTGTATCTCTTTTGTTTAATATTGAAACTTCTACATAATGAAGCATCTCACCATCATCAAAAGTTAAGATTAAAGTTTCTTTTTCTTGCGAAAAAATAGCTACTAATTCGCAGCCACAAAGATACTGAAAATCTTTAGTTATTTTAGATAATGTAAACTGATGATTGAGCATAGTTCTTTAATGTTTAATAGTACTTTATTCAAAAAAAGCCCAAGACTAAAATTTAATCTTGGGCTTTAATTAATTTGTTTTATAATTATTTAGTTAATGCGTGTTTTAAAGACATTAATCCTACTGTTCCAA
This sequence comes from Candidatus Kapaibacterium sp., assembly GCA_026390675.1. Lineage (GTDB taxonomy): Bacteria > Bacteroidota > Ignavibacteria > Kapaibacteriales > UBA2268 > JAPLFM01. The sequence continues at coordinate 6,395 of JAPLFM010000182.1, read as the reverse complement.
AACCAAGTAAAAACATAAGTTGAAATGGAATTGCAGCTATTTCATGATAATAAACTGATATACCTACTCCACCAATATAGTACAAAGTCAAAAACAATTCAACAATAACTAGCATGCTTACTTTTCTTTGAACATATTTTTTCTTTTTCCAATCTTCTCCAATATTAATAGTACCGCCTTTTGGAGTACGAGCAAATTCAGATTTTTTATTAATAATAGCTTCAAAAACAGCTTTAGTATTATTTACGGCAAAACCCATACTTCCAGCTAAGAAAATAGGAAAAAGTAAAAGTCTACGTCGCCAATCTAAATGAATTGCTTTTTGTGCAAAAGTATAAAAAAGGAATGTGGAAATTGATGCTAAAACAAATATAGACATTAAAGAGTAAAAATTATCATAACCACCATAAGTATTTTTAATAATTACAATTGGAATATTTAATAATGCAACTAATATAATAAAAGGAAAAACAATATTTGAAGTTAAATGTATAAAACATTCAAACTTGATATTTTTGGGCAAATCAGATTTAAAGACCATTGGTAACAATTTAATAGCTGTTTCAACAGCACCTTTTGTCCATCTAAATTGTTGAGTTTTAAGAGCATTAATATCTGCAGGTAATTCAGCAGGAGAGGTCACATCATTTAAGAAAATAAATTTCCATCCTTTTAGCTGGGCTCTATAACTAAGATCAAAATCTTCAGTAAGAGTATCAGCTTGCCAATTCCCAGCATCATAAATACAACTTTTTCTCCAAATTCCTGCAGTACCATTGAAGTTAATAAAAAAACCAGCCTTATTTCTAACTTGTTGCTCAATAACAAAGTGTCCGTCAAGTGCAAGAGCTTGTGCTTTGGTTAAATAAGAATAATCTTCATTTAAATGTTCCCATCTCGTTTGAACCATACCCACATTACTATTATTAAAATGAGGTATTGTTTTCATAAGAAATTCTTTTTTAGGTACAAAATCAGCATCAAATATAGCAACAAATTCTCCTTCAGCATCTTCTAGGCCAGCTTTTAATGCGCCAGCTTTATAACCTTGCCTTGAATTTCTGTGAATATATTTTATATCGAATCCTAATGCTTGATATTTGGCAATCAAAGTTTTAGTTACGTCAATTGATTCATCAGTAGAATCATCTAAAACTTGAATTTCCATTTTGTCAAGTGGGTAATCAATCCCACAAACAGATTGTATTAATCTTTCAACTACATATAATTCATTATACATAGGTAATTGAATAGTTACTTTTGGCAATTCTTCCGGCATTTCTTGCACTGGATGATTTGTTTTAGCAGTTTTTCTGTAATAATAAAGAAGAATTAAGCCATGAATCCCGAAACCGAAAAGCACGCTTAAAGCTAAAAAGTAGGTTAGAAGTATTACTTTTTCCATACTTTGGAAATTACTCGCTCTTTGTGAAGAAAAATGAATTGCAAAAATAAGAAAATTTACCAACCTGACACAACAGATAATAAAATATCATCTGTTGTCTGAATAATTGTTTTTTCAATTCCTGCATTTCTATTCGTTAAAATATTGGATACATCATAAACTTGATAGTTAGAAAATGATTTATCCCATATTAATTTCTTTTTAACATTGTCAAAATACTCTGCTTTAAAACTGACAGTTACTTTTCTTTGAGTTTCTAATTCACCAGGGTTTACTGCAACAGTGGCATCTATTATTGAACTTATAACTATGCTCAATCTAGCATCACCAAAATTATCAGTAAGAGTAAATGAATTGTCATCTCTAAATCTCTGAACTAAAGCTCTCATTAAACTTTCTCTAAACTGAGGATTACCATATCCACTATTATCAACAACAGGAGTAAGCTGAAGTGTTTTTAAATGTTCCGGTACTGAACCACCAGTAAAAGAATAACAACTTATTAGAATTAATCCTAATAATGAAGTGCAAATATAAAAAAATGATTTGTTAATACTATTACTCATTTTTATGAAAAACTTAACAAATTGAAAAAAAACTTAAGAATTAATTAATTTAAATCTCTTAAAAACGGATTAAACATTTTTTCATTTCCAATAGTTGTTGAATCTCCATGACCATTAAAAACTTTGAAATCATCATCTAAGACTAGTAATTTCGTTCTAATTGATTCAATTAGAACTTCAAAATTACCACCAAGCAAGTCTGTTCTTCCAATACTTCCTTTAAAAAGTACATCTCCTACAATTACTGTTTTGTGTAAGTGATTAACAAAACAAATACTTCCTTCAGTATGACCAGGAGTAAGCATTAATTCAAATTCTAAGTTTCCTACTTTAAGAATTTGATTTTCCTCAAAAAAAGCATCAGCAAAGCAAGGCTCAATTTCAAAAGGTAGTTGGAAACCTAAATATTTATTGGGATCAATCATCCTATATTCATCTAAAGGGTGAATATAAATTGGTTTTTTAGTGAACTTATGAATCTTATTTGCATCGCCTGTATGATCCCAATGGCTATGACTTAACCAAATAGCATTTAAATTAATATGTTTCTTTTCAATTTCTCCAATAAAGAAATCAAAACTACCAATTGGTGCATCAATAATTACACCATCTAAGGTATTTTCATCATATATCAAAAAGCCATTTGTACTAACTGGACCAGAAGTTGTATAAAGTATTTTCATAATTCTAAGTTTAAATGTTGTCAAAAATAAGCAATTTTATTAATAAATCATTAAGATAAAATTGATTACTAAGATCAAATTGTTGAAATTTGCTTTAATTACTTCTAATCAAGTAAAGCAATTTTTAGTTAATTTGGAAAAAAAGAAGTAGCAAAAATGAATAAAACCAAATTTGTATTATTGTTTTGTGTATTCTTATTTGTAGATTTACAATCACAAAACAGCAAGATTGTTTTAATTGGAGATACTCAAAGGACTTTGTGGTTTGAGTTATTCAGGGAAGACAATGAATATATTCGTCAATTAATTTTCCCTAAAATTAGTTCTGAAAAACCTAGTTCCTTAATTATTTTGGGAGATTTGACAAATTGGGGTGCAAGTGAATCAGAATGGAAATATTTTGACACAATTACTAAGTCTATTAAAAATTCAAAAATTCCTATCTTTCCATTATTTGGTAATCATGATTATTTTGTTAATAATAAAATTGCACTAAATAACATGAGAAAAAGATTTGAATTTTTTGAAAAAAATACTTGGTATAGTAAAGAAATTAACTCGATTGGCTTTGTTTTCCTAAATTCAAATTTACAAGAATTAACAAATGATGAAAGAATTTCTCAGAAATATTTTTTAGATTCGTTGTTAAAGAGTTTTGAAAGCAATCTAAACATTCACAATGTAATTTGTTGCTGGCATCATCCTATTTATACTAATAGCAAGGTTGTAGATGATGAACAAGATACTAAAGAAGAATTTCTACCCATAATAAGTCAATATTTAAAAGTTAAAATGATTGCAAGTGGTCATTGTCATAGTTATGAGCATTTCAAAATTGATGGGATTCATTTTCTAGTTTCAGGAGGTGCTGGTGGACCAAGGCAAAAAGTTTGGATAGGTAACAATGCAAGACACAAAGACTTATTTGATGGCAATGAACTTAGAAATTTTCACTATTGTTTGTTAGAAGAAGTAAACTTCAAACTAAAAGTTTCTATTATTGCTTACAACAATGAAACTAAAACTTGGTCGAAGATTGATAGTTGGGATGTTGATTAGAAATATTAAGCTAAGTTATTGATATTTGTCACTTTTCAATTCCAGAATATTTTTTATATATTGCTTTATAACCAAAAATTCTAGCTATTGGAGCAATAGTATTCATAAGTAACTTTTGAATTGGCACAGGTATATTAGCTAAAAAAGCTTTGCTATCTAAATATTTCAAAGTTACTAATTCTTGAATTAATCCTGCTTTACCATTAACCATTTTGCCATCAGAAGCCAAACCAACAAGATTTTCAATTAAGTACTCAAAATCTAAAGCAGGTGAAACATAATGTACATAAGTTACTTCATCATCAGAATTGTTAAAATGATTGTGAGCTTTGTTTTTGGGTAAAGTAATTGTTTCATTTTCAGACAAGGTTTGATTTCCCCCATTTAACCAAATGTTAAGTTTACCTGAAATTATTGTAAAACTTTCATCTTGTAATAAATGAAAATGATTTGGCACCAACTCACCTTTACTTTTAAGAGTTGTTTTAATTGAAACACTTTTACCTTGAGTATCAATAGATGTCTCTAAAAATTCAAATGTGTCACCAGTTATAGGATTTACTATAATTTGTCCTTTTGTTGGCATTATATTTATTCCACTTCATTACTTAAAATTGTTTTATTTTTGATTTCTTCAGATTTAATTTTATGCTTCAATGTAAATATGTAAAAATTCTCAACTTTAGTTCTTGCCCAAGGTGTTTTTCTAAGGAAAGTTAAACTAGAATTTATACTTGGTTTATTGTTAAAGCATTTAATTTTAATATGATAGCCTAAATCTTGCCAGCCATATACTTCTACTAAATATTCAACTATCGTTTTTAAAGTTACATTATGAAGTGGGTCTTTGTTAATCTCTTGCATAAATATTTATTTTTAAATCTTATTTTAATATTAATGTAAATTTATTTATTTTTTGGCAATAAATATCATAAAATTTCAATTTGCTAATAAAAGATTTTAAATTGGTATATTTGCTAAATGAAATCTTACGAAACCCCACAACAAATTATAAGCAACCTTGGTATTGATGAATTAAATGAAATGCAAATTGTTGCAAATCAAAGCATCCAAGATGAAAGCGAAGTACTACTTTTAGCACCAACAGGTTCTGGAAAAACTTTAGCTTTTTTACTACCAATACTTAGTTTATTGAATCCTTATGACAAAGGGATTCAATGTTTGATACTGAGTCCATCAAGAGAACTTGCAATTCAAATTGAACAAGTTTGGCGTAAAATGTCAACTGGTTTTAAAGTGAATGTTTGTTATGGTGGACATTCAATGCCTATTGAAATTCAAAGTTTAATTGATCCTCCAGCTTTATTAATAGGTACACCTGGCAGAATTTCAGATCATATTAATAGAAGAAGTATTGATTTAATTGATACTAAAATACTAGTGTTTGATGAATTTGACAAATGTCTTTCTTTAGGTTTTGAAGCCGAGATGTCATTTATAACTCGAAAAGCTCAAAATATAAATAAAAAAATTTTAGTATCTGCTACTGCTCAAATTAGTATTCCTGATTTTGTTGGATTTAACGATGCTAAAAAGTTGGACTATACAAAAACTGAAGAAAAAACTAATGATGGATTGGTTTTAAAAACTGTATATACAGATTCCAAAAACAAACTTAATACTGTGTTTAATCTACTTTGCAGTTTGGGTAATGAATCAACATTGATATTCTGTAATTTAAGAGAAACTGCTGAAATAGTGAGTGAAACTTTAAATGCTAAAGGAATTGAAGCTGCTTTTTTTCATGGGAAAATGGAACAAATAGATAGAGAAAAAACTTTAGTTAGATTTAGAAATGGAAGCACTAAGTTTTTAGTTGCATCAGACTTAGCAGCTAGAGGATTGGATATTCCAAATGTTAAAAATATCATCCACTTTGAAATGCCATTTCACAATGCTGATTTTGTACATCGAAATGGTAGAACTGCTAGAATGAACGCTTCTGGTACAGCATACATTTTACTAGACAAAGACAAATTAAAACCGCCATATTTAGCTGTATTACCTATTGAATTCAAAGTGCCAAAGGTAAATAATTTGCCAAAAGCAAGTGATTGGATAACCTTATATATAAGTGGTGGAAAAAAAGACAAACTTAGCAAGATGGATATTGTTGGATTTTTATCGAAAAAAGGTCAGCTTGGCAAGAATGATATTGGATTAATTGAAGTTATGGACTTTATGTCATTTGTAGCAGTAAAGAAAAACAAAGTTGATACATTACTTTTTCTTATTCAAAATGAAAAAATGAAAGGTCAAAAGTACAAAATCAAAATTGATGAATAGTTTAAATTTTACTTTTTTGAAATCAGTTTAACTTTTTATTTATCAATATGTTACTTAAATTCTTTCATTTCAATTTTTGCAGTGATTTAACGTTTTTTCATGTTTTTTTCAATCTATTTTTTTTGTCACCCTGAACTCGTTTCAGGGTATATTTAGTTTTTGTTTTTCAAAAAACATTTCTAAGAGACCTCATCCCCAGCCCTTCTCCTAAAGGCGAAGGGTGAAAAACAAATTCAATTATCTGAATCAGGATTTTCAGAATTCTAGGATTAACAGAATTAATACAAAATACATTTAACCACAAAAAGCACAATTTGGCTAAAGCCGCTTTTCGATATTCATTTATTATTACATCTAGCTAAAGCTGGACGCTAT
>JAPLFM010000269.1 GCA_026390675.1 Candidatus Kapaibacterium sp. | reverse complement strand
ATTTTTTTTTTTTTTTTTTTGTGAAACGAAAAATCCAGAAACACTTGACTCCTCACAAGTTCGGAGTGACAGGAAATAGCATTTTTGTTTTCAAACAACTTTGCTAAGAGACCTCATCCTATCCTTCTCCACTTCTGGAGAAGGGAAATAAATAAAAATATTAATAAATTGAAAAAAGGGTTTGTACTAAATTATATAAAAACTAACTAGTACCTTGTAAATCATTTTGAATTTGTTTGCAAAGGATTTGCAATCCGTTTGCAAAATAATTATGAGTTATTTGAATAAAAAAACTTATCAAAAACTACAATTTGATTACAGAATATATTTTTTTAATCATTTTAATAAAAAAATTAATTAAATTGCCTTAAGTTTGTTTAAAGAAAAATTACAATTAAGGAAAAGAATATGCAAAATAATGATACACAATGGACTATTTGGGAAGTTTTTGTTCAACCATCAAGTGGTAAACCATTTGAACACGTAGGAAGTGTCCACGGTTCTGATTCAGAAATGGCATTGCAAAATTCAAGAGATTTGTATGCTCGTAGAGGAAATGTAGTAAATATTTGGATAGTACCAGCAGAAGCAATTGTTGCTACTACCCCAGATGATAATGGTCCTTTCTTTGATCCATCAAATGATAAAGTTTATCTGCATCCAAACTTTTACAAAATTCCAAGAGGTGTAAATGTTGACATCCATTAATGATGAATTGAAAAAATCTAAATCCGAATATTGTTTAAGATTGGCAGATGATAGATTAATACTTGGTCATAGGCTTTCTCAGCTTTGCGGTCATGGACCAATTTTAGAAGAAGATATTGCTACTACCAATATAGCATTGGATTTGATTGGTCAGGCAACAAATTTTTTGGAGTATGCAGCTGAATTAGAAGGTAATCAAAGAAACGCTGATGCATTGGCCTATTTAAGATATGAAAATGAATTTAAAAATGTTTTGTTAGTGGAACAAGAAAACATAGACTTTGCTTATACAATTACTAGACAATTCTTTTTTGATGTCTTTTCGTATCATTTGCTTTTGGAGCTAATTGATAGTAAAGATGAAAGAATATCAGCCCTTGCTCAAAAAGCAATGAAAGAAGACAAGTACCATTTGAGACATAGCTCAGGCTGGATAATAAGATTGGGTGATGGCACAGAGGAAAGCAGAAACAAAATGCTAGAAGCAGTTGAATATTTATGTATGTATGTTGGCGAAATGTTTGTAATGGATACAGTAGATGAACTTTTAATAAAAGAAGGCATTGCTTGTGATTTGAACAAAATCAAAACTAAGTGGTTTGATTTTACAAATAAAATATTACAAGAAGCTACTTTAACTCCTATAAGCCAAGATACATATATGCAATTAGGCGGAAGAAATGGCAAGCATACTGAAAATTTAGGACATATTTTAGCTGAAATGCAAATATTACCTCGCACTTACGCTGGGGCAGAGTGGTAAGAAACTACGTAAAACAATAGTAAAATTTCAAATCTTTTCAATTATAGGTAGTTTGTATTACTAATTAAATGAAAAGATTTTTTTTTGCATTTTGAAATTAATGTAAGAAGTTAAAATCAATTAAAAATCATACTTTTACGTATGTATGATAAAGACGAATCTAACAAAGTTCAAAAGTTATGAAAATAGAAACAAATTCTTTAAAAGAGCAAATAAGTGTAGTTAAAAATGCAATTACCAAAACAAAAACTGGTAAAGGAAGTATTGTATTTGTTTCAGGTGAGGCAGGATTAGGCAAAACATATTTGGCAAAAAATGCAATGGAGCTTTGTAGTTTAAGTGAAAACAATATTATAGGATTGAGTTCTGAAAGCGAAGTACCAATTGGTAAATTTAATATTTCCAATGTAATGCCTCTTAAACCATTTGCCAAAATCATAGAGGGATTAATTCATAACAAGGGTGTATCAGCTCAAAAAAGATTTGCTTTGAATGTTGGTCTTACTTTATTAACTGCTATTCCACTAGCAGGAGAAGTTTTTTATGCTGCCAAGGAAATTTCAAAAGATTGGAGAGAATACAAAAAAGACAAAAGTACAGAAACAAATAATTCAAGTAATGAAGCTGTAACAAATTTTTATAATACTGTTTGTTCTTATGCAACCAAATCACCTTTGCTTTTAGTTCTTGAAGATATGCAATGGTGCGATGGTCAATCAGTTGAATTGATAGAACTTTTTGCTCAAAATATAGATACATTGCCAATAGTTTTTGTTATAACTTTTCGTTCAAGCGAAGTAACTATTTCAAATTCTGCTCTTTATAGATTGGTAAATTCTAAAGATGACAATTTTGTAGAAGTAGTCTTAAAACCACTTGAAAAATTAATGTTGAGTTCATTTATTACTAAATATATTAGTTCATATATTAAGAATCAAGCGTTTGAAGATTATTTGTATGCTCACTCATTTGGTGTACCAGGTATATTGGCTGAGTATTTAGTTTACTTTCAGAAGCATTCACCTTTTGGAGCTGAAGGGAATTTAAATATAAACTTAGATGAAGATTTATTACCAATATCGTCTCAATCAATAATAACCAAAGCCTTAGAAGATTTGTCTGAAGATGAAATGAATGTTTTATCTTGTTGTGCAGCAGAAGGAAGGCAATTTACAGCTTTTATTGCATCAAATTTGTTAAATACTGATATACTATCTTGTATTAGAATTTTAAAGAGCATTCAACGAAAAAGTGGAATAATAAAAAGTATTGGTTCTCAGAGTAGATATGGTATTAAAACAACAGTTTATGAGTTTACTCAAGCATTCTATTTTAAACATTTTGAAAGTCTTTTGGAATATGAAGAATACCAAGCACTCCACGGATTAATAGCGAATATTCTCCAAGAAAAATTTGATACCACCAAATCGCAAGATTTAAAAGATGAAATTGCTCCTTATTTAGCAGCTCACTCTACTGAATCGGGTGATGAAGAAACTGCTCGGAAAATGATCATAGAAGTTGCAAAGTATGCTCAACGAATAGATAGCAAAGAGCTTTATAATGCATCTATGGTTAAGTATGTTGAATCATCTGACGAAACTCATTCTAAAAGAGATTTAGAAACTGAGTTTAATAATAAAACTGGTGGCATAGCAAACGGAAAAGTAAGTGAGCAGGATATAAATATTAATAATAGTAATGGTATTAGTAGTGACAGTCCAATTGATTTAATTGCTGAATCTATTAAACAAGAGTTTTTATCAATAAGACAAATTTTTGTAAAAGATTATCATAATAAGAATTACAAAAACGTAATAGAAAGTGCAGATGAATATTATGAATTGCATAAAATGAAATTAAAATTAATAGAAAAAGTGCAATTACTAACTCTTATAGCAAAATCCTATATTGAAATGAATGAGCTAAGTGGTGCTGAAGAGAAGTTAAAAGAAGCTGCTTTATTAATAGAAGGAACTAAGGATTTTAAATCAGAATGTTTCTTGCTTAATACATTAGCAAATTTTTATTCAGCCAAAGGCGATAATGAAAACGCATTAACTACTTTAAAGAAAGCAGCACAAATGTCATTAAAATTACCAGCAGAATTAAGATTAATGACTTTAACAAACATTGCTCTAATTTTGGAAAAAACTGATTTGAATAAAGCTAAAGTTTATTTTGATGCATCTAGTAAATTAACAAAATCTTTAGCTTATAGTACTTTTAATGAGTTTTTGAATAGAAATTAAAAGTTAAAAAATATTCAAGTTTTATTTTGTGATAAAAGGATAATCGGTATATCCTATAGCTCCCTTTGAATAATATGTACTTGTATCCCATGGATTTAATTCTAAATCTAATTCAAATCGTTTGACTAAATCAGGGTTTGAAATAAAAAGTTTTCCAAAAGCGACTGCATCTGCCCAGCCTTCATTTAATGCACTTTCTGCCGTTTCTTTTGTGAAGTTTGAGTTTGTGACAATTGTGCCATTATAAAAATTTCTAAAGTGTTTTGTAGGCTGCCTTAAATAATTTAAATAGTCACCTTCTTGAAGCATAGGGTATGGTTCCATAATATGAAGATAAGCTAAATTGAATTTATTTAATTGTGAAATATAATATTCAAATGCTATTACTGGATTTGAATCAAAAATCCCATTAGCAATACCACTAGGAGATATTCTAAGCCCTGTTTTATGATTTCCTATTGCATTTACTATTTCGGAAATGATTAAATGTAAAAATCTAAATCTATTTTCCAAACTACCACCAAAATCATCATTCCTTTTATTTGAGCCATCACATAAAAACTGGTCAATTAAATATCCATTTGCACCATGAATTTCTACTCCATCAAAACCAGCATCAATTGCATTTATAGCCGCTTGTTTGTAATCTTCAATAGTAGAATATATTTCTTCAATTTTTAATTCACGAGGAGTTACTCTATCAATTAATCCAAGAGGAGTACGAATTTTGCCACCAGAATTAATAGCTGAAGCTGAAACAGGATCTAAGCCATTTATGCTTGGGTGTGATACTCTTCCAACATGCCATAATTGGCAGAAAATTTTTCCATCACTTTTATGAACTGCATTTGTAACAATCTTCCAACCTTCAATTTGTTGATTAGTAAAAATGCCCGGAACATCAGTATAGCCAAATCCTTGAATAGATATTGTTGTAGCTTCTGATATTATCAATCCAGCTGTAGCTCTTTGAGTATAATATTCTGCATTTAATTCATTAGGGATATTGCCTTCACTTGCTCTGCATCTTGTAAGTGGAGCTATAAAAATTCTATTTTTAAGATTTAAATCGCCAATTCTAATAGGTTGAAGTAATTTCATATTAAAATACTATATCATTAGCTATTTTATTTGCAAGTTCTTGACCACCAAGCATTTCAATAATAGTAAGAGTAAATTGAATTGCTGTACCTGCACCTCGTGATGTAATAATATTTTTGTCAACTACAACAGCTTGCTCTACATATTTAAACTCACCAAGTTCAGCCCTAACAGAAGGATGCGAGGTTAATACTGTTTTTTTGTCTATGAATTTATGTATTGAAAATATTATTGGTGCTGCACAAATAGCACCAATTAAAGCACCATTTTTATAATGTCTTTTGATAATATCAATCAATTGGTTATTTTCGGATAGATGTTTTACGCCAGTACTTCCCCCTGGAATAATAATTCCATCATAATTCATATCACTTCTGATATTTTCAATTAATAAATCGGGCAACATTCTGATTTTTCTTGAACCAGAAATAATTTCATTATCCCCTGCTATCTTAACGCTAATGCCAGCTCTTCGTAATAAATTTATAATTACAACAGCTTCTATTTCCTCTGTGCCAGAAGATATTGGCACTAAAATTGACTTATCCATACTGATTATTATGAGTTATTAATAAATTTAAAAAATTGACGATAATGAAGCATAGTAATTACAATTTATTTAATATTTCGCTTGAAAAGCATTAATTTTGTATAAAATTATTTTGAGT
>JAPLFM010000317.1 GCA_026390675.1 Candidatus Kapaibacterium sp. | reverse complement strand
TGAATATCATACACTTAAATTTTAGAACCCACCTTAAATATGATATTCCTAATTTAATAGGATAAAAAAAAGACTGCTTTTCTTAAAAAAGCAGTCTTTTAATACAAAATTGTTACAACAAGAAATTTACTTATTATCGTAAGCTTTAGTAGGAGTAGTTATAAGTACTTGAACAGTACGATTGTAGAATCTACCTTCAGGTAAATCATTGGTATAAAGTGCATTATCTTCACCAACACCTTTTGATTTCAAACTTGCATATTTACCTTTAGTTTTACCTTGGATACCTTTGTTTACTGTACCAGCACGATTATCAGAAAGCTTTTTGTTTGTCTCAAATAATCCAATAACATCTGTATGTCCAGTTACATCAATTACTGAAGAAGGTTGGCATCTAGAATAAACATAATCGTTCATAATTTTATCATTTAATGGACCAGGGTCAGAGCTATTAAATTTAAAAAGAATCAATGAATAATTTTCATAGATACTATCTGCTCCAGTTACAGTAATTTTTTTCTCAGAGCTTACTTGCATTACCGGAATTTCAATTGGATCCGAAATACACTCTTTGCCACCTTTAGAAGTAATAATTAGCTTTGCTATAAAAGAAACTTCATCTTTAGGATATTTTCCAGCTTCTGATTTCCAATCCCATTTGATTTTCGCATCTGCAGTAACATTGTTATTTAGTACTTTCCATTTTTCGGAACCATGCATTATCTCAACTCTTCTACTTGCAATTAGTTCATCTTGAATACCATTTGTTAGAACAAATTCCATTGTTTCTGGTTGTGGTTCAGTTTTAGGATCTTTTTGGAAAACTGGTTTTGAAACTTCCCATTCTTCACATTTGATTTCAACTCTACGATTTTCTTCATGTCCTAAAGTATCACCAGGATTAGATTTAGTATCAGGGAAATTATTAGCTTTCATTGACATTCTATCTTCGCCAATTTTCCATATATTCTTGAAATAATCAAATACAACTTGAGCTCTTTTCTTTGAAAGATCCATATTACCTTTCTCTTCCGGTGTAACATTGTCATTGCAACCAGTGATAGTAATTTTGGCATTTGGATGTTTTAACATTCTGTAAGCAAGAATATTTAAAACATGATAATATTTATCAAGTGTACCACCTGCAATAGTTGTATCATTGAAGTTACCAATACTTTCGTTATTTTCAAACAGGTTGTATCTTTCTGGAAGTTTTTCAGATCCTTTAGGAAAGAAAACATAACTAAGCAAAGGGTATAAATCCCAAGAGATTTTTTCTTCCATCACCAAACCACCATAAGTTTGCAGTTTAGGATCTTTCTTTTTAGCATCTTGAATAAAACTTCCTTGAGAAACGTCAGAACTTAAGATAGGTCTTTGACCTAAAGTAATTGTTACTTCGATTCCTTCATCCTTTTTACCAGCATCTTTTTCCTCTTTAGTAATTTTTGGTTTGTCTATTCTTTGAACAATAGTCTTTTTACCATATTTTGCATTTTCAGCGGTAATTTCAAAATTAACGTATTTAATAGAATCCTTAGCTTCACCATACATTTCACTTGTTATAAGTAAATTGAATTTTTTAGGATCATCCCCAGCTTCAACCTTAACTTTAGGAATTGTATCATAATATACTTTGTTTGTAATTGGGTTTCTAATAGTAATATTAGCAGGAATAAATTCATTTGTACATTCATCTAAAACAGTACCAGATAAAGGAACAGTTTTAAAGAAAGATGGCACAAAAGCCATAAATACATCCAAATCTCCTTGTTGAGTTTTCAAATCTTCTCTTTTTGAAGAAAAATATATTATATCACCAGAACCTGGGAGTGTAATAAATTGTTCATCTTGAGGAGTATTAATTGGTTGTCCCAAATTCTCAGGTTTTGTCCATGTTTTTGCTGATGGGTCTAATCTTGTAACATAAAAATCTTTACCACCAAAATTAGGTTTGTGTCCATCAGAAGCAAAAAACAATGTCACACCATCTGCAGCAATAAATGGTGAAACATCAGAACCTTTTGTATTTATTGCAGTTAAATTTTGAGATGGTTTCCATTCATCTGTATCAAAATCATAATCCGAATACCAAATATCCATATTTTCAGCAGTTTGTTCGCCATCACTATTTGGTCCTTGGCGAGTGGAAACAAAATAAATTCTATCTTGACCAGCAGTAATAGTAGGTTGAGAATCAAAATATTTAGAATTTATATTTTTACCCAAATTAACAGGTTTACCCCATTTATCACCATCGATTGTAGTTTTATAAATATCACAAGAACCAAGACCATCAGGACGATTACAACCAGTAAAGTAAAGTGATTGTTTATCACCTGCAATAGAAGCTGCTCCTTCATTTAGTGGAGTATTTACTCCTGCTACTCCTAAAAGATTTGAAGGGTCTAAGTTAAAAGGTTTTGTGAAAACAGTATCATAACGATTGTTTTTTTTCGCTACCCAAAAATCATGAGAAGGATTGTCATCTTTATCAAGCACAGAACCTTTTCTGTTTGAAACGTAATATAGAGTTTTACCATCAACAGAAACTGTAGGCGCATAATCAACACCTTTATGATTAATAACAGGTCCTAAGTTAATAATTTTTATCTTTGCATCTGATAAAATACCTCCACCACCATCTTGAGGCAAACTATTTGCACTTGCATCTATCATTGCAGCAAACATTTGAAGATTGTTGCTATTATTTATAGCCAAATCTGAGTTAAAATTTAGCTTATTCCCATTATTCTGAGCTTTAATGGAGCCAGTTGAAAAAATGCACGCAATTAATATTGCGATAAAAACAGTATATTTTCTTTGCATAAAAAACAGCCTAAAAATTTATTTTTGAATTATCGTACTTTTGAATTTGATAAATATCTTAAATTTTTTTCAAAAAAACAAAGAAGTGTGCAATATTTTTCACACTTTTTGAAAATAAACTGAAATTGGCTAATAATAGCATACAATTTTAATTCTACTTATCCTTGTTTATACTAATATTATTGTGCAAATTAAATAATTATATTTCTTATATTTGCACTTAATGAATATTAATTAATTAAATACAATGATTATAGAACCAAAAATATCAGTTTCTATGATAGCTAAAGACGAATCTGCTGATATTGTTAATGCTTTGAATTCTGTTAAAAGCATAGCACATCAGATTGTAGTTGTAGATACTGGATCAAAAGATGAAACGCCTGAACTTTGCACAAGGCATGGAGCAGAAGTATATTTTAAAAAATGGTCAGAAAATTTTTCTGAATCAAGAAACTTTGCTACAAAGCATTGCAGAAATGAATGGATAATTTCGTTAGATGCAGATGAGATATTAGATTTAGAAAGTTTCAAAAAGGAATCCCATTATTTAAATGATAAAAGTATTGGTGGACTAAATGTAAAAATAATTAATTCATTGGGTGATAACGATTATTCTCCTCAATCTGAACATAGATATACCAGAATATTTAGGAATTTACCTAATATAGAGTATAAAGGTAGAATTCATGAACAAATACTTGGCTCTATTTATGAAGCAGGATTAGAAGTTGTTGAAACCAATATAATAATTAGACATTATGGTTATATTGATACCTCACATGAAAAAAAGATTAGAAACAAACAACTATTGGAACAAGAAGTTATAGACCATCCTGAAGATTTTTGGTTAAAATTTCATTTGGCTGAAACAGAATTTTCACTTGGAAATATAGAGAAAGCTAAAATTGCATATAAAATTGTAGTTGATTCATTTGGTTTAACAATTGAGCAATCTGAAAGAACAAGAATAAGACTTTCACAAATAGCATTGGCTGAAGATGATTTCAAATCACTTCAAGAATGGTGTAACTTTAAAAGTATGGATATAAATCGTGATGGACTCCGAAAATTTATTTTGGGTGCTGGCTATATGACAAATAAGCAATTTTCATTAGCTCTAGAATTGTATAAATCCGAAGAAGTGCAAAATTCAAATATGGTTGATAGAAATAGAGTAAATGATGCAATTAGTGCTTTATCTACTTTTGCAGTTTTATAAACTAATAATAATAATATGAAATTTAAAAATACAATTTGTTTTGTATTAATGATGCTTTGTAGTTTAATTAATATGCAAGCACAATTATTACCTAAATATTCAACTGAAGAGTTTGAAGTTAATTCAAATGGATTAACTCTGTATGGAAGTCTTTTAGTTCCTAACAATATACAAAACCCTCCAATAGTTTTAATTATCGCAGGCTCTGGTCCTACAGATAGAAATGGGAATAATCCTCTTGCAGGTGAGAACAATTCTCTTAAAATGTTAGCTGAGGGACTAGCAAATAAAGGCATTGCGTCTATTAGATATGATAAAAGAGGAGTTGGTAAGAGTTTAGATGAAAAACTTGATGAAAATACTTTGAGATTTGAAACATATATTAATGATGCCAGAAAATTTGCTAATTTTGCTAAAATTGATACTAGATTTTCAAAGTTATTTATTGCAGGTCATAGTGAAGGATCTTTAATTGGAATGGTAGCTGCAAAATATGTTAATGCAAATGGCTTTATTTCAATTGCTGGAATGGGAAGACCTTTTGATGAAGTAATAAAAGAACAATTGCTAGGACAACCTGAATATGTGATTAAAAAAGCCAATGAAATATTGGATTCATTGAAAATTGGAGTACTTGTTTATGATGCACCAACTTACTTAAATGCTTTGTTTAGAACAAGTGTTCAACCTTATTTAATTTCAATGTTTGCTTATAGTCCAGAAAAAATAATTAGTGAACTTGAGATGCCTTGTTTGATTTTGCAAGGTAAAAATGACATACAAGTAAAAGTTAAAGATGCTGAAAATTTAAGCAAAGCACAACCGAAAGCAAAAATGGTGGTATTTGAAAAGATGAATCATGTTTTAAAAGATTGTAATGAAGACAAAGAAAGTAATTTAGCTACTTATTCTAATCCTACTTTGCTTTTATCAAATAATTTGATTAATGAAATTGTAAATTTTGTAAACAAAGTAAAATAATCTAAGCATAAGAGTAAATATTTTTACCAAGTGCTATATTACCACTTCCTTTAGTATATTTAGAAATAACTTTTAAAAAAAGTTCGTTTTGGAATTCTTTTTTATCTAAGTTATGGTTTTCTAATTTACTCTCTTTACCAACATTGTTAGTTTTAATAATTTCAAAATCTCTAGAAGTAATATCATTATTTACCTCTTTTTGATTTGATTTGTTTTGTTCTTCTATTGCTTTATACTTTTCAGCTCTAGCTTGAGTTTCTATCTTTGAAGCAGAAGCAGCAACACTCCTATCTTGTGATGAAGGATCTGCTGGAGCAAGAGCTGCTCTCTCTGCTATTTGCATTTTTGTAATTGTTTCATCAGGGTTATCACTATTTGAACTTAATTCAATTTGTACTTCACCACCAATTGCATATTGTTTGCCATCAGGTCCTTGCTGATATGTGAAAGTAGCCCCACCTTTTGCCAAACCACCTGCTGCAGCTAAATGTGCTGCTTCATGTGCTTTTACTTTACTATCAATAGCTTTTAGCTTGTTTACTTGATTTTGTTCTTCATCACTCAATTTCCCATTAGTTTTGAAACTGTTTGGTTCAATATCATTTTTATTGATATTTGTATTTTTATTTAATTGTGGTTTGTAAGTTGTGGATTCAAAATCGAACTTTTGGTTTTTAGAAGTATATGTATCTAAAATTTCAAAAATTGGTCTATCAGTTTTATTTTCAATCGTATTATTTAAAGAATCGCTTTTATCTAATAGTATTGAGTTTGGTTTTGTATCAACATTGATACTATTGTTTATTTTAAGATTTAATTCCATTTACTTTGTATCCTTTTACTTAATTGCAAAAATATATTAATCATTCCTTTTAGATGTAAGAAAAATTACTGAATTTTGAGGTTTGTGAAATTACATTGATTGAAATAGTTTATGAAAATAAATAATAAGTTAGTTTTTTGGATAGTTACTTTAATTAGTTTAGCAATATACATATTAACTCTAAACCCTGATGTTACTTATACTGATAGTGGTGAACTTGCTGGTGCTTGCGTAAAATTAGGGGTGGCTCACCCAACAGGTTATCCCTTATTTATATTAATTGGTCACCTATGGACCTTATTGCCATTACCTTTTTCTAAAATTTATAGTTTAAATCTATTTGCTGGAATATTAACAGCTATTTCAGCTGGTATTTTCTCACAATCAATTTCAATTTTACTTGCAAATTTAGATAAAGAATTAAATGAAAGTAATTTGAATTTGATTGCATTAACAACATCACTAACATATTCATTCTCACTAACTGTTTGGCAAGTTGCAAATGCTATTGAAGTTTATTCTCTTCATTTATTAATGATAAATCTAGTAATTCATTTTGCAATAAAATCATATTTATCAATAGATCAAAAGCAAAAATATTTAATGATAACTTCTTTACTATTAGGAATAAGTTTCGCAAATCATTTAACAACAGTATTACTTCTACCTGGGCTGTTTTATTTTATATTTAAAATTGAAAAGAATTTGAAATTAATTTCTAGAATTAAGTCTTTTGGAATAGTAATTTCTTTAGTTGCAGTTGGCGGAACTCTGTATTTTTTGATGCCTATAATCTCATCAACCAATCCTGAATTTAATTGGGGAATGGTACATAGAGGAATGGATAAATTTTGGTACCATGCATTAGGGAAACAATACCAAGTTTGGATGTTTACTGGAAGTGAAGCATTTGTTGAAAATTTAATCAAGTTTGTTAAAATACTTCCTTATCAATTTGCATTTATTGGCTTTATCCCACTTTTCTTAGGCTCTTATTTCTTATATACAAAAAGCAAAGATTTATTTTATTTTACCTCAATTCTTATACTTTCTTGTACATTGTATTCATTCAATTACTCTATACATGATATAGAATCCTATTTTCTATTAGCATTTATTGGTTTTTTTATTTTCATTTCATTTGGCTTGGCTTTAATAAATCTAAAGTTCAAGAAATTTTTGTTTTTAATAATTTTATTGCCATTAATAACTTTAATATTAAACTACAAAGAATGTGATAATAGTAAAGACTATATGGTATCAGAATATACTAAAATCTTAGTTGATAATTTAGAGCCAAATGCTGTTATAATATCTTCACAATGGGATTATTGGGTTTCTGCTTTTTGGTATAAACAAAGAGTTGAAAATTATAGGAAAGATGTAATATTAATTGAAAAAGAAATTTTACGAAGAACTTGGTATTTAAAGCAAATTCAAAATTGGTATCCAACATTAAAAAATAACAGCAAAGAAATTGGATCATTTAATGAACAACTTGAACTTTTTGAAAGTAACAAAGATTATGACCCTGTTCAAATTCAAACAAGATATTTATTAATGATAAATAGTTTTATTGAAAAAAACATTTTAAATAGACCTATTTATTTGACTTTAGATGTAATGCAAACTGAGCCAGCAATTGCTGAAAATTACGACAAAATACCTTTTGGATTTGCTTTCAAGTTAGTTCCAAAAGGCACTCAGCCTAAGTCTAATATAGAAAATATACATGTTGAGAAGTTTTTAGCTGGAATCAAATTGGGAGATGAAAACCATTTGGCTGTTGGTATTAGAGAGATTGCTTCTTTGAATTTAACCAATATTGCTAGGTATGCAATAATTACAAATCAATTTGAAGTTGCAAGAAAAGCTGTTGATATGTCGCTTAAAATAGATAATAAAAACACAATGGCTATCCAAGCAAAAGAATTACTTAAGAATAAATAAAAGTATCAATTTTTAAATCAATATTTTGGGTTAAATCGAAATAAAAAAAAACTAAGTCAAACTAAATTCTGATTTTATTAGTCAAACAAAATAAATATGTTGCAATTTCCAAAAATAAATTAAAAATATGAAAAAGTCAATTTACATTGTTATTCTATTCCTAGCTTTTTTTACATTAGCTAGCTTAAATGCTCAAGATATTAAGCAAGTTCTTATAAAAGGAACTGTTAGTGATATTCAAAGTAAAAAGCCACTTTTAGCAGTAGAAATTGAGTTTGTAGATGCTCAAGGAAACAAAACACGCACCAAATCGAATGAAATTACTGGAAGATTCGAGCAACTTTTAAAAGCAAATGAAAAGTACACAGTAGTTTTGCTTGATGACAAAATATTAAGAGAGAATCAAGAAATTGAAACAAAAGGTCTTGAAAAATATTCTGAACAAAATATTGATTTAACAGGAAAGACTCTATCTATTGGAATGACTATAAAATCAGGCAATTTATTCGAACCTTCAACTACAAGTTTATCTGATGAAGGTATTAAAATGATTGAAGAATTAAAAGGGATTATGAGATTTAATCGATCAATTAGTGTTGAAATACAAGTAAACGCTAGAGATACTTATTCAAATGAAAATAAAGATGATGATAGACTAAATAAATTAGTAATAGGTCGTGTTTCTGCGGTTGAAATATTAGTTATGAAATGGGGTGGATTAAAAGCAAAAGTTAAGATGAAACATTCTCGTGAGATTGAAAAAAAGGTAAATGAAAAAGGTGATGATGTGAGAGTTATTATTACAAGTGTTGAAGCAATAAAGTAAAGTTACATTTAATTTTGAGTTTTTTTAATGGAGCAAGTTTGCTCCATTTTTATATATACTTTTACAAAGTCAAAATAATTAATTAATTTGCTTATAATAACCTAAGCAAACTTCAAAACTTATAAGGTTATTTTAATAACTAGTTAATATATATTATTTTTTTGAGCTAAAATGTCTTTATATCTTTCTATTATCATACCAGCTTATAATGAAGAAGAGCGAATTGCAAGTTCTCTTTCAAAAATTCAAGAATACCTTTCACTACAGAATTATATGAGTGAAATTATAGTTGTAGATGACGGGTCAAAAGATAATACTGTAGAGCTTGTTAGAAGTAATTACCCAAATGTTAAAATCCTAAAACAACTAGTCAATCAAGGCAAAGGAGCAGCTGTAAAACGAGGTATGCTTGAAGCTAAAGGTGAGATTGTACTTTTTACTGATGCTGATTTATCTACACCTATTTACGAAACTCAAAAATTATTAGATAGGCTTAACAATGATTTTGATATTTGCATTGGTAGTAGAGCTATAGATAATTCTTTAATTAAAGACCACCAGCCATTTTACAGAGAATTTATGGGGAAAATTTTCAATAAACTTGTACAAATATTGGTAATCAAAGGGATTCAAGATACTCAATGTGGATTTAAAGCTTTTAAACTCCAAACAGCAAAAGAAATTTTCAATCGAACAAAAATAAGTGGGTTTAGTTTTGATGTTGAAGCACTTTATATTGCTTCAAAAATGAATTATAAAATATATGAACAAGCTGTTGAATGGTATAATGATGAAAGAAGTAAGGTAGATCCTATTGTAGATTCGACAAAAATGCTCATAGAAATTTTTAGAATTCGAAGTTTACATAAATCTACAAAATTTTAAGATATATTTTATATTCAATTTAAACTGAATTTAAAACTAAAATTTAGTTGTAATTGTTAACTTGATTTTCTAATAATTAAT
The DNA here is from genome assembly GCA_026390675.1 of Candidatus Kapaibacterium sp. Classification (GTDB taxonomy): domain Bacteria; phylum Bacteroidota; class Ignavibacteria; order Kapaibacteriales; family UBA2268; genus JAPLFM01. The sequence goes on along the minus strand of JAPLFM010000317.1, from coordinate 6,392 downwards.
TCCAAAATATTGAAAAAAATATTCATACTTATAATTTATTTATTGTCAATTAATTCTAGCTTTTCAGAATCAAGAATTAGAAATATTGTTATTGTTAAGCACGACGTCTTTGATTCAACAGATGGAGATTGGTTTTTTGCTGCAAACTTAGCTAATTTTTTTCATACAACATCAAAAGATTATATTATAAAAGATGAGTTGCTTTTTGAATTAGAAGACTATATTGATGAAGATAAATTTGATGAAACTGAAAGGAACTTAAGGAAGTTAAACTTATTTACCAAAGTTCAAATCACTATTGACTCTATTGACAATTTATATTATGATGTCATTGTAAAAACAAAAGACAAATGGTCTCTCCAACCTGCTGTTCTTTATGGATCAGGTGGTGGGAAAAACAATTTAGGTTTACGAATAGCTGAAAGTAATTTTATTGGTTCTGGTACTGAAATTTCAATTGAAGGATTAAATAGAACTGAAAATAATATTGGGCTTCAAGCAGTAGCAATTATTAATAAAGAAAGAATTTTTAGAACACCGATCTCATTAAACTTGGCTGTTGTATCTAACAAATACCGAACAGATCAATTTCTCAAACTTTTAAGTCCATATAGAACTTATGCTAATACTTTAGCTTATGGATTTGAAATAAAGAATAGTTTTGGGAATGATTTTTTGTATAATCGTAATTTAGATACAGCCTTGTTATTACCATTCGAACAAAAAACAATTTCTGCTTGGTGGTCAAATGCTTGGCTTAAAGCTGACAAAGTATTTTTTACCACTATGATAGAATATGACAATGTTACAAGATCTAAACCTGAGTATAGAAGAGCTTTTGACAATTCCGGTAAATTGCTTTTCCAATTCTCTTCAGTTACAAATAACTATACAAAAATAACTAAGTTAAACAATTATTTAGATGAAGATATACCATTAGGTGGTTATGGTAGTGCAATATTAGGGAAAATATTTCCAATTGGAAGTCGAGGCGAATCCTATTATTATACTGGAGCACAAGGTGAACAGTCTTACTACACAGGGAATTTGTATTTGTTTGCAGAAGTAGCTGCTGGAAGTTGTTTTGCTCAATCTGAAGGGAAATATACATATCAAGAATTTAATGGTAAAATGTTTTATAAATTTAACGAAGATCTAGTTTTTGTAAGTAGATTAAAACAACAAACCACCTGGAATTGGGGTGCATTAAGGCAACTTATTTTAGATAATGATGCTGGTTTAAGAGGATATAAATTGAATTCACTTTCAGGTGAAAATAGAATTATTGCAAATATGGAACTTCGCTTTTTACCTGAATATAGTTGGTGGATATTTAATTTTTCCTCTGTTGCATTTTGGGATGTTGGTACTGTGTGGAATCAATCAATTAAATTAGGCAATTCTCAATTTCATCATTCTGCTGGAATTGGGTTTAGACTTCACAATAATAAATCTACAAAAGAAAGTAATACACTTAGGTTTGATATAGCTTATAATTTTGATGAAAAGAAAATAGGATTTGTTTTTACCAGTGATCAGCTATTTTCAGCTTTCAGCAAGCATGAATTTAAACTTCCTAAGTTATTTGGAAGTGAATTTGAAGGGGATTAAATAAATATGTATTCTACAAACTAAGACTAAAATCAATTATCTCTCTGGCTAAGTTTTTCCAATTGGCAAGTGATTTGTATTTTAATATGTTTTGTTTGTATTCTTCGATTTTACCTGATGAAAAATATTCATTTATTGCATTAGCAATTAATTCCGAATTTGGACTTTCTACCATAAGCCCTGTATTGAAATCACCAATCATTTCTCTCAATCCACCAACATCAGTTGAGATAATTGGCAAATCAAAATGATAAGATATTCCTACTATACCAGATTGCGTCGCTGTTTTATACGGTAATATACATACATCAGCACACGAAAAGAATAGTGGAACTTCTTCATCAGAAATATATCGAACAAAATTACTAACTTTATCTCTTATACCTAATCCATCAATTTGTTTTTCGTATTTAGAATAATCTCCATAAACTTCACCAGCAATCACCAGATGATATGTGTCTCCTAGCCTACTCATTGCTTCAATTAGCAAATCCAAGCCCTTATAATCTCTTATAAAGCCGAAAAATAGTAGAATCTTATTATCCTGAGGGATGTTTAATTTTTTACATGCTTCTTCTTTATCTATCTTTGCACCAAAATGATCATATAATGGGTGTGGAATCAAAATTGATTTTGCATTTGGTTTCAAAGAAAGTAAGTCATTTTGAACTGTTCTACTCATAGCGATAAATGCATCATTGGAATTAAGAAAATAATTAATCAATTGCATATCACCAATACGCTTTTCGTGTGGAATTACATTATCCAAAATACTAATTCGTTTGGTGTTTTTCAATCTTCGAGTTACACTACCCAATGAAGGAGCAAAGAAGGGCATCCAAAATTTAGTAATAAGCAAATCAGGATTAAACTTATTTATTTTAGATGCTGCACTTAAATATGAAAATGGATTGATTGTGTCAAGTATTCGCTCTGCATCTATCTTTTCAGCAATATCAGTTTCGCTAACTAATTGGCTCGAACCCGGAAAAAGTAAATCTGGGTATTGCCTAGAAAATGTAAATGCTTTTGTTTCGTTATATTTCTCAAACTCCTTGAAAAGTGAAGCATTAAATTGTGCAATACCACCTCTATAAGGATAAAAAGTTGATAAGTAAGCTATTTTCATATAAATATTATTATTTTTGTATCTCTTTAATGAATACAAATTTAAAATAAATAAATTACACTTGGAATTAAATGACAGATTTTTTTAATAAAATTCAAAATTCTACTGAAATACCTGAGAATTATAAGTATTATTGGGGATATATGTATCAGCTTGGAGTGGATACAGTAGTCTCTTATTTGAAAGAAAACAATGCCTTCAATACCGGGGACAGTGTGGCTGAGATTGGCTCGGCAGAGGGTGGAGTGCTTGCTGCACTTGTAGAACAAGGAGCAAAAAATGCTCTTGGAACTGATATAGTAGAGCATAGACTCGAAATGGGTAGAAAAATTTCAGAATTAGGTGGTGTTGATATTCAATTTGCTTATCACGATATTATCAATGAAGATTTGAAACCAGAATGGAAAAATGCTTTTGATTTAGTTTTATTGAGAGATGTAATTGAGCATTTGGATTTCACTACAATTGCCTTAACTAATATACGCAAGTTAATTAAACCGGGTGGTTTCCTTTTTGTAACATTCCCTCCTTATTATTCTCCATTTGGAGGACATCAGCATACAGTTGGTAATAAGTTGGGTATGGTGCCTTATGTTCATCTTTTGCCTAATCCACTATTTTATTCTTTTATAAATAGTGGTAGAGAAAATGATATTGGCGAAGTAAAACGTTTGCAAACTATAAAGCTTACTCCAAAGAAATTTCTGAAATCTGTTGAAGAAAGTGGATTCAAGGTTTATAAGCAAGATTATTATTTACTTAGACCAGTATTCAAAATGAAATTTGGCTTGCCAACTATCAAAACCACAGCAATATCAGGTTTGCCACTTGTAAAAGACTTATTCAGTTTAGAAGCTTGCTATATTTTGAAGGCCTGAGGGGGTGGGATGAATTAGCTTCTATATATAACTTGTATTTACTAAATTAATATATTACTCAACATCAATACCTATTAACCATACAGGTACAGAAATTACTTTATTAAAATCTTTGAGTATCTTTTTAGTTTTTTCGAAAGTTACAATACCATCACTTAACATAACTTCTAATTTTCCAGTAGGAACAATGTAAATCAAGCAATCAATAGAATTTTGAACATCAGCTTTTAATACTTTAAAAAAATCACGATAAGCTAAAGCCCAGTTACCAAATTGAATTTCACCTACAATTAATGGTTCATTATTTACATCATTACTTAAGTAAATATTAGTTCCATCTTTGGCAATTGTTTCAATTTGTTCAGCAATATTAACTATTTTAGAATTGTTTTTATTATTATCCAAAAACTTTTTCCATCTTTTTCCCCCATCTTTGTATCTCAATTCTCCAAAACATAAATTTCTTAATGCAATTAAATTTTTTTCAGTATTTAAAATTGCGAAATCAAAGCCAGCTATTTTACTTTTATCAGCACTAAAATAAAATACACCATTATTTTCTTCAACTTCAAGATGAATTTCAAAATTATTAATTTTTGTAAGAAGTTTTCTAATTTCATTGTTCAAGTCACTTGCTTCAATTGCTGGACTCTCTATACTTTTTGTCATTTTAATTCTAGTTTTAACATTTATATCTTTACTTAAAGATGAAATAAATAAGTTTTTTAAAACTAAATTTGAGTTAATTATTTCAAAAGCATGATGGTGGAAATATTGATGACTTTCATCATTATTAATAACTAATTTAATTTTATTAGTATTCAACCAGCTCAGTTTTTCTTGTTCTGTCATAATCATAAATTTTATTTTTTAATTCTATACCAATTCTTTCAATTATACCTACAACTAATGCATTTCCCATAAAAAATGCTCTTTTTGTATCAGAAATATTTTCAAGGTGAGTATGATTGTCAGGAAACATATTTAACCTTTCTAATTCTATAGGAGATAATCTTCTAAATCCTTTATTCGTTTGAATAACGTGTTTAAACCTAGAAGGAGATGTCCCACCCTCAGCTGTAATAATAGTTCTAGAAGGTTTATCTAATGGGTCAGGGAAAATCATTCCACCCTCACTATAATTGTATTCAAAACCATCAGAATTCTTTCTTTTTTCTTTCTTGGCACCTTTCAAATAAACCCATTTTTCTAAATCTTTTTCTTGAATATAAAACTCTTGAGTAACTTCTCCATTTTGGACTAAGTCTTTTAATAAAATATAATTACCAAAATAGTATGGAAATGTCTTAATAGTACTTACAACTCCATTAATCATTACTCCTGTATTTTCAAAAATATTAGAATTACTATTTTTATTGAAGTTTTCAGAGATATCTACAATATCATCACATAAATTAAATGAATTTGGGAAAATAACAAATTTTGAAGTTATAGGAAAAGCATTTGCTAAAGTACCTTCATCAGTAAGCCAATCTTTAACTTCTGTTTCCAAAAGTGAATTATAGATTTCAGAACCTTTTAAGTATGCTAAAATAAAAATTCTTCTTCTTCTCTGAGGCATACCATAATCAGCAGCATTAATTACTCTCCATTCAACAGCATACCCTAACTCATTTAAACTTTGTAAAATTATTGCAAAATCTCTCCCTCTTTGACCAGAAGGTGAGATTAATAATCTATCAACATTTTCTAAAAACAGATAATTTGGTTTTTGTTTTATCTCACTCAATATTTTATGAATTGACCACCATAAAATCCCTTTCTTTCCAATTAAACCTTTTGAATTTTTTAATAAGGTTGCTACAGAATAATCTTGACAAGGGAATCCACCAACAAGTATGTCATGATTTGGAATATCATTAATATCAACTTCATTTATATCCATATTAATGTGCTTATCCCCCCCCCAACGATTCTCATAAACTATCGAGGCATGTTGCACCCTTGTAGATGGCTCCCATTGGTTACTCCATATAACCTCAAAGGAACTATTTAAATCTTCCTTGTAAAAGCTAGAAGCTGACTTACCTTTCCAACCTTCTAAGCCTAACCTAAATCCTCCTACTCCGGCAAATAATTCAATTACTTTTATTTTTTTATTCATTTTATTAGAAATTTGACAAATTATTTACTTTCATACTCGTAAACTTTCAATATTTTATTTGTAAAAGAGATAAATTCAGAATTATTCTCATTTATAGAGATTTGATGCAAATCAAGAAACAATTTTTTTAACGAATGGATTTCATTTATGTTTTTATGATTTTCACATAAAGTGACTTTGTTAAGATTAGATTTCAGATTTACATTAGTTTTGTTTTCTAAAAAACCAATATTTAATTTCAGTATTTCATTTTCTCTATTACCACATACCACACATTTAAAACCATCTCTAGTTAGAATATTATTTACTTCTTCATCTGTATAATAATAACTATTCATTATTTCCTAAATAACATGACAAAAAATCTAATTTTAGATTTGGTTTTAAACATTTACAAATATAATTATCCTAACGACTTGAAAAAGATATTATTTGCAATGTGGAAAAATAATCAGAAAAAATAAAAAATTTATTCATCTTAGAAGCTTGCTATATACTGCAGGCGTGAGGTGGCTTTTTTGAAATCACGCAATACCTACACAATATATCCGTCTAATATGTATTATTTTGTCCCTTCTCCAGACGTGGAGAAGATATTATGTTTAAAATATAAGCCTGACCAAATAGTTTAAAAGTTTTAAGAAATCAC
>JAPLFM010000293.1:38082-40701 GCA_026390675.1 Candidatus Kapaibacterium sp. | reverse complement strand
ATAGATAGATAGATAGATAGAATATATTTGTTTTAATCAATATAAAACATTATATTTGAATTAATATAAAAATTAATTGAGCAAAACTATTGGGTTCTGTTTTGCAAGAAATTTTAAAAATCAATTTTTAGAACCCACCTAAAGAAATTGAATCGGATTTATTAGTAGAAAGAACTGATTTTTATAATACACTTGCATTATTAGATAAAGTAAGATCACAAATAGATATTTATGATTCCTCAAAATCAAAATATCCATTTAAACAACAGATTGGTTATATAACTGAAAGAGATTTTTATACTCCTAAGTTTATGAATGTTTCAAATAAAGATTTCAATTATATGAAATCTAAAATAAGTATGAGTTTTTCTGAACCTAGTGAAACACAAAAAGGAAGTATATTTAATGGTTCGGCTGTATAAAAATATTGATTTGAATGAATTATCTCTCCAAAATTTATGAGATTTTGGAGAGATTAATATAAGCCATTAATTTAACATTAACAATCTATAAAAAATTAGAACGTCCTCGCAGTAATATATAACATTTACTCAATTATTAAATTTATATGCGTAAAATCTTCATTTTTATAGCTGTGATAATTGCATTAATTGCTGGTATTGTAGCTATACGAAAATACTCCGCTCCAAAAGAAGAACCCTCTGAAAAACCAAACACTAAAAATTATTTAGCCTTAGTAAGCCACATTGAAGGTATTATTGCTAAATACTCAAAAATTGATCAAGATATTGAACTATCAGGAACAATAATCCCATCTGACGAAACTACTTTAATGACAGAAGTTGCTGGTAGAGTTGTCAGTCTTAATCTTCAAGAAGGCAAATCAGTAGGTAAAGGGACAACACTTGTAAAATTGTTTGATGATGATTTGCAAGCTCAATTAAAAAAAATAGAAGTGCAACTGCAAATAGCAAATAATACCGAAAATAGATTGAAAAAACTTTTGAATGTCAATGGTGTCAGTCAGCAAGAATATGATGCAGCCTCTTTGCAAGTAAGCAATCTTAAAGCTGAAATTGATATTATTAAAGTAAATATTAGCAAAACTGAAATCAAAGCACCATATAATGGAGTTATTGGTTTGAAAAAAATTAGCCTTGGTCAATATATCACTCCATCAAATATAATTGCTACAATTAGAGCTGTAAATCAATTGAAATTAGATTTTAGTATTCCTGAAAAATATAGTAGTGCTATGAAAGCAGGCAGAATAGTTGAGTTTAATGTTTCTGGTAGTGACAAACTTTTTAAAGCAACTATTATTGCAAACGAGTCAAGTATCGAATCTGATACTCGCAATCTTAAAGTAAGAGCATTGATTTCTGGTAATATTGCTGATATTATTCCAGGAGCATTTGCTAAGGTAAAAGCTAATTTAGGCACTGATAATAATGTAATTATGATACCAACTTCGGCTATTATTCCAATGGCGAGAGATAAAAAAGTATATATTTCGAAAGGTGGCAATGCTCAATTTGTTACCGTAAAAACTGGAGTTCGTCAAGCAGATAAAATCGAGATATTGAGTGGTGTCAATGTTGGTGATACAATTGTAACAACTGGTTTGATGTTTATCAAACCTAAAAGTCCTTTAAAATTTTCTAAAGTAATTTAAATTTAATATGAATCTTTCAGAATTTTCACTAAAGCGACCAGTTGGTGCTGTGGTGATGAATATATTAATTGTAATTTTTGGGATTGTTGGTTTTTCATTCCTTGGAGTGAGAGAATATCCAGCGATTGACCCACCTACAATTAATGTAAGAACAAATTATACTGGGGCTAATGCTGATATTATAGAATCTCAAATTACAGAAGTGTTAGAAAAATCAATTAATGGAATTGAGGGGATTAAATCAATTTCTTCAGTTTCTACTTTGGGAAATAGTAATATAACTGTTGAATTCCAACTCGGTTCAGATTTGGAAAAAGCAGCAAATGATGTTAGAGATAAAACTTCTCAAGCTACTCGTAATTTACCTCAAGACTTAGATGCTCCACCTATTGTAACAAAAGCCGATGCCAATGGAGATCCAATTATATTTATGCCTATTCAAAGTAGCACAATGAATATTGTCCAACTAAGTGAATATGCTGAAAATGTACTTCAAGAGAAACTGCAAACAATTCCCGGTGTAAGCCAAGTACAAGTATTTGGGCTTCGCAGACCATCAATGAGAATGTGGTTTGACCCTTCCAAACTTGCTGCTCACAATCTTACTGTTCAAGATGTTTACAATGCTCTAAACAAAGAAAATGTTGAGCTCCCAAGTGGTAAGGTTAGAGGCTCTTCTACCGAATTAATAGTAAAAACATTTGGCAGATTGCAAACAGAAGAAGATTTTAATAATTTAATAGTTAAACAAACTGATAATAAAATTGTAAGATTTAAAGAAGTTGGCGAAGCTGTAATTGGTCCTGAAAATGAAGAGACTTCGAGCAAAAGAAATAATGTTTATGGACTTTCTATTGCAGTTATTCCTCAACCCGGTGCAAATTATATCGATATTTCAAAAGAATTTTATAAACGTTATGCAGAAATTAGAAAAAATCTTCCTGAAGGAATGATAATTGACATTGGTATAGACAAATCTAAAT
>JAPLFM010000293.1:33115-38046 GCA_026390675.1 Candidatus Kapaibacterium sp. | reverse complement strand
AGGTGAAACTCTTTTAATAGCTATTAGTTTAGTAGTTTTAATTGTCTATTTGTTCTTTAGAAATTGGATGATTGCATTTCGTCCATTAATTGATATTCCTGTTTCACTCGCATCTACTTTTTTTATAATGTATATTTTCGGCTTTTCTATAAACGTACTTACACTTCTGGCAGTGGTTTTGGCTACTGGACTGGTGGTTGATGATGGAATTGTTGTAACAGAAAATATATTTAAAAAAATCGAAGCAGGAATGGATAAATACACTGCCGCAAGACTTGGCACACAAGAGATATTTTTTGCTGTTATTTCGACTTCAATTACTTTGGCTATTGTATTTTTACCAGTTTTGTTTCTTTCAGGATTTACTGGCAGACTTTTTAGAGAATTTGGAATTGTAGTTGCTTCTGCTGTGCTTATTTCAGCATTTGTATCGCTTACTCTTACTCCAGTTTTGAATGTAAAACTTGGTGGGAATAACCATAATGACGGTTGGTTTTATAATTTTACCGAACCTTTTTATGTTTGGCTTGATTTGGCTTATAATAAAAGTTTGAAAATGTTTCTGAATAGAAGATGGATAGCTGTAGGAGTAATTTTGTTTTGTTTTGGAATTATTTGTGTAGTTTCTAATGCACTCAAATCAGAACTTGCCCCATTGGAAGATAGAAGTATTGTTCGATCTCCAATTACTGCTCCAGAAGGAACTGACTTTGATAGAACAGAAGAAATTGTTTCGACTTATGCTCAAGCGGCCTTAGATAGTGTACCTGAAGCAAAAATGATATTTAGCACTACTGCTCCTGCGTTTTTTGGTGGTTTAGGTACTACTAATAATGGTAGTATGAGCATACTTTTAGTAGATCCTGAAGATAGAAAAGCCACTCAACAAGATATATTTAATAGAATATCTCGAATATTTAAGAAAATTCCTATAGCTCGAACTTTCCCAACACAAGAACAAACTATTTCAACTTCACTTTCAGGTGGGTCGCAACTACCTGTTCAGTTTGTAATTCAGAATTTGGATTTCAAGAAAATGGAAAAGTTACTTCCTAAATTTTTAGATGAAGCTCGTAAGGAGCCTACGTTTTCAAATGTAGATATGAATTTGAAATTCAATCGTCCTGAATTGCAAATTATAATTGATAGACTAAAAGCTACTGAGCTTGGAGTGAGTGCAATGGACATTTCAAATTCACTACAACTCTCTATGAGTGGAAGAAGATTTGGATATTTCCTAATGAATGGAAAGCAATATCAAGTAATTGGGCAAGTTGAAAGAGATAATAGAGATGAACCTATTGACTTAGCTGCTCTTTATGTTAGAAGTAATAGTGGCAAATTAATCCAATTAAGTAATCTTGTTAAAATGGTTGAGACTAGCAATCCACCTTCTTTATATCATTACAATAGGTATAAATCTGCAACCGTTTCTGGTGGTTTGGCTCCAGGTAAAACTTTAGGTGAAGGAATAGAAGCAATGGAGAGAATTAAAACTAAAATATTAGACGATTCTTTTCAGACTGCACTTTCAGGACCAAGTAGAGATTTTGCTGAAAGTAATAGCAATACTTCTTTTGCACTGATTTTAGCTTTAGTACTTATATATTTTGTTTTAGCATTTCAGTTTGAAAGCTTTAGAGACCCTATTATTATCATGATGACTGTACCTCTTGCTATTGCTGGAGCATTTTTATCGCTTTGGATGTTTAATCAAACTCTCAATATTTTCTCTCAAATTGGAATGATTATGTTGATAGGGCTGGTTACTAAGAATGGAATAATGATAGTTGAATTCGCTAATCAAAAGCAAATGTTAGGTTTAAACAAATTTGAAGCTGCACTTGAAGCTGCAACTGCAAGACTAAGACCAATCCTAATGACATCGCTTGCAACTGTATTAGGAGCATTGCCGATAGCACTTGCATTAGGAGCAGGTGCCAAATCACGAATCCCAATGGGTATAGTTATAGTTGGAGGATTGCTCTTTTCATTATTATTAACGCTTTATGTTGTACCGGTGATGTATTATGTAATGGCTGCTAAGAAATCAAATCTTGAAGAAAAAATTTTAGGAAATGTAAATGATTAATATTATAATAATTTATTTTTCAATTTTAATTGTTCTACAATCAAAGCCAACTGAAAAATTAGAATTAGAAGATGCAATTCACATAGGGTTAAACAACAATTTTGAAATTAAACTTGTTCAAATTGAAGCGGATATTAATAAAGTCAATAATACTTTTGGTAATTCTGGTATGCTACCGAACATCAATTTAAATGCTAATACCACCTTTGCTTCTAATAATATTAATCAACAATATTCAAATGGTAACATTATTAATACTAATGGTGCTGTTTCAAGTTTATATGGAGCCAATGTTTCTTTAGATTGGACTCTTTTTGATGGTTTTAAAATGTTTACTACTAAAGAAAAATTAAAAGAAATTGAATCATCTGGCAATGATAAATTTAAAATTCAATTACAAAACACGATTTTACAGATTATAATTGCATATTATGATATTGTTAAACAAAAACAGCAGTTTAAATCAATTACTGAAGTGATTGATTTAAATAAAGAAAGGTTGAAAATTTCAGAAATTAGGTTTAATTCAGGGTTATCTTCTAAAAATGAATTATTACAAGCTCAAGTTGACTTAAATATTCAAACACAGAATTCAATAACACAAATAAATTTAATAAATGAATCTAAAAGAAATTTAAGCCAAATCATTAAAAATACCCAAGATGAAGATTTTGATGTAGATGTTGAAATAAATTTTCTAAATTTAGATTCAACTTATTCAGAAAACAAGTTAGTTGAGAACAATTTAAACTTGATAGCTTTAAAGCGAGAAATTGAAATTTCAAAACTAGTACAGAATGAAATCGAAGCCTTAAATTATCCTAATATTATTTTTAATTCTACTTTTGCTTATAATGAAACTAATAATAGTGCTGGGTTTTCATTATTAAACAAAGCTAATGGAATTCAAGCAGGTTTAAAATTGTCTTTCCCAATTTTTCAAGGCTTTAATATTTCAAGACAAATTCAGATTACTGAACTCAATTCTAAGTCTGTTGAATTTAAATACAACTACCAAAAATCAATGTTATCAAAACAGTTTAATGATGCCAAATCTATTTATTCAACGCAGTTGCAATTATTTACAATTGAAGAAGAAACAAATAAATACGCTAAGGAAAATGTAAATTTGGCATTAGAAAGACTTAGATTAGCTCAGACTAATTCTTTAGAAGTAAGAGAAGCACAATTAACTTACGAAAACTCATTGACAAGGCTCAATAATATTAAATATAATTTGAAATTAGCAGAAACAAAGATTAGATTTTTGTTTGGTACTCTTTAAGTTATATTATTCCCAATTTGTTTTGATAAAGAAATAATCATTACATATTATATGTGAGTATTATATTAATTTACTATTTAAGTTTAATAGTTAAGTAGAAGATTTGTCTAAAATTATCTACAATATAATGATAATTTTCTCTATTTTTGTTTGTATTTTAGTATTTCATTGAGTTACAAAAATTAGAATATATTTTGAAACTTATTTGTTCCTTTCTAGTATTTATTAATAAGATTATTATACAAGGTAAATTAGAATATGGGAAATATTAAAATAACTAAAAGTGAAACTTCTAAATTTGACGAGATAGATTGGAATAATTTGGGATTTGGTAAATATTTTGGTGACCACGTTTATATTTCTGATTATAAAGATGGGAAATGGAGTGAAGGTGAAATTGTACCATATAGCGATATGTCTGCTGAACCTGCATTATGTACTTTGCATTACGGTCAAACTATTTTTGAAGGATTAAAAGCATTTTATAGCGTAGATGGTGGAGCAAATATTTTTAGACCTGATATGAATGCAAAAAGACTTAATGTATCTGCTAAAACATTATGTATTCCTGCTTATGATGAAGCTCGTTTTTTAGAAGCTTGCCATGATTTGGTATTACTTGATAGAAAATTTATCCCAAAAGAAAAAGGTCAATCACTTTATCTTAGACCATTAGTTTACGGAACTGGTAATTTCTTAGGGGTACATACCTCAGATACTTATAGAATGATAATAATGTCCTCTCCGGTTGCTTCATATTATGCTGAAGGTTTAGCTCCTTTAAAAATATTAGTATCTGATCAATATGTAAGAACAGTAAGAGGAGGTTTGGGGGCAGCTAAAACAGCAGCCAACTATGCAGCTTCCCTACTTGCAGGTACTAAAGCTAAAGAACAAGGCTTTGCTCAAGTTTTGTGGCTTGATGGAGTATCTTTAGATTATGTTGACGAGGTTGGTGCTATGAATATTATGTTTGTAATTGAAGATGAATTAATTACTCCTCCTTTATGGCAAGGTACTTTACTAGCTGGAGTAACTAGAGATACTGTATTAAAATTAGCTGATGAAATGAGGCTCAAAGTTTCAGAACGTCAAATTAGAATTTCTGAAGTATTTAAAGCTCATAATGAAGGAAAACTTCAAGAAGTTTTTGGAACTGGTACAGCTGCTGTTATATCTCCAGTTGGATTGCTAAGCCATAAAAGAGTAGAAATAACAATAAATGATTTTCAAATTGGACCTCTCGCACAAAAGTTTTACGACGTTATAACTAGCATTCAGCATGGTGAAACTAAAGATGAAAGAAATTGGGTAATGAGAGTAAACTTCTAATTTTATAAGTTTTTATTGAAAAACAAATAAATAGTTTGTTTATCTGTTGAAAACTACTTAAATTTGTAACTCTCTATTTGTAATAGGAAACGAATAAAAATGAATGCAATGGAATTTGTAAATCAAATTAATACTGAAATGGTAGTTAATTTGAGAAAAGAAAAAGAAGGCGATGCTTTCAAAGAATTGCCAAAATTTAAAGCTGGTGATGAAATTATTGTA
>JAPLFM010000293.1:0-33086 GCA_026390675.1 Candidatus Kapaibacterium sp. | reverse complement strand
GTGGAAGGCGAGAAAGAACGTATCCAGAATTATCGTGGTATTGTTATTGGGATTCAAAATGGTGGTATTTCTAAATCATTTACTGTAAGAAAAATTTCAAACGGTGTTGGTGTTGAAAGAATATTTCCAATGTTTTCACCAATGGTTCAATCAATTGAAATAGTTCACGTTGGTAAAGTTAGACGTTCTAAACTTTACTACCTACGTGGAATGAGTGAAAAGAAGATTCGTCAAAAGCTACATTAATTTGTATGCAGCATTTGTTGCTTACAATTAAATATTTTAAAAAGCTGTTTTTTTAATAGAAGAACAGCTTTTTTCTATTTATATGAAAAATTATTTACTTTTTCTAACACTTCAGAGATTTCTATTAAATTCATATCATCTGAAGAATTTGGTGGAGAAATAATGTTTGATTTGTTTGAATATGGTCCCCATCTTTTGCTACTCAAATGAGCTGTATTTGGATAAAAACCAATTGTCGGTACTTCAAGTGAAGCTGCTAAATGAATTACTCCTGTTGAATTGGCTATTATTATTTTAGCCTTGCTTATTAGTGCAAGTAGCTCATTGAAATCTAGTTTGCCGCAAAGATTAATTGCTGAGCTTGAGCTACTTACTTTGTTACAAATTTCTAATTCTGATTGAACTCCTGTAATTATAGTTTGATAGCCTAATTTTAATAGTTCGGAGTTTAGTTTTTGAAAATTATCAATACTCCAATCTCTGGCAGAGCCACCACTTCCTGGATGTAAAATGATAAACTTCATATTATAATCGAAATTGTATAAAGATAATATTTTATTCAGACTTTCAAGACTTTGATCAGTAACTTTTGGTTTGATTAATTCAACTTCTATATTTTCTTCCAAAAGTGAACTTAGCATTCTAACATTATATTCTGCTTCATGGTATTTAGCTATTTTTCTATGATCTTTAATCTTGTAATTAAATAAAAAGCTGTACAATCTATAAGCAGAACCAATTCTTAGCTTTACTCTCGCAGCAAGTGAAGAAAGTGCTTCATTAAATCTTGGTCGAGGGAAGAAAGCAACATCAATCTTATTTTTAAATAAGTATCTTTTTAAATCATCTTGATTTTCAATACAGTAATATTCATTTTCATTCAATGTACTTTCAAGTAATGATTTGGTATATTGAGAAGCAATCATTACTATTTTCTTATCAGGAAATCTTTTTTTTAAAGCTTGAAATAGTGGTAAAGTAAGTACCATATCGCCAATCTTATCTGTACGAATTATAGCAATACTTTTTGCTTCAAATACTATTTTTTGATTCTTATTCAACTTTGTTTTCTCTTTGAAACTTTATTTTCAAATTTAGCATAAGCATAAACAAAAACAGCTAAAAAAAGATAACTTGCAAATCCTATTAATCTTACCTTATTATCTGAATGGAATGCAAACAAATCAAGATATTGGAAATTGTTCCCAAATTGAGTCAAAAATCCATATTGATGATTGGCATTGCTTGGATAATCTGGAATTATGAATAAAATCCTTGAAGAATAAATTTGAAAAACTAAAAGTACTGAAAGCAAAATTTTACTTTCTCTTAAAAGATTGTTTTTGTCAATTTGGAATGCTAAAAACCCAAAAACCAAAGGTGCTGACCAATATGCTAATCTTTCTGTATCTGAGCCACCAACAAAAGCCAATATTAATATTATTGAAATCAAAAAATATACTTGTGTTCTACTCGGTATGTTAAAATTCAATATACCTTTTACTTTCAAGTATATTAATAATAATATGATAGGTCCAAAAGAAATTAAAAGTGAATGGACATACATTAAAATTGATTTGTTGTAAAGATAGTCAAAAACGGCATTATAAGATTGATATGTATTGCTTTGGCTGACTATAAATTTGATTGAAAACATTGCAACAAATGTAATCAAAAAAGGAATAAAATATTTAGTGCTAATTCTTTTATACTTATTTTCTTTAAAATTAATAAGCATATATATAAATGAAGGAATGATTGCTATTTCTCTAAAGTATATACCTATTATTCCAATAAGGCTAAGGTATATAAATTTATTTTTAATATCTTTTATTAATACTAAAATACCACAGAACAGGAATATAAGAGCTATAGAATCTGTATGAATAGGATAAAAATAAGTAAATCTTATAGGTGCGTGAAATTGAATAACATATAAAATAGAAAACAAAATTCTAAGAAAACTCGATTGAGTAAAGTGTGATAAAATTAAATAAAATAGGACAATTAATATGAAATTTGCATATAGGTTTAGAGTTTTGAAGCCATAATTAATGTCATTGGGAAATATTTTAGATACTAATAATGGAGTACCAATTCGATAAACAAATGGAGCTTTTGCATTTGGTTTTATATTTTGAGAAAATTCTTTAGCTGTTGTAAAATACTCAACACCATCCCAACCCTGACCAGAATTAAAAGTAATTTGCTTTTGATAAAATGCAGATTGAATATTTACTAATATAAATACTATTAATATTAGAGATATTTCAATAGCTTTTTTCAAATTTATCTTAGAATAAAAGTTATAGGGATAGTGCCAATCATAATAGGAGAATCGTCTTTTAAAGGATTAAATCTCCATTTCTTCAAAGCGTTTACTGCTGCAAGTTCGAGAGCAGGATCCCCTTTTTGAGTTGGGACTATACTACTTACAGTACCATCAGGTAATACTTTAAATCTAAGAACAATTTGAGCTGAATTATTCACATTTTTGGGAAACTTAGGTAATTCCTTATGTTGTACAATTCTATTTCCACCACCACCCCAATTAATATCACCAAAACCATCTCCTGCACCTTTGCCAGTTCCTGTTTTGCCAAGTCCTGATCCTTCGTGAGCATCTCCATTTTTTGCACCAATATTTTGCTGACCTGTACCTCCTTTGTCAGATTGAGTTTTAGTTTCTGTAGTAGTTTTTTTTACAGGATTAAATCTGCCAGCATCTGCAATATCTACTTTTGGAGTTGATTTTTGTACTTTAGCATCTTTAGGTGTTTGTTCGGCATCTTGAATATTAACTTTTGGAGTTTCACCTTTAGCTTTAGCTCCTTCTTTTGTTAGATTACCTGATCTCAAGCCAGTACCATCTCCTGAACCAAAGTTTAAAAGTTGGATAGGTATAGTAACTCGCTCTCTTATAGGTTGAGGTTTGTCCATTTGCATAAATGGACTTAGGAAATAGAATAGTAATAATACCAAAAGAGATACGAAGTAACCTCTTGCAGTATATTTATCCCATGGTATTTTAATGTTGAGCGTAACTGCTCTATCTTCTTTACTTGACGATTGAAACATTATAATCCCCCGATGAATGTTTCAAAAAAAAAATCTACCTAACTCTATCAATCCACGACTGAGCAAACCCAAGCTTTAAAGCAGCTAATTTAGCATCTTCTTTATTTTCAAAGTCACCAAATCTAACTCTAAACCATTTTACGTCACGAATCATTTGCGAATCTATACGAACGTTTTTAGCACTTTTTTGTTTTAACCTTTTAACCCAATCTTCTGCATCATCTTTTGAAGGTGTTGCATAAATTTGTACTGCAAATGAAGGTTTTATATTATCTTCATCATCAGCAACTTCATTAATTTTTGCTTTTACTTCTTTTTTAGGAGTAATGTTTTTAGCAACATTTTCAGTTTTTTCTGTACTAACATTTTCTTTTGTTGATTTATTTCTATTTACTTTTGGTTCTTTCTGTCTTTTTTCAACAACTTTTTTGTCAAATTGAGGAGTTTGAATATCTTTCTTTTTTGACGGAATTTCTTTTAAAGTAATTTTTTTAGTAGGTTCAGCTATTTCAATTTTTTTGGAATCGTCTTTTCTAGGTTCTTCTTTAATAGTCTCATTATTTGTTTTATCTTCAACTGGTTCATTAGAGGCAACTTCTTTTGGTGCCTCTTTTTCAACTACTTTCTCAGTAGGAGTACTTTCTACTACTTTAATCTCTTTTGATTTTTTAGATTTAGGTTTTTCTTTAGAACTTACTTGAATAGTGTCAGATTTAGATCGAGCAAATCTCATAAAAGTAGGATCAGTAACAAACTTAAATAGTCCAAATGCTATTAATGCACCAATAACAAGAACTGCAGCAGAAGCAATTGATATTATTTGCCACAATGGCATTGGTTTTCTTTTTTTCTTTTCTTTTTTAGATTTTTTTGGGTCATTATTGTTTTTTTCATCTTCTTTCTCTGCATCAGTTATTTCTTTTAATCCATAAGTAGAAGGCGAATCTCCATGAATATTATCAAAAGCTAAAACTTCTGGGTGTTCTTCAAAAGAAGCAACTTCTCCAAAAGGTGAAACATAAGCTCCGCCAGATCCTCTAGAGTTATCAGAACTACTACTATTAAATCCATCATCAACTACTGGTTTGTTAGCGTTTCTTTCTTTAGAGCGATCTAATTCGGATTGTAGTAATGCCTTTAAATCAAAGTCAACAAGACCATCATTACTTGAAGCTTTTGGAATCGCACTTGCAAAATTAAGTTCTTCATCTTCTTCAAAATTATTTTCTTCAGGTGATGACCCGATATAATCATCGCCCCACTTAGGTTCACTATTAGAATCCCCTTCATGGAGTTCTTCTTTTACATAATTTGTTAGGTTGTCGTAGTCTTGAGGTGGATCATCTTCAGGAATGATTTTTTCAGGAATTACATTTGGAGTATAATTTGCACCAAAATCATCATGTTTTTTAGCATCATTTCTTACATTTCTTTTAGATATTGCTTCAGGATCTAATTGTTCTAATATTAAGTCAGAAATTGCAGTTTCTTCAACACTAAAATCAGGCAATACACCATTATAACTATCCAACTTTTCAAGATAAAATGAGTCATCATCTTGTGAGCCGGGTATAAAGGCACCAAATTCTTCTTCTGGTTTGAGATTATTGTCGAAAATTGCCATTTAAAACTGCCAGGTGATTCCTAAAGAAACAAAAATTCCACGTTCTTTGTATTTATTCCAAATATATATTTCTTGATTTAAAATATTATCAAATTTAATAAAAAGATTCATCTTTTCATCATATTTATAATTAACATCTAAACCTAAGTTAATATAAGCAGGTATTTCTACTTTATTCTGTATATCTGCAAATTTTGAGCCAACATAATTCAAAAACAAATTAGTATAGAAATTCTCATTTACGTTATATTTATATACTATTTTAGTATTCAAAATAGGCAAATAAGGAATATTCTTACTACTATCACTAATATTTGCGAAATTAATACTGAAAAATCCACTCAATTTACTATTGGAATTAATCTTATAACTAACATCTGTAAATATATTGATTTTATTCCCATCAAAATAGCCCAAACCAAATGTTGAAAGTGAACTATCAACAAAAGTAGTAATATTTTTAATCAATGAAAAGCTTAAACCACCACTTATATTAAAATTATCAATTGGATGATATTGAGCCATTGCTTTTATCTTTACTAAATTGTATTCATAATCTATAAGAGCATTACTATTCAGATATGGATTGGAAATCATTAAATTTCCAAACTCATTCCAATTCCTACCAGATTGCAAATCACCTTTAAATGTAACTTCTCTATTAAATTTATAATCAAATCCCGCTTTTATAAGTGGGTTAAAGTAATTAACTTCGCTTGAATTAGAGCTTAACTGAATTCCTAATTCACTATAATATTTAATATTGCCATTTGTTAGGTCTGCTAACCCAGCAATATTAATTAGTTTGGTACTCATTCCTCTCAAAGTATTCATATCAAAAGAAAAGTCAGCTCCTATATTCATATCAGTAAGTGGATTGATTACTTTCAAAAAAGCTGAGAATCCATTCTCACTAGTATTATTATCGGCACTTAATGCAAAATACTTAAATCCTGCACCAGTATAAAATTTAAATCCATTGTAATTCCCATCTACATCTAAATTGAATTTCATATTATTTGTAGATCGAGCTTTGGGAGTTGAATCTGCATAAGTATTATAAGCATTATTATTAAACATAAAAGTAGTTCTAGTTTTACTACCACCAAAAAGCCAAAACTTATCAGGAGCGATATAATCAGAAACTAAAAGTACATTTCCTTTGGTATAATCAGCCATTGGCAAATGCCCTCCAAAATAATCAAATCCACCATTTGCGTAAAGTTTGTAATTGCCCATTGCAAATTTATAACCAATATCCAATTTAGGATTTGTAAATCTACCAAATTCACCAGTCAAATAACCATTACTATATTCTCTCATTTGAACATCAGTTTTTAACTGTTCAGGATTTAAATTATTGGTTTGTTGTTTTTCGAGAGAATTAATAGAATCAAGCTCTCTCAAATTAAGTGGTCTTGTTTTTAATGGGAATTGCTTTACACCAGAACTTACACTTACTTGAGCATCACCATAAATTATTGCGTTAGGCAAATCAAATGGTTCTGCACTTTTCTTTTTTTCTTTTACTTCTTCTTGTGAGATTAAACAGTTAAAATTGCTAAAAGCAATTAACACAAGAATAAGTTTTATATAAAATGTCTTTTTCATATTAATTCATTCTCTTTAATCTTTGTTTTGCTGTTTTACCAAAATCATCATCAGGTCTTAATGATAAAATAGCGTTATATATTTCTAAAGCTTTGTCTTTCATTGATTTACCTTCGTAAATCTCGCCCAAGCTTAATAATGAAAGAGAAAACCAATCTTCCATACCTGAGAATTTTTCTTTAACTATTTCGAAATGAATCAATGCCGAATCAGGTTTGTTATCCCTTAAATATAGTTCAGCTACTCTGTATCTAGATTCGGATGCAATTTCAGGATTGCCTTTTGTATCAGCAAGAATTAAATATTCCTTTCTTGCTGAATCGTTTAAATCTTTATTTTTCAAATAACGAGCTATCCTATATCTAGCTTCTACACTATATTCAGAGTTTGGGAAACTATCAGCTACAAAATAATAAATACCCATTGCTTTAGTAGTATCACCAATTCCATGTTTCATGACAGCTCTTTCGAAAGCTGCTTGAGGAGCTACTGAATTTTCAGGATAAAGTTTGCCAAGACTTAATAAAATTGAATCTGCTTTTCTAATGTCAGAAAGTTTCTTTTGCATTAATGCATTTTCTAACATACCAAGAGGTGCTTCATCAGACTTTGGAAATTTTTTCTGAAGATTTACAAATGAATTTTCAGCCTCAATAGTATTGCCCATAGAAGCATAGCTTTTTCCTATCCAATAAATTGATTCAGCATTTTTTTGACTATCTGGATATTTTTGAATAATTTTTTCGTATTCAGTAATTGCATCTTTATATTTTCTATTATCAAAAAGAATATTAGCAGCTTTTTCTTTAAAATCTCTAAAAAATGGAGAATCTTGATTCTTTTCTGTAAAATTATTGATTATCTCAACAGCTTCATCATCTCTTCCCAAAAGAACTAAACTTTGTTGAACTCCACGCATAGCCTCTGGAGCCAAATCACTATTTGGATAATTATCTATTACATACTTATATTCCTTCATAGCTTTTTCATAATTGCTTTGATTGAAATAACCATCTGCAATTGCATAATGTGATCTTGCAACTAATCCGCTTTGAGGATAAGCTTCTAATAAATATTTAAAATTATCGACAGCTTCATTGTATCTTTTTTGTTGGAAACGAATCCAACCAATCAAATACATTGCATTTGGTGCCAAACTAGAACGGCTGTATTTCCTAACATAATCCAAAAGTGAAGTTATAGCTGGTTCTAATTTACCTGACCTGTATTGAGAGTGACAAAGTTGATATGCTGCATATTGGCTATCATCTGAATTATCATTAACTTTAGAAGCTCGTGAATAAGCCTCAGTAGCTTTAATGTAATTTTTAACCATATAGTAGCCGTCGCCTTGTCTACATAAAACTTCAGCATTGAATTTACTTTTTGGGTATTCATTAATAAGCTTATCAAATATCTTTGAGGATTGGTTGAAATTTTTCTTTCTAAAATACGACCAACCTAATGTATAAAGGACTTCTTCATTCCTTTCATTATTTAATCCTTTATCTAAAATACTTTCACAAGTTTGTATAGAATTAGTTAGCATATCACTTCTATAATATGCTTCAGCAAGCCAAAACAATCCTTCACCCAATCGTGAATCTTTTTCACCATTAGCTACAAAATTAGTCAAAGCAGTAATTGCTTCATTACTTTTTTGATTTTGAACTAGAGCAATTCCTTCTTTGAGTTTAGCTTCTTGCATAAAGAATTTCTTTTCAGGCATAAATATTTCAGGAGTATTATTAGCCATAGAATAAGCTTCTCTATATTCAAATATTGCTTTGTCCCATACAAGAAGTTCAAGATAAGTTCCACCTAACAACAATTTAGCTCTTACAGTTGTAACTGGTTCTTGTGCCTCTCTATCTGCTCTTTCTAATGCTTTCCTTGCGTTTGAATAATCCTTTTCTTCATAATATTGCTGCCCAAGTTCAATAAGAGCCTGTGATAAATATGGGTAATTAGATAGAACAGTCAATGCAGAAAGTTCTTTTTTTGCTTGATCTATATTATTTAGTTTCTTTAGTGCAATAATACGATATAATTGCGCTAATGCTTTTGCTTTCCATTCTTTATCGCTTGCATTGTTTATCACTTCGTCATAGTATTTTAATGATTCATTATATTCACTTAAATTTAACAATGACCAACCATAACCTAATCTAGCTAAGTTAATCATGCTAGATTGGTTAAAAGTTTCTAAAAAAGACTTGAAAAAATTCGTAGCTTGACTGTAGTTTTTTGATAAATTAGCTGCTTCACCCCTTAAGTATAAGATTTGCTCTCTTGAATTATTTGCAAAACTTTGTCCTTCATATCTTGCATAATTAGAATCCTTCTTATCTATGCCGTTTAAAGTAACATCTGCTCTTTCTAAAAGCAAAGTTGCTGTAGATGCATTTCTTAATACTAAATTGTTGTTAGCTTCTCTTATTAAAGCAGAAATGTAAGAATTTGAATTCGGATATTCAGCTCTAATTCTTTTATAATATGCAATTGCATCGTCATAATTTGAATTGTTTTCAGCTATTTGTCCTAAAGCAAAAAGTGCGTCATCTGAAAATTCACTTTTGGGGAATCTTAGTATTAAGTCTTCAAATATTGGTTTTGCTTCAATATACTTGCTAAGCATAGTAAGGGAAACTGCTCTCCAATAAATGCAATTATAAGTAACTTTTCTGTAACTATCATCATTGCGAGCAGCAAATTCTTCTTCTGATATTTTACGTGTTTGCTCAAAAAAGTATTCTGCCCTTTCGAAATTCTTTCTAACAAAATACAACAAAGCTCTTTCGTAAGCAGCATAAGTAACAAGAGGGGAATTGGACCTTTCGATTAAAAATTTGTTAATTTTATCTTCTGCAATTTGATAATTTTGCTGATTGAGTTCGATTTTAATTTCTAATAGCTTTTCTTTATCATTTGAAGAGGCTATTAAATTTTCGTTTAGCAACTTATTTAGGTCTAAATCTGATTTTTTTAATAAACCTAGATCGTAATTAAAGTTAATTTCATCATATCTTTCCAAACCAAAAATATTTGTTTCTTGAGGCATCTGTGCTAAAAGTGTACTTGCACTTCCTAAGCCAAAAGTTATGAGAATAACTATAAAATGCTTTTTAAGCATATTTAATTCTTTTTAATATGTTTTTATAAAAGGTAAGATTGTTTTTTTCAAAAGGTTTAAATAATATTTTTAACCTTTTACAATGCCGCAGTTTCAAATTAAGAAAAAAACATAGTAAATACTAATAAAAAATTACATTTATAAATTTTACTTAATATTTTATTGAGATTTGATAGAAACTTTCAATTTAATCTATACCAAATAGTTTATTCAGAAATTTGAAAACCTAAAGTAGATAACTAAATTAAATAACTAAAATCCCATATTCTAAATATTCCTCTTTTGTTAGCCTATACTGAATAACTGTTCTATACAATCCATCAATTTTATAATGATCTTTTAGCTCTGCTTCTTTAATCATTTTATTATTAATCATTACTTTTGCTGATGCTGGGTTTTCAGGATAATGAGTAGCATAAATCTTGTTTAGCTTTAACTCTTCAAATCCAAATTTAAGAATAGCTCTCAAAGCTTCTGAGGCAATTCCTTTATTCCAAAATGGCTCTGCTACCCAATATCCAAATTGTGCATTATTGTTATCTTTATCAAGATGCAAACCAATTTCTCCAATTAGTTCATCATTTCCATCATAAGTAATAGCAAAAACAAATCTGTCTTTATTTTTGAAACCTTGGAGAACAAAATTCATTCTAAAGATTGCATCTTCTTCAGTATAGGGATAAGGTATTTTAAATATATTATCTGAAATAGCTTTGTTATTGCAATACTTAATAAGCGAAGTAATATCACTAATTTCTATCCTTCGCAATTTCAATCTTTCTGTATGTAGAGTAGGGAATGGGTACATAAAATAATTTATTAAACTTAATTTACAAATATAGTAAATATTTTCAAATATACCATCAATTAGGTCTGTTTGAGAGAATAATATAATTTCTTTTGATATTGCAAATTAAGTACTTATATTTGTGCTTTATTAACAAATTAATGCAAAATATGTTATCTGCAAATTACTCAGAGCTTAGAAGTGGGCTAAAACAATTCCTTGATAAAGTAGAAGAAAATAATGAAACTCTAATCATAAAGCGTAGTAAAGGCAAAGGAACAGTAATGATTTCATTAGAAGAGTATAATTCTATAATTGAAACATTACATTTATTAAGCTCTAAAAATAATGCTAAAAGAATATTTGAATCAATTGAACAGATGCAAACTGGAGTTATAGTTACGAACAATTTGATTGATGTAGAATGAAAATCATATTTTCAAAAAATGCTTGGGAGGATTATACAAATTGGTTTAATCAAGATAAATCAATGCTTAAGAAAATAAATGAACTAATTAAAGAAATCCATCACACTCCATTTGCTGGGAAAGGCAAACCTGAGCCTTTGAAATATGACTTAAAGGGTTTGTGGTCAAGAAGAATTGATTTAGAACATAGATTAGTTTACAAAATAGAAGACGATAACATTTTAATTTACAGCTGTAAATACCATTATGATTAATATATGAATTTATACTCAATTCAATCATTCTAAAAGCTTCTTCCATTGGAATTGCTTTTCTAATATCTTCTTTTGATGATATGATATATAATTTTTACATTAAAACATTAGAAATTATTTTGTAAATAAACTGCATTGCTTTTAATATCATATTTTTTACTATATTTGAAAAAATAATTGAATAATAATGGAAAAAATAAAAGTAGAAAATAAAGATATTACAATTCTTTCAATTGAAAATAAAGATTATATTTCACTTACTGATATGGCAAATGCAAAAGCAGGCGATAGTAGAGCTGCAGATATTATTAAAAATTGGCTTAGGACAAGATATGCACTAGAATTCTTAAGCGTTTGGGAAAAAATTCACAATCCTGATTTTAAAGTAGTAGATTCTGACCACTTTAAAATGCAGGCTGGGATGCCTAGCTTTGTAATAAGTGCTACTGAATGGATAGAAAAAACAAATGCTATTGGTATAATAGTTAGAAAAGGACTTTTTCTTTATGAATCTAACTCAATTCAATCTTTCTGTTTGTAGTGTGGGATGGGAGCATGTGAAGAAATAAAATTGATTATGCTTTTCAACATGCGAATTTATAAATTTATTGTTTTTTGAAATATATTTAAAACTTTGTCGTGAAGTTAATTAAATTTGTATATTTTAAAAATTATTAGAATGTGTTTAGTTTATGGTACTTGGAATTTATGAACAGTTAATAAATGAATTGATTACTGAAGAAATTGGTAGTCTACATTTTGAAGAATATTTTGTAGAGACTGTTTTATTAAAAAGAAAAGATGCAGCATTATTATTATCTCAGTATTTTTCTAAGGTTTTCCAAACAGCATTAGGATTTGTTAAAGAAAAAGATGATAGTGTTACCAACCAAATCGAACTCGCAAATAAATTGATTCTATTACTTTCAAGCGAAATTAAAAATCATGGTTTAGAGGAAAATCTTATAAAATCAGAAGGGAAAATTTTAAAAGCAGTTTTTTCTAAAATAAACTCTCCTTATCCTGATTTAGAAAAACATTTAAGTTCTTTATATCCTACATCAGGTTTAAGACAATCTGCGCTCTTTACTGGAAATAAAAGTGGAATATCTTTAGAATCCGAAATTAGAAAAGAAATCCAAACTGCTGATGAAATTCAATGGATTGTCTCCTTTATTAAATTTTCTGGATTGAGAATATTTTTACAAGTATTGAAAGATTTTACAATTAGTGGTAAAAAATTAAAAATCATAACTACTACTTATATGGGAGCTACTGATTCAAAAGCTATTGAAGAATTAGCCAAATTACCTAATACAGAAATTAAAATTTCATACAATACAAAACAAGAAAGATTACATGCAAAAGCATATTTATTTTTGAGAAATACTAATTTTCATACCGGGTACATTGGTTCATCAAATATTTCACGGTCAGCTTTGACAAGTGGACTTGAATGGAACTTGAAAGTTACAAGTCAAGAAATACCACATATAATAGATAAGTTTCAAAAAACATTTGATACTTATTGGAATGATAATGAGTTTGAAGTTTACGATATCAACATACATAAAGACAAATTAAGAAATGCAATAAGCGAAGAAAAAAATACACAAGATAATAATGAATTTTCAAATTTCTTTGATATTATACCTCATAATTTTCAAAAAGAAATACTCGAACGGTTAATTTCCGAAAGATCAAATGGAAATTTTAAAAACCTTATAATAGCAGCAACAGGGACTGGCAAAACAGTTATTTCTGCATTCGATTTTAAAGAATACTTTATCAAAAACCCATCTTCAAATTTTTTGTTTGTTGCTCATAGAGAAGAAATATTAAGGCAAGCTATTTACACTTATAGACATATTTTAAAAAATCAAAACTTCGGTGAACTATGGTTCGGAAAAAATGAAACAAGTAATTATAAACATGTTTTTGCCTTAATACAAACAATTTCAAATAGGTTCCTAAATTTAAATTTAGCAGCTAGTTTTTATGATTATATAGTTATAGACGAAGTTCACCATATTCCTGCAAAAAGCTATAGACCTATTCTTAAGCATTTTACTCCTAAAATTTTACTTGGTTTGACTGCAACTCCAGAAAGAATGGATGGGGAAGATATATTGTTGGATTTTGGTAATATTATCTCAGCAGAGTTAAGATTACCGGAAGCTTTGAATCGAAAATTACTTAGCCCTTTTCAATATTTTGGAATTACTGACTCAGTAGATTTATCGACAATAAGTTGGCGTAAAGGAAGATATGAAGTTTCTGAATTAGAAAAAGTTTATTCTGAAGATGATAGACGTGTTAATGACATTTTAGAAAATTGCATTAAATACTTAACAAACATTAATGAAGTTCGAGCTCTAGGTTTTTGTGTTTCCAAAAAGCACTCTCAATATATGTCTAGAAAATTTAATGAATACGGATTGAAAGCAGCTGATTTAACAAGTGATAATTCAGAAGAAAGAGTTGCTTTATTTAATAAATTAAAGTCAAAAGAAATTAATTATTTATTTGTTGTAGATATGTTTAATGAAGGGATAGATATACCTCAAATTGATACAGTACTATTTCTAAGACCAACTGAAAGTTTAACAATTTTTCTTCAACAAATGGGTAGAGGTTTAAGATTATTTGAAGGTAAAGATTGTTTAACTATACTTGATTTTGTTGGGAATTCAAATCCTGAATATGATTTCGAGCATAAATTTAGAGCAATGATAGGAAAAACACATACTACAATCAAGTATGAAATTGATTCAGATTTTTCTCATTTACCATTAGGATGCTCAATAGTTTTAGAAAAAAGAGCTAAAGAAATTATTATAGAAAACATTAGAAAAGCTTCTAGTTCTGGATTAGTTAAGTTACTTAAAAAAATTCAGAATTTTAAAAACAGCTGTACTTTAGAATTAAATTTGACCAACCTTTTAAACTTCGAAAATTTAAGTTTATTTGATATTTACAGATCTAAGAATACTTGGAATACTTTGTTGAATAAAGCAGGAGTGGAACCTGATTTTAAATGTACAATATTCGATGAAGAAATTGGACGAATGCTTGGAACAACATGGTTGTCTACTGATAGTATTAGCTACTTCAAAAAAATTAAATCTTTAGTTGAAAATAGAGATTTCCTAAACAATGCTGAAAACAAAGTTTTTTTGTTATTTCTTTTTTATGATATTTTTCAAAGTGCTCCATTACAATTAGGATACAAAAGTGTTATTGAAGGTATTAATGAGGTATTAAAAAACAATCAACTAGTTAATGAGATTTTAAATTACTTAGATATTAGAATTAAAAATTGTGAATGCATTGAAAAGTCTTGTAATTTAGATTTTACTTTCCCCTTGAAACTGCATGGCCGTTATACTCGAAATCAAATCTTTGTAGCATTAAATTTAAATAAAGAAGATAGTAAGAGTTCAAATCGAGAAGGAGTTGCAGAAAATAAATTTTTAAACATTGAAGCACTATTTGTTACACTTGATAAATCTGAAGGAGATTATTCACCAACTACTATGTATCAAGATTATGCTATTACTGATTTAATGTTTCATTGGCAAAGTCAAAACTCAGCAAAACCAAATTCACCCAAAGGATTAAGCTATATAAATCATTCACAAAAAGGTAAAAAGATTTTACTATTTGTAAGAGAAAAAAATGAAGATGAAAATAAATTAACGATGGGCTATATATTCCTTGGTCAGCTTAAGTATGTATCTCATGAAGGAAGCCAGCCTATGAGTATTATTTGGCTACTCGAAGATTCAATTCCTCCAACTTTATTAAGTGAGTCAAGAAAGTTAGCAGTAAGTTAATTTGGTCTGAATTCCTCCTCACCCGCCGCCTTGTCTTTTCTTGAGGTATTCTTTTAAGGCAATGTCAAATGTTTGGGAGGTGTCTATTAAGTGGTAGTCAATCTTTAGATTGAAACATTCTTTTCTGATGCTATTTGTAAATTCATTCATTGCATCTTGATATGCTTTTTGAATTTGAAAGGGCTGTGTACTAATTTCTTCGCCTGTTTCCAAATCAATGAAATCAGAAGTAAAGCCAAATTTGAAATCTAATTCACGAGGATCTAATGTTTGGAAAACAATGACTTCGTGATTTTGATGGCGGAAATGCTTCAAAGCAGTAACAACCGAATCCAAATCATCAAAGAAATCACTAATTATTATTACAAGTCCACGCCTTTTTAATCGTTCTGCAATATCATTCAAAGCATTTGCAGTGCCTGTGCCATTGCTTGGCTTGGTAGTATCCAATACTTTAATTAATTCAGCAATATAAGACTGTTTGGAGCGAGGATGCATAAATTTGCGAACTTCTGTATCATAAGTAGCAAGACCAGCTGCATCACGCTGTTTCATCATCAAAAATGCCATAGCAGCAGCAAGATAAGAACCATACTCAAATTTTGATATATTGCCTGCTGAAGCAAAATTCATACTAGCACTTGAATCCAAAACAATCATAGATCTGAGATTTGTTTCTTCTTCAAATTGCTTCACATAAAATTTATTACTTCGAGCATAAACCTTCCAGTCGATATGCCTAATTTCATCACCACTACGGTAAGAGCGATGCTCTGAAAATTCTACGCTAAAACCGTGGTATGGCGACTTATGCAAACCTGTGATAAATCCCTCTACCACAAGTCTTGCTTTAAGTTCGATATTCTGAAGTTGGGCTACAGTAGTAGGCTCAAGATATTTTCTGCTTTCTTTCAATTATTTACTTTTTACTTTTAAAAACTTACGTTTGCCAACCTTAATCAATCTAAATTCTGATAAATCTATATTTTGATTTATATCACTAACTTTTTCATTATCAAGGTAAACCCCACCTTGCTCTATCATACGTTTTGCATCTTTGTTTGATTCTACCATTTTAGTAATTACCATTACAGCAGATAGCTTTGGAGTAGCACCAAGTTCACTAGTATCAAGCTCCATTTCTTCTATTACATCTGGTAAATCTTTATTTTTGAATATTCGCTCAAATTCCTCTAAAGCTACTTGACCAGAGCCTTTTGGGTGATATTTGTCAACGATACGAATTGCTGTTTCTACTTTTGCATTTCTTGGATTATAACTTTGATCTTTAAGATTTTCTTCCATTGCCTTAATTTCAGATTCCAAAGCATAAGCACCATATCTGAAATATCTTGAAATTAAATTATCAGGAATAGACATCACTTTACCAAAAATATCACGAGGTGAATCAGTAAGCCCAATATAATTATCAAGCGATTTACTCATTTTCTCCACTCCGTCTGTACCTTCTAAGATAGGCATAGTTAAAATACATTGTGCTTCTTTGCCATAAGCTCTTTGTATTTCTCTACCTACAAGTAGATTGAATTTTTGGTCAGTTCCGCCAAGCTCCACATCTGCTTCAATTTCAGCAGAGTCCATTGCTTGAGCAAGTGGGTAAAGAAGTTCGTGCACACTAATAGGAGTACCAGATTTGAACCTTTTACTAAAATCGTCTCTTTCCAAAAGCTGAGCAACAGTATATTTAGCAGTAAGAGTTACCACATCAGCAAAAGTCATTTTGTTTAACCATTCGGAATTGTATCTTACTTCAAGTCTTTCTTGAGATAAAATCAACCCAGCTTGGTCAATATATGATTTGCCATTTATACGAGTATCTTCAAGAGTTAGCTGAGGTCTTGTTTTAGATTTGCCAGTTGGATCGCCAATCATAGCAGTAAAATCACCAATAATCAAGATAGCATTATGACCTAAGTCTTGAAATTGTCGCATTTTTTGCAAAACAACTGCGTGCCCAATATGCAAATCAGGACGGCTTGGGTCGGCACCAAGTTTGATATTTAATGGTTTTTTAGTTTTAATTGATTTTTCAATTTTTTTAACCAAGTCTTCAATAGGCAGTAAATCAACTGCACTAAGCTTGATTATATCCATTTGTTCGTTTAGGGAAGGAAAATTCATATATATATTTTAATTGTTATTCAGTAATTTCATAATCAGATATTTTTCTATAAAGTGTTCTTTCGCTTACTCCCAAAGCACTTGCTGCTTGCCTACGATTATTGTGATATCTGCGTAATGCTTCAGTAATAAGTTGCTTTTCCATATCTTCAAGTTTTAGATTTTCAAGATTTTCAAAATACTCTTCATCAGATTTTATTTGTTCCACTTTCTGATATTGAATTTCATTTTTTGAGAATTTAATTTGTTCAATATCACTCATAGTATGGCGAAGCATAGTTTTTACATCAGATATTTCATTTTGTAAAGCTAATATACTACGGAAAATCAAGCCAAGCTCAAATTGACCATTGCCAGTTTGATCTTGCTTTGGAATTCTGACTAAAGAATTAGAATCCATAACAGGAAAATCTACGTGTGGAGGCAAAGATGGCTTCACGTACTTACGAACAATTTCTGGAGTAAGATAACTTGCTTTTTCAAGAGTTATCATTGTTTCTACTAAGTTTTTTAGCTCTCTTATATTTCCTGGCCAAGTCTGACGAGTTAATATTTCAATTGCATCAGAAGAAGAACCATCATATTTCAGTCCAATTTTTTCACAAACGTTTCGAGAGAAATATTCTATCAAAAGTGGAATATCATCTGGATGTTTTCTTAATTCGGGTAGATATATAAATACATTTTTCAATCTGAAATAAAGATCTTGTCTGAAATTGCCATCTCTTACTTCTTCTTCAAGATTCCTATTGGTAGCTGCAATTACCCTCACATCTACTTTGTGAACTACTGAAGAGCCTAGACGAGAAAATTCACCTGATTCCAATATGCGCAAAAGTTTAACTTGAGTGCTATATGGCATTTCACCAATTTCATCAAGGAAAATAGTACCTTTATTGGCTACTTCAAAAAAACCTTTTCTTTGGTCTTGAGCACCGGTAAAAGCACCCTTTTCGTGTCCAAAAAGTTCAGATTCGAGCAAAGTTTCTGGGATAGCACCACAATTAACGCTTACAAAGGGGAATTTCTTTCTATTGCTAAGTGAGTGAACAGCATTAGCAAAAACTTCCTTTCCTGTGCCTGTATCGCCAGTAATAAGTATAGTCAAGTCAGTTGGAGAGGCTTGCAATAGCATATCAACTGCTTCTTTCATTGCTGGAGATTCGCCAATTAGCCCAAATCTGTGCTGTAATACTTTATTAAAATTATCTATCATAGCTTTTTATATTTAAGAATAGATAAAGACTAAAAAATGTAGATAATATTTTTAGATAAAGATATTTTTAGCAAAATATCTGACATTTTAGCAGGTAGGTGGGGGATCTATTAGGTAATTATATTTTGCTCTCTTGGATCATTCCCGTATTCATTTTCCCCTTTTGTAGCTGGATAAATTAATAAAAAAAGCACGCCTAACACATTTATTGTTGGTATAAGTATAAATAGAGAAAATAGTCCTGAAAAATTACAATCCTGAAGTCGTTTAGCTGTTATGTAAATTTCAACCATTATCAAAAAAAATATTAAAAAAAATACAAAGGGTACTCCAGCTATCGCAGCAAGATAAGTTACTATCAAAACTATAAAAAGTAAAAATTGGTATATAATAAAATCTCTTTGTCTTAATCTTCCTTTGGGTGGAAATAATTCTTTAATTTTTAGTTTTAATTCATCATCTGAATACATATTAACCGTCTGCTCTTTAATTGTTACAATTTTTTAATTTTAATTATTGTACTTCAAAATTACAAAACTACTTCAATTTACCATAGTTTTTTGTTGAATATGATTGCTTTATTTTTCGCACCTACGGTGCTTATGGATTTGTTTGTATCTATTTTCTACCGATATTCCGTTCCTAAGGAACTAAGGAATGGAATTTCTTAGTGCACATAAAAAAACCTGCTTGATTAGAGCAGGTTAATTTAATATTTAATAACTATAAAATTTATTGAAGCTTTATCTTTTGTCCAGATTTTAAACCACTTTCATCTAAGTTTTTATTTTTTGATTGGATTGATTTTACACTCAAACCAAATTTATTAGCAATCGAATATAATGTTTCGCCAGCTCTTACTTTATAAAACTTAGGAACATTATTAACTTCTTTTTCTGGAGCAGATGAAGAACCCTTAGATTCATTACTTGGAATTTTAAGTTTTGTGCCAGAGAACAAAGTATTACCAGAAATTGATTTTGGATTCATTTCTTTCAAATCTTCTTCTGAAACATCATATTTTGCTGCAATCATAGAAAGGTTTTCACCTTTTTTAACTTTATGAACTTTAGTAGTTTTAGCTGCATAAGAATTGTTGTTTTTTGAAGTAGTTTTAGTGGTAACAGTTTCGATTTTTAGGATTTGTCCAGTTTTTACTTTTTGTCTTTTTAGGTTGTTAAGTTCCATTATTGCATTTGCAGTAACACCATAATCATCAGCAATTCTACTAAGAGTTTCATTTTTCTTAACCTTGTGACTTACTATCTTTACCTGTTCAACCTTTTGCTTTTTGGGAGCTTTAACAGCGAAATTTTCTTTAGCTTCATTTTTACCGATTATCAATTCTTGTCCAGATTTAACATTTTCATTACTTTTTGTAATATCATTCAAACTTTTAATTTCATCTATTGAAAGTCCATATCTTCTAGCAATACTAAATAAGGTCTCACCTTTTTTAACAGTATGAGTTATATTCGAATTATCTTCTTCAATTTTAGTTGTTGGTTTTGATTTCTCAGCAATTGCAAGTTTTTGATCATAATCTTCATTGATAGAATTGTAAGAATCAGCATCAATTGGAATTTTAATTTGAGAGCCAATTTGTAATTTTGATTTGATATTTCTAATATCGTTCATAGCAAGAAGTTCATTTTTAGGAACATTGTATCTTTCTGCAAGTAAAGCCAAAGTTTCTTTTCTTTTAACAATGTGTGTAATCCAAGGTTGTTTTTCTTCAATTGTTAATCCACTAAACTTAGTTATAAAGTCTTGTTTTGTGCCAAAAGGAATTTTAAGTTTGTACTCAGTAGCATCGGGAGGTGTTATAGAACGAAGGATTTCAGGATTTAAATCTTTAATTACATTTTGATTACCACCATTAGCACAATAGTTAAGAGCTTTCAGACTAGTTGGTTCTTTTAAAGTAAAAATATCATATTTGTACTCATCTTGAAATTTCAAGGTATCAGTATTGCATCCGTAAGCCTTTGGGTTCATTGCAATTAAAGCTGCAGCAATGTACTGTCCGACATAATGACTCGTTTCCTTAGGTAGCATTTTACGAATATCCCAATAGCTTGGGTTTTTCAATTTACTTTGATTTATAGTTTTTTGAACTTTACCTTGACCACAGTTATAAGCTGCAAGAGCTAAATGCCAATCACCGAAATTGTTGTACAAATCATTCAAAAAAAGCATAGCTGCACGAGTAGCTTTTTCGGGATCTCGCCTTTCATCTTTCCAAAATGAATAATCCTTGTTAAGATTATAATCTCTTCCAGTTTCCATCATAAACTGCCAAAGTCCAACTGCACTAGCGTGAGAAACTACAGTAGAATTCAGTCCACTTTCAATCATTGAAAGGTAAATAATCTCTTCAGGCATATTTTCTTCTGCAATAATTCGTTTCATCATTGGAAACCATTTTGTACTACGTTCCATCCATTTTTCAAAGAATTTTTTTGCTTTAGTCTGAGATAAATAATTAATATGCTTTTGAATATATTCTTGTTCACCCACCGGATAGCTTAGCAAACTTATAGATGGAACTGGATTAGTTACTACAACTGCATCTCTTTGGTCTGGTGCTAAGGTTTTTATATCTGGAGAATTTTCAGTTGCTTTATCAATATCTTTAGTGAATTTATCTCGCACCACTACAGCAGGAGAGTTCTCATCTAATTCATTAAGTGAAGTAAAATTAGCCTCATAAGTATCAGTAATTTTTTCAACTAAACTTTGAACATCCTTATTATCTGAAATTTTTGGATAATTAGATAATTTGTTTAATATCTCAAAAGAACTATCAAGCAATTTTTTAGCTTCAACTTTGTCTTTCTTTGCTATTAATTCAATTGCTTTTTTATATTTTTCATTTGCTAACTCAAGAGCTTTAGCAATATTTTTATCTATATTTTGACTTGTAAAAGGAGTTTCGTCTAATTCTGAAAACTCATCTGGGTAAGTATTACCACTTTTTTGAACTTTAATTGGTTGATTCGCTAATTGAGAATAGGCATTATTGATAAAAGAAGTACCCAAAGTGAGTGCTATGCCTGCTATTAATATTGATTTTTTGATTTCTATTTTCTTCATTCTTACCTCTATCTTGGTTTTAGTTTTCCACAATCATTTCAATTTAACTCTATTTTTTTTAAGTAGCAAGAAAAAAATTGTATCTATTTTTGTTCAAATATGATCAAATTAGACTTATCTATATTGTTTTTCAATAAGTTACTATCAATATTAGAAATTCATTAGTTTTTATTAAATAGATAGAATTAACAGTTATATTTGCAATGACTTAATTCAGATAGTAACTACATAAAATATTTTTCTAAAATTTATTAATAAATATTAAAGCTTAAAAAATCAAGTAAAAATCTAATGTTACTTTTTATAATTTTTCATAATTAATGAGAAATAATATTTATTTCTGAATTATTTCCAAATCAGCAACAATACTATTGCCTTTTCTGCTTTCTATTTTGTAAATTAGGATAAACAATTTCTTCTTTTTAGAAAATATCTTTCAATGAAAGCAAAAAAAATCATATTGATACTATTTCTCAGTTTTACATTTCAAGGTGAATTATTGTGTATTAATCCAGGGAGACTTTTAGTAAAACCAGGAGTTCATTTTGAATATACGTTAAATGAATATCAAAAATCTTTTACTTTGGGTTTGGATGAACTAATGTACTCAAAGAGTTTGGTTCGCAATAAATATTTCTATCAGTTAGATATTCTGAATTTTGATGTGATTGAAAAAGACAAATATAATAATAATGAATTATCAAGATCATATTATTTAACTGGATTTAATTTAGCTTGGTTAATTGCAACAGTAGAAATTCCAAGATTGTTTAAAAAAGATGATGATTTTACTGTAAAAGATTTTAGTTATATTGCTTCAATTCCATTAATACTTACTAATTCAAAATCTTATTTTAATTTGTTTTATTTACCTATTAATAGAAATAGTAATTTGACCTCTTCTATTTTTATTAAATCAAAACTAGACTATTTTTCAAATACAAATCCTTGGTGGCAATATAAATCTGCTATTGGGATAAGTTTTAATCAATTGCTTAGAGCCGAAAATTCTCATTCATATGGAGGTGTTTCATTAGATATAGGCATAGAAAAACCTTTCGATTTAATAAATCATACAATTATTTCTAATAAAATTACTCCATTTTTAGGTATTAAGTTTAAGTATTTAATTGTTGTTTTCGAAGATCCAGGACCATGCGGTGATTTTTAATAAAACAATCATATTGATAATAATTATACTTTGTTCTTGTAACAAAGCTCCAGAATTCGAAAATGTTACTGATGATGAAATCTATGCAATTGTTAATACAGTTTTAAGAAATGATAATAAAAAGAATAAAATACCAATATATGAATCTTATTCTGAAATAATTTTAATTGGAAATGGCAAATATGCTGTAAATGAATATTTAGACGTAATAAGAATTGATACTAACACTAATAATTATGAAATAGATCTATCTACTAATCAATCTAGAATTCACATAGAAACATTATTTAAATTAAAGTATCTAAATTCCTACTTTGTAAATTTTAATGACATTGTTTATTTTAAACAACAAATTAGAAACTCTCAAAACTTTGAAATTAAATTTAATAATATTGAATTAAAAGAGAAAATAGTTTTAACAGACATTAAGAAAAGAAAATCGAACTATATTCAATTATCAAAACCAATTGTGAATCAAACAAAAACAAAAGCTGTTATTATTATTACAGCAATTTCTGAATGGGGTCAATCATTAGTGGTATTATTAAAAAAAGAAAATAACAGATGGCATATTGTTGGATTTCAAGAATTATGGGTTTCATAATATTAACCCACTTTTTACAATAAACTAAACATATTTTAGTCAAAAGATTTTGGATTTCAAACTATACTCAAAACTTGCTAAATAAAATTACTACATATTTCCTTATTCTTATTTTGCTCATCAATTCTATTGGTGGGATATTTGCATTTTATGGACTAAAATCATATTTCAAAAGTGAGTTCAAAAAATACAAGAAAAGTAGCGAAAGTGAAAAAATGAAAGAAATTATTAGCATTAGTAAGTCAGAACTTAAAAGTAAAATTAGATTTGAAAATAAAGGTGAATTTCATTACCAAAATAATCTTTATGATATAATAAGCCAGTATGAAAAGGATGGTACAATCTATTATACTGTACTCAATGATAGTAAAGAAAAGCAAATGTATGGCACTTTCTTTTCTTATCTTGAAAAAAATATAAACGACAAAACAAATAATATTAAGAAAATATTAAATTCAATTTTTATAGGCTTTGTTTATTATATTTCTAATAAATTAAGTTATGAAATCATTTTCAAATATTTGTTATTAAACAATGTAAATTTAATTTCTAACTATTCTTCTATTTATCTCGATTTCCCCTCTCCTCCACCTCGATTTTAATAAATAAAATATGCTAATTTTATTTAAAACTCAAGATTAAATTCTTAGAGTTTGTTTTATTTATTAATTATTAAAAGGAAAAATAATGAAAAAATTATTTATTATTATGTTTTTGTTTTCGACTTTTTCAAGTTTAGTTTTTGCTCAACCAACTAGTAGTATAAAAGGTGAAATAAAATATCCTGAATGGAAGTTTAGTTCCAATTCCAAAATTGTACTAAAAAATGTACAAAATAATTGTATTATTCAAGAAAACAAAGTAAACGAAAATGGTACTTTTACTTTTAGAGATGTTCCTTTTTCAAATTATTTAGTTGAATATTACGAATCTGACTTGCTTACTTCTTCAAAAAAAGTTAGCCTCAATTCTAGCTTAACTCAAAAAATTATTTTAAATATTAAGCAGCAAAAAACAAGTGAAATTGTTGTTTTGGCTGATATTTCAGATAAAGGCAATGTTGGAGGCAAAACAACATATACTCAAAAAGATATTGAAGAGATGCCTGTTTTTTCTAATTCTAAACTTATAGAAACAGTTATCCTCAATTCCGCTGGTACTGTACCTGATGAAGATGGGAGAATGCATATAAGAGGCGAAGATGCACAGCTTCAATA
This sequence comes from Candidatus Kapaibacterium sp., assembly GCA_026390675.1. Taxonomy (GTDB): domain Bacteria; phylum Bacteroidota; class Ignavibacteria; order Kapaibacteriales; family UBA2268; genus JAPLFM01. The sequence continues at coordinate 8,643 of JAPLFM010000293.1, read as the reverse complement.
TGTAATTGACGGAATCCCTGTTTATGGCAATCAAACTAGAATTTACTCATCACTTTTCAATGCTAGCAATATTAAATCAATGGATTTTATCAGAGGTGGAGCAAATGCAGAATATGGAGTTGCTACTGCAGGAATATTGAATATTAATACCAAGTCAGGATTTGATAGACCAATCTTTGCCCATGCTTTTGGACAAAGTGGTTCTTTTGCTAGTAATGATGCTGGAGTAGAAATTGGTGGAAATTTAGATCAGAAAATAGCTTTATTTGTAGGTGCATCAAGCTCAAAAACAGATAGATATTTAGATCCAATATCATTGGGTGACCCTATTCATAATGCTGGCAAATCAAATAATATTTTTGTTAAAGCCGATGCACTTTTGAGTGATAAAATTGATTTAGTTATTTTAGGTGCTTATTCCACTTCCAATTTAGATATTCCGAATAGCACAATCAGCTCAAAACAAGACCAAAAACAAGCAATGACCAACTCAATGATTGGTTTAAGATTAAATGCTGAATTAGGAGAAAAATCTGTTATGAGTTTGGTTGGATATACACGCAATGATATTGCTGAAATTTCAAGTAATGGAATAAATCGTATTGCCAATTCTGCTGATTCAATCAAAGCTCTCCAAAATGAAAAATATTTTATGGGAGGCAAAAGAGATAATAAAGTAATAGGTGGAATGTTAGAATTTACAACAAAAATATTAGAAAATGATAATTTCAAAGCTGGTATTGGAGGAGAAGTATATCCATTAAAAGAATATTTATCATTTGCAGTTACTAATAGAAGCCTTTCTACAGCTGATAGTAGTGGTGGCGATGAAAGGTTTGTTCCTTATGATATTACTCGATCTGGTAGCAAGCCATTTTTAGTAGACCAAAGTAAAGATGGGAATAGATTATTTGCTTATGTTCAAGATGTAATCCCTTTTGAAAAGTGGAATTTGAGTGTAGGTTTGAGATATGACTATTTTAATTTATTTAAAGCAGAAAACAATTTGTCACTTAGATTAGGAGCAAATTATTTGGTCAATGAAGATTTAATTTTGAGAGCTTCCTATAATAGGATTGCAATGCAAAGCCCTTTGGAAAACATATTAGTTTCAAGTTCAATCGAAGCAGCAACTCTTACAGGAAAAGATCAAATGGGAATAGATAATAAAGTAAAAAGCGAAAAATCTCATATTTTGGAAATAGGAGGTTTATATAAATTAAATGATTATGTGACAATTGATTTGGCTGGATATGGTAAATTAATTGAAGATTTTATAGTTAAGGTAGAGTTGGGCAATTCAGGAGTAATTTTTCCAGTTAATCTTAAAAATGGACTTGTTGCCGGAGGTGAACTTCAAGTTAAATTAAATAATTGGAACAATTTCTCAGGGTTTTTATCTTTCAGCACTTGTTTTTCAGTAGGTTTAAAACCAGATGATGGTAGCTCACCTATTTCTTCTGGATTAATTTTGGGCGAAGAAGGACATAACTATTCTCATCCATTTGCTGGAGAAGATTTTTTCCCAACAGAACATAATCAATTATTAACTGCTGCTTTTAATATCAACTACAATTTTGGTAGTGGAATATTTGCAACTCTTGGAGGTAGATTTGATTCTGGATTGCCATTTGATTTGGTTGATAGTCTTGGCAAAGGCTTAGATGCTGCTCAATCAAGATTAGAACTAAAGCGAAGAGGATATAGTGATAAAGTAATTGATATGCTTAGTTTAGATTCTGAAATGGAAGGCTCGCCTGACAAATCAGTAGCACCTCATGCTATATTTGATTTGTCTGCTGGAGTTGACTTTAGAAAACTTGCTAATTTACCTTTTAAATTAACACTTTCTGTGCTTAATATTTTTGATACGGCTTATTTGTATAAATTTGAATCAAGTTTTGGAGGGTCTCATTTTGGCACTCCACGTATGATAAATTTAAGAGCTGATGTATTTAGTTTTTAGCAATAAAGTGGCTGAAAAGCTCCTTTGTATGTTTTATTTCAAGGTAATTCACTTTGAAAATATGAATCAACTTTAAAAATTTAGATATATATAACTAAATTTCATTTCTTTTTAGGAACTTCAATTGCTTGAGATTAACATATAACAAAGAGCCCTCAAAAAAATTTGAGGGCTCTTTTTAAAATCATTTAAATTCGGAATTATTTTTTGCCTTGAGGAGCTTCTGCTACTTTCACTCTTGGGCGAGCTATAGAGCAAATAACAGCATTATCTTTTAAAGCAAATTCATATTTTTCATTTTTGATAGCATCAAGATTAATAGTACCAGCTATTTCTAAGGCTGTAACATTTACAGAAATAAATTCTGGTAAATCATTTGCTGTACAAGTAATTTTAACTTTTCTTAGAGTATGTTGCATTACTCCACCATTTCTTACACCAATAGATGTACCAATTAATTTAATAGGTACAACAACCGTAATTTTTTGATCACTTTCAAGACCCATAAGATCAAAGTGAAGGATTTTATCTGTAACAGGATGAAAAGTAACTTCTTTTAAGAAAGTCTTATAAGATTTTTCAGTACCTTCAATAGATAATTGTATTGTACGAGCTTGATTTGTGTAAACAAATGGTCTCAAAGTAAGTGAATCAGAGTATATTGCAACTGGCTCAGTATTTTTTTTGTAAAACACTCCAGGTATTAGACCGCTTTTTCTAACAGCCTTTGATGCTTTTTTACCAGTTTCACGAGTTTTTACAGTAAGTGTAGCTTCACTCATTTTATTTCCTTTTTTTAAATTTATCTTTCAATTTCAAATAATGAGCTAATAGAACGATTGTCGTGTGTACGAACAATTGCTTCAGCTAAAAGTTCTGCAACAGATACAACTTCAATCTTATTAGATTGAGTTTTTAATGGAATAGTATCAGTAACAAACATTTTAGAAATAGCTTTAGAGTTTTCAATTTTCTCAAGTGCTTGACCAGAAAAAACTGGGTGAACACAAATACCAGTAATATCAACAGCACCTTTTGACATAAGAGCTTCAGCACACTTTACGAAAGTAGTACCAGTATCAACCATATCATCAATAACTACAATTTTCTTACCTTCAACTTCACCAATAATATGCATAATATCAGCAACATTATGTGAAGTTCTTCTTTTATCAACAAGCACTAAATCACCACCAAATTTATTTGCATAAGCTCTTGCTGTTTTAATACCACCAACATCAGGTGAAGCAAAAGTAACAGGTCCTAAATTTAATTCCTTTAAAGCTCGTAACAAAATTGTTGAAGCATAAAGGTGATCTAATGGTATGTCAAAGAATCCTTGAATCTGTGAGCTATGCAAATCAATAGTTATAATTCTATCAGCTCCAGCTCGAGTTAATAAATTAGCAACTAATTTTGCAGTAACTGAAACACGAGGTTGATCTTTTCTATCTTGTCTAGCATAACCAAAATAGGGTATAACAGCAGTAATTCTTTTAGCAGATGCTCTTTTAGCAGCATCAATCATTATCAAAAGTTCCATTATATTATCAGATGGAGCTATTGTTGACTGAATTACAAATAAATCAACACCTCTAATATTCTCGTCATATTTAACCCAAAGCTCGCCATCGCTAAAGTTTTTAATTTGAGTACCAGCTAATTCAACACCCAGAGTATTAGCCACTTTTTGAGCTAAAACTGGATTAGAACGTCCTGAAGCAACTTTGAAATCTGACATATTTAGTAGAATATTATATTGTTGGGATGGCAAGAGTCGAACTTGCCGATGACGGAACCAAAAACCGTTGCCTTACCGCTTGGCTTCATCCCAATAATTTTGTAAATAAACAAAATAGAATTACAAATTTACAGCTATTTTTTAAGAAATGCAAATAAAATTTTATTTTAACAGAATATTATTAAATAATAGTGTGATTTTTATAATTTTTTATTTTTGCAATAAAAATAGCTTGTATTGAGATAATTAATTACTATTTTCGAGTAATTAGAATAGATAAAATTATGAAAGTATTTTTTAGGAAGTAAAATAATATGATTTATGATGGTGAACAATTCGCATTAACTAACCCCTTAACCTTGTTGATAGGCAAGACTAGAGAGGATTTTACAAGAGCAGACCTGCTTAAAATTATTATTGAAAAGAAAATTGAAAGAATTACTTTCCATTATACCGCATTAGATGGCAAGATAAAAGAATTAAAAATTCCAATTACATCTCGTCATCATGCTGAGACTATTTTAGCAGAAGGTGAAAGAGTTTCTGGAACTTTTTTATTTAAAGATGTATTAGATGATAGAAGTGCAGATTTATATGTTGTACCTTTATACAAATCTGCATTTTTAAACCCATTTGATAGTGGTAGTTTAGATTTTGTTTGTAGGTATATTAATCCTTATGGCGAGCGTGCAAGTTTTGCACCTGACAACATATTGCATAATGCTTTAACTATATTACAAGAAAAAACGGGTATTAGCTTATATGCAATGGGCGAACTTGAATGTTACTTACATGGAAAGGAAAGTAGTTCATTATTTCCTATGAATCAAAGATCAGGATATCACGCTTCGGCTCCTTTTATTAAAACAGGAGAGTTGGTAAATGAAATGTTAAAACATCTAACTCAAGTTACAGGCTCTGTTAAATATGCACATCATGATATAGGAAGTATTGCTCAAATCAAAAGTGATTATGATGAATTGAATGGTAGATTTGCTGAACAAATTGAATTTGAATTTCTTCCAACACCAATTGACGAAATGGGAGATATACTTGTTCTAGCAAGATGGGTAATTAGAAATGTAGCTTATCAGCGTGGTTATGGTACTTTCTTTGCTCCTAAGCTTGATGAAAATCAAGAAGGAAATGGTTTGCATATTCAAATGCAATTAATGAAAGATGGAAAAAGTATCATGATTGATGAAACTAATAATTTATCAAAAGAAGCAAGAATGTTAATTGGTGGCTTATGTCATTTTTTACCATCTCTTTCTGCATTTGGAAACAGTTTGTTGGAGTGATAGTCCAAATACTGCAATTAGAGTACCATCAGCATGGACTAAGGTAAATAACATAGCACAATTGATTAATCCGCAACAGACAGAATCATTGAAAACAAGAGAAGAAAGAAAAGTAGTTGAATTAAGAAGCCCTGATGGTAGTTCAAATTCTCATTTGCTTTTAGCCGCAATTACAATGGCTGCACTTTGGGGATTGACAAATCAAGATATGGCTTTAGATATTTGTGATAATAGTATGATGACTTCTTCTTCATTATCACCAGATTACAGTTTAGATTTTGATGAAATGGCAACAAGTTGTGCTGAAGCATCAGAAATGTTACTTAGAGTTAGATCACTTTATGAAAAAGATGGTGTTTTCCCAGCAGAAGTTATTAGTCATATTGCTAAAGTTTTGGAAAATTACAATGATAGAGATTTAATGACTAGATTAGCAGGAATGACTGATTTAGAGAGAGCTAAAGAGATTAATAGAATATTACATAGAGATATTCACAAACATTAATTAAAAGAAATTATAAACATTATTTGCAAAATATTTAAAATTTCTTTTTAGCATAATTGCATTTTCGTATATTTGTTTTTTGAAATTTAATTTAAAATTTAAGAATTGGGAGTGATTCGTGGACATTTTTGAGAAATGCTACAATTTCACAAGAGCTGAAGATGTTAAAGCAGCTGGATTGTATCCATATTTTAGGCCTATACAAGAAAATGAAGGACCTGTTGTATTTATTGAAGGTAGAAAGGTAATAATGGCTGGCTCAAACAATTACCTTGGTTTGACAGCACATCCTAAAGTAAGGCAGGCAGCAATTAATGCAATTAATAAATACGGTACTGGATGCTCGGGTTCAAGATACCTTACTGGTACTTTAGATTTGCATATAGAATTAGAACATCGTTTAGCTAAATATTTAGGATTTGAGGATGTACTTCTTTTCAGTACTGGATACCAAACTGCATTAGGAGTTTTGGCTACAGTAGCTACAAAAGGAGATTACTTAATTCTAGATAAAGAAGATCATGCTTGCATTATGAATGGAGCTATGATGGCAAAAGGAATGTATGTAGACTATAAAAGATACAAACATAATGATATGAATGATCTTGAAAAAGTTCTGAAAGCGTTACCAGCTGATGCAGGAAAATTTATTGTTACAGATGGTGTTTTCTCTGTTACTGGGGAGATTGTCAATTTACCCGATTTGCTAACTATAGCAAAGAAATACAATGCTAGAGTTATGGTTGATGATGCACATGCTTTAGGAGTAATTGGTGAAGGTGGTAGAGGCACAGCAAGCGCTTTTGGTAAAACAGCCGAAACTGATATGGTAATGGGAACATTTTCTAAAACTTTTGCTTCATTGGGCGGTTATGTTGCAGGACCAGAAAGAGTAATCAACTATATTAAACACCATTCTCCAGCATTAATATTTTCTGCTTCTCCAACACCAGCTTCTTGTGCAGCAACTTTAGCTGCTCTTGATATTTTGGAACAAGAGCCAGAACTAGTTGGGAAATTAATAAAGAATGCTAATTATATGAGAGAAGGCTTTAAGAACCTTGGTTTCAATGTAATTGATAGTGAAACAGCAATAGTACCTGTTATTATTGGAGATGTTGAAAAATCATTAATGATATGGAAAGACTTGTATGATGGTGGCGTATTTGTAAATGCATTTATACCTCCAGGAGTTCCACCAACAATGTCTATGATGCGTACAAGTTATATGGCTACACATAAAATTGAACATTTAGATGGAATATTAGATGCCTTCAGTAAAGTTGGTAAGAAATATGGGCTAATTAGTTAAATTATTAGATATAAAAGTCCACCTATTAATGAAAAGCACCCCAAAAGTTAAATAAAAAACGTTTGGGGTGCTTTTTTATGGAACAAAAATATATAAAAGATGCACTTAGATGAAAAAGCCCACTCTTTTGAAGTGGGCTTTTATAATTGGTTATGACTTAAAAAACTAGTGTTAAGATTTTTTAACTTTAGCTTTTTTATCTTTAGTTGAACAGCATTTGCCTTCTTTAGTATCGCAAGATTTAGCATTTTTATCAGTACATTCAGATTTTACATCAGTAGCATCAAAACCCATTCCAGCAATAGCTTTTTTAAGATTTGCTGGGTTAGTTTTTGAATCATCATAAGCTATTGTAACAATTTTAGATTTTAAGTCAGCATTTGAAGTACTAACTCCAGCTTCTGATTTTAAACCATCTTGAATTTTACCAACACAAGAAGCACAATGCATATTTGCTTTAATTTTTACTTCAGCATCTTTTGCATTAATAGAAAGAGCAGTTATAACAAATAAGCAAACTGCTGTTAAGAAAAATTTGATTTTCACAAAATACCTTTAAAAATAATATTGAAATAATTATTTACAGAAACGACAATACTTTGTTCTTATTGTTAATAAGTAAAATATTTTTAACAAATCTAATCAAGAATTAAAATTCTATTTTCCAAACCTAACTTCTCTCAAACTAATACTTTCACCAATTTTAACATGAAGGTAGTAAATACCTTTTGAAATTCCAATTGGTTTCCATTCTAACTTTTGTTCACCACTTAAGACATAATTATCTTTAAGTATTGCAATCTCTCTACCAGAAACATCAATTACTTTAATTTGAACTTTAGCATCTTTGATTAAGCTAAAATTAATAGTTAAGTTCTCATCAAATGGATTTGGATAAAAAACAAATGAACTTGAAGCTAAATCATCTTCTACGCTATTAATAGTAGTTTTAAAACTCCATTGTTCAGACCATTCATTTTTACCTTCCAATGACTTCGCTTTAACTCTCCAATAGAAAGTTGAATCATAAGGAAAAATAATGTCCTTTTGGGTTTGGGTTATACTCGAATCGTCATACATAATATTAGTATAAGTTTCATTTCTAGAAATTTGTAATTGATAAAATACAGCTCCTTTAGTTGGTAACCATTTTAAATTAACACTTTGAGCTACATCTTGTTTTTTATTTAAAGGCTCTATTAACTTAGTAGTGTCCATAAGGGTTTTAATATTCCATACATTGCCGTAAGGACTTTCGAAAGAACCAACTTTTGTTAGTACTCTCCAATAATAAGTTGTGTATTTACTTAACCCTTTCACTTCTTGCTGAACATCAGTTAAAGTAGAGCTATCAAAATGTAAGCTTGAAAAATCTGCTTTTTCAGAAACTTGTAAATGATAAGAAGTTGCATTTTTTGATGTACTCCATCTAAAAATGACAGTAGTTGGCATATTTGCTTTTCCACTATCAGGAGCAACTAGTAAAGGTGGTTGAACTCCAGTTTTGAAATCCCAATTTTCAGACCACTCTCCTGTACCTTCATCATTTTTACCTCTTACGTGCCAGTAATATGTTGTATTAAATTCCAAATTCTTTAAATTTTGTTTGTCTAAATCTGAAGTTTTAGAAGAATAAATTATTTGCGAATAATCGCTACTTTTTGATACTTCAACAAAATAATCAGTTGCTTCTTTTACAGTATCCCATCTACTTATTAGATCAATATCTTCTGTTTTAGAACCTTTGTTAGGATATCTTAATTTAGGTCTATCTACAGTAGTTCTAAATTGCCATGAATTTGACCAATCACTTGTACT
>JAPLFM010000010.1:3550-3973 GCA_026390675.1 Candidatus Kapaibacterium sp. | reverse complement strand
TTCAGTATTGCCGATTATTCATATCAAGATTCAGGTAAAGGAGATTATTTTTTATTAGCAAATGAACAAGATATATATATCAATAATTTTAAAAAATTTTTAAATGAAATTGATCCAAATTCCAATAGTATTTTCGAAAATTTTATAACTTATTCCAAAAAGACAGGTTTATTCGAACTCAAACATTTAATATCTAATCAGAATTCAATCAAAGGTTTTATTGCATCAGTTTCTGCTAGGAAAATGTTAGATAATATTTTAAGAAGTTCATCAAATACATTTATCATCCCCTATGATGTATTTAAAAATAGATTACATAAAATAAAGTCCGATTTAAATGATAATAACCAATATACTGATACGCAATACCCAGATTTTATCTTAATCGAAATAAATCTTATTAACGGAAAATGGACATTAGAC
>JAPLFM010000010.1:0-3502 GCA_026390675.1 Candidatus Kapaibacterium sp. | reverse complement strand
ATATAGAAAAGGTATAGTAACATCTAAAGAGATCGATAAAATATTAAAAGATCAAACTTATGTTATAAATAGTCTTTTTTGTAAATTAAATAATTTAAGAACTAACACTAATAATATTTTAAATCTTTGGGATAACACATTCTCTTTAATATTAATTGAGATGTCTCAGTTTTATTTCAATAATTCAACTAATGTAAATAGCAAGCTTATACAATCTTTTTCAGAAGCTATTAATTCAAATTACGATTGTAGAATATTACAACCCCTTTTAATAGCTGTAGATTCATCGGATAATATAGATATGAAAGAAACAAATAACGGAGTCTATCTAAAATTACCGCAATTAAAAATACATAAAATTTTCACTGAGAATAATGACATAATTTCTGAGTTTGATAATTTCTTTAAAAATCTCCCTGCTAAGAATATTTGTGATACGACAATTATGAATTTTATAGAAGTTGAAGAAGCAACTTATGATGATGAAAGTAGTATTACAAATATTTATACACCAACACAAACTGCAGAAGCAACCACATCACTAGAAGTTGCCACAAACAATAATACTAGTATTATTACCTCTGCAGATTTAAAAGTTGTTTTAGGAAAGGACCAATCTAATAGAGAAGTCATATATTATCCAAAAGGCAAAAGTGGTATTCCATTACCCAATTATAATATTATGGTAACCGGGTCCTCTGGTAAGGGTAAAACACAATTTATAAAATCATTCATATACCAACAAAGCAATAAAGATGTCAGTTTTACTGTAATTGATTTTAAAAACGATTATTCTGACAATGAATTTTGTACATTATGTAATTTGAACAGAATCATTGTTAAGATTGATGGAATTCCTTATAATCCTCTGATTCCAAGAATTGTTACCAATGAAGATTCAAAATATTATGATGTTAGCGAACACATAAATGGAATTTGTTCAGTATTAGCAACAACATTTGGTTTAGGAGACCAACAAGAAGCCCAATTAAAGAAAGCAGTTCGTGATGTGTTTACTAATTCTGGTATAAATCCAAGAGGAACGTTGCCTTTCGATGAAAATATAGTTTTTCCATCTTTTAATGAGGTAGGCGCATATTTAGAAAATGGAGAAAGAGAATTAGAAAAACTTTATAATAGATTAGATCCATTATTTGATTTGAATCTATTTCCAGATAAATTCAAAAAAGTTGGATTTGAGAATATAATTAGTCAATCCAATATAATTAAACTGTCTGATATACAAAACGATAAAATTAAAAATGCTGTAGCAAAGTTGATTATTGTTTCAGCTCATGGATTTTATTTAGGATCTACTCACAAATCAAAGCTAGAAAAATATTTTGTTTTTGACGAAGCTCATAGGATTTTAGATAGCTCTTTTGTAGAAAAATTTATTCGAGAATGCAGAGCATTTGGTGTTGGTGTTTTATTGTCTTCTCAGCAACCTGATGATTTCCCAGATGATGTATTAGGTCAACTAGCAACTAAAATTATTCATGGTAATGACGGTATAGCTAGATTAACCAAAAAAATAAAAGCTTTAATTTCTTTCAATCAAGATGATAAATATATAAATAATCTTAAAACATTTGAAGCTATAGTAAACAGCCAAGATTATAATAATTTTATTATCAAAACTCTAGCATGGCCTCATCTTATGCTATTAGAAACAATTAAAGATTATAAAAAAGATGGAGTTAATATTGAAGTACTTCAAAGTTCAGCTTCTGAAAAAGGAATAAAACATTCAGAACTTAATAATTTACTTGATAATCTTTTGACTAAAAATTATATTGAAAAAATTGATGATAAATATTATCAAGTTTGAGCTATAGGCTGTGATTCTTCAAATACATAATAGGCAGTATCAATCTTATTTTTTCAAAACTGAATATATAGATGATACTGCCTAGGTTACTAACTATAAGTCTCCATTATCTGCCATACTTATATAATGGTCGTCTGGAGTAATAATAAGATGGTCCAGTAATTTAATGTCTAATAACTTTCCTGCCTCCTTTACTTGTTTAGTTAAGTTTCTGTCTTGTAAGGAAGGTTTAGTATTACCTGAAGGATGATTGTGTGAGATAACTATCCCTGTTGCTAATATTTTCAATGCTGTCCCAAATAATAATCTAACGTCTGCAACTGCTGATGTCAGTCCACCAATTGATAATTTCTGGACCCCAATAACTCTGTTTGCTTGATTTAAGTACATAACAACAAAGTACTCTTTTAGTGCAATTTGATTTTCAGGGTAGTGTATCTTTAAAATAAGATATGCATCTGAAGAACTTGTCACTTCAGGTTTTGACCCAATAGCCGGTTTATAGGATATTTCAATTTCTGAAACTCCTTCAAGTGTATTTTTCATTTGTAATAATTAAAAAGCCTAGCATGTTATTGCTAGGCTAGATTAGATAAAAGTGTTTAATATTTAGTTGTGAATTTCTTGAACTAATATTTCTCTTTTCCTTTTTTCAAATTCTGGTTTTAATGTTTCTTTTAGATGCTGATACTTGTTAAACAATGACAATAACTCCGCTACGGATTTGCATTCATTTATGCGTGTATTAATATCGTTGCCAGTTTCTTCTTTACCATAATTACACCATTCTAATATAGACCTACCAGTATCCTCGTTGATTAATTGACCCTGTTTATTTGAAAATAAGCCGGTCCTATCTTTAGTAGACATTGCAACGTGATTTCTGTCTATCTCGAATGTTAAAGTAAATAGGTATTCAAGGTCATCTCTTTGTATTGGTTTTAATCCAATTTTTTCTGGGACCATCTTCCCATTCCTTTCGTTTAATACATAATCCTGTTTTGTTCTAACTGTTGCAATAACATGTTTATTAGTATCAAGCAATGTTTGGATAAACTCATTGTGTCTTGGAGTGACTTTACCCCAGTTTGTAAAACTATTCCCTGTTAAAGAGGCATGAAAGTTGATAATGTATTCCCATTCATGGCTTAAACTGTCAATTATGATTACCTCTATCCCTGCTTTAACACAAACCTCAATAGCTTGCATATACCTTTCAGGTGTATAAGGACCAGTTAATGATATGGTATTGTATTCTCCAAGCTGTGAATAAAGATCAGCTGAGTGATTTTCAGTATCTATCACGCAAATTTTAGCCCAATCGTTACATAGTCCATAAGCCAAGAGTAATGCCGAGTATGTTTTACCTGAACCGCTTGGTCCTTGTAAGCATAATTTAATCTTTGCTTTTTTTCTTGATGCTTTTTGTAAATACATAAGGTGTAAATTTTAAAGGTTTAAACAATTTTGATATAAAAGAAAAGGACCAGACAGCCAAAGCCGCCCAGTCCTCCTTACTAACCACAATAAGACCGAACTATACTAGAATTTTCGAAGCGGTTAGTTATTATTTGACCTTCTAATGGTTCAGATAATACGGCCTTATTATTTATTTATGCCATCTCTAGTTCTCTAACTGGAGTTACTCCTATAGTTTCTAAAGATCCTTCT
>JAPLFM010000290.1 GCA_026390675.1 Candidatus Kapaibacterium sp. | reverse complement strand
TTGCAACAGTATTACCATTGAAACTAACAGCACCATATTGCCCTTTTAAATCAATTTCAACTGAATCAGTAGGTGGTATGTGATGAGGATTAACATATCTACCTTGTTTAAGATATTGTTTTCCATTGTTATTATAAGATATTAAAGGGTTACTACCATTGAAGCCAAGTGCATATTCACCTATTTCGGTACTAAGATTGCCAATAGACCTAACTGAATAATAATATCCTGTTACTTCCGATAATTTTTTACTTGTATCTAGTGCCATACCTTTCCATTGATTAACAGTACAATTCTGAATAGGTATTGGGCAGTAAAGTTCTTTTGGTTCAGTTCTTATTGGAGCACAAGAATAGTATGTAAAAGATAATGCAAAAACTAAAATAACATTAAGTAATTTTGTTTTTTTATGAAATATGTTTTGTTCTTTTTTCAAAATGCAAATAGATTTTTCAAATTTAGAATTAATTTATATATTAAAATAGTAGTAAAATTAGAAATTTTCAAATGATTTTATTAATATTGAATCTTTTTACTGATATTCTTAATTTTTTAATACTTAATTTGCAAAAAAACAATCATAAATGAAGTAAAATGCCAAAAAAATATGCTTTAATAACTGGAGCTTCTAGCGGAATTGGTTTGGAATTAGCAAACTCATTCGCCAGTGATAAAATTAATTTGATTCTAGTTGCAAGAAGTTTGAATAAATTAGAGAACTTAAAATTAGAGTTGTTTAAATTTGATATTGATATTGTTGTAATACAATTAGATCTTTCTGAAATCGGCAGTGGTAAAAAATTATATAATATAATTAATGAATTAGGTCTAAAAGTCGAATATTTGATTAACAACGCTGGATATGGAAGTTACGGTAAGTTTTCTGGACAAGATTTACCAAATATGCTTTCTATGATCAATCTTAATATTTTGGCATTAACTGAGCTTACTTATTATTATTTAAATGAAATGAAAGAACAAAATTCAGGATATATAATGAATGTTGCTTCTACTGCTGCTTTTCAAGCAGGTCCCTTGATGGCTGTTTATTATGCTACTAAAGCATTTGTGCTTAGCTTTACTGAAGCTATAGCTAATGAAATTTCTGATACAAATATTAATATTATAGCTTTATGCCCCGGACCTACCAAATCGAATTTTATTGAAAGAGCCAATCTTGGTGAAGCAAATATTTTCAAATATCTAACTTCGCCTAGTTCAAAGCAAGTAGCAGAATACGGTTACAATGCCTTACTAAATAACAATATTGTTGCAATTGAAGGAATATTAAATAAGATTTTGGCATTTTCTAATAGATTCATTACTAGGAAAATGTCAGTTTCAATAGTTAGAAAATTACAAGATGGAAGAACAAAATAATGAATTTTCAAGAAAATGTTTTACAAATAGTGAGTGAAATACCACTTGGTAAAGTAACTACTTATGGATCAATTGCTCAAGCTTGTGGGTTACGTTCGTCAGCTAGAATGGTTGGATGGATATTAAATAAAGCCATAGGTCAACCTTTACCTTTTCATAGAGTAGTAAATAGAAATGGACTACTTACTGGAAAGCAATATTTCGAAACAGCAAATTTGATGAAAGAGCTACTTTTAAGTGAAGGTATTGAATTTAAAGGAGATGCAATCAATATGGAAAATCATCTTTGGATACCAAAATTTAGAGAAGTAAAATAAAAAAGAGGGATGTATAAGTTCATCCCTCTTAGCATTTAACTTAAATATATAATTATTTTTTAAATTTAAGTGTGAATTTTGATTGAATTGCGTGTGCAATAGCAGCGTTATTAAATACTGCCACTCCAAAAGTATAGTCATTAGCGATGTCATATTGTACGTCTTTACCAGTAGAAGCAGTTTTTAGAGTTCTCTTCCATTCTAAAGTCCAACCAGTAGCTGTTGAATGTTGCCATCCAGCAATCAAATCTCCTCTATCGCCAGTTAAAGGTGCTTTTACATAAACACTTGGAATACATTTTGTTCCAGTAGTAGCACCTTTTCTTTGGAATTCAGTATCTGTGTTTGGATCAATAGTACCACCAGCATAAGTTAATATACCATTTTCATCAACAGCAGTAATCTTTTTAGCAACACTAGCATCAATATCAGGTTGCATAATAACTGTGTAAGTAGTTTTGCCAGGTATAAAATATAAAGGTACTTTTACAGAGTCAGTTCCACCAGTTACTTTTAATAATTGAACATTATCATTTGCATAACCATCAGTTGCTGGATCACTATGTCTTCCACCTTCTGGAGAACCAGCTTTGTTACCAAACTCATCATTGTTGATATATTGATCATCTATTTGACCAGGTGTTCTTACAGATTTCCAATGCCACATATCTATAACTTCAGTTGCACTATTAGTATAATGCAAAGCTGGAGCGTTGAAGTGAGTAGCTTGATCTAATCCCATGTGACAAGTTTGGAAACAACCAGCAGCATTAAAGCCAGCTGTCGAATTATTTACATTCCAAAGCATTGCAAATTTATCTTCGTAGAATGGTTTTCTTAATTCTGCACCAGATGTTGCATCATATACATAAGATCTTTTTTCTTGAGCCCATTTTTTAGTTGTAGCGTCAAAATACCAAGGGTTACGATTTTGATCATTTGTCAAATCATTCCATTCAGCTAAGAAATAAATGTTGTTATCATCATACATAGAACGCATTGTAACTTTGTAAGAATTACCAAGATAACCTTTAAAATAATTACCACCAGAAATTGGAGTGTTTCCACCTGGATCAGGTACTACAACTTCAGTTGTCAATTTTTGACAGTTTGCCCAGCTAGCATCTGCAGTTCCATCAATTGTTGGTGCAGTTGTTGTTTTTAATGAAAGCAAGTCAGAAGTACTTGTACCTGGATCAACTACTATTGGAGTTGTAGTTGTATTGTCACTACAGCTAGCCATTAATATAACTATAGCTATAAGTGATGCAAGTTTTGATAAATTTTTTATCATTGTAAAACCTTAAAATTATTAAAAAAAAAATAAAAGGGAATCAAGTTCAAATATTTAAGTTAAAATTAATGTTTAATAAGACTTTGTCATTTTAACTTAGACAAAATTAATACTTTTTGAAATTACAAAATATGACAAAAGTCATATTTTTTTATGATTAATATCATATATTTTACTCTTATTAAATCATAATTTTGAATTAAGATTTAATAACAAAAATAAATATCAGGTAAAGATATGAAATTAAAATCAGTATTAGGTTTATTACTACTTACATTTGTCTTGCAATCTTGTAATGACAATATAAGAACACCATTGAATGTAGTTGACACCAAACCACCAATGAGAGCAGTATATTCCGAGATTCAATCTCGAATATTTAATGCAAAATGTACAACTTCAGGTTGTCATGGTCCTAATGAGGCTTTTCCAAACCTAACAATTGGAAATTCGTATTCAGATTTAACATCTAAAAAATCTCCTCTTTTTGGAGTAATTGCTATAAAACCGGGTGATGCAGATAATAGCAATTTTATTAAAAAATTATTAGGCACAGCATCAGGTGAAATTATGCCTACTAAGTCTTCAGGTTTTTCCACTTTATCAAAGTCTGAGATTGATTCAATCAAAACTTGGGTAAATAATGGTGCAATTAACAATTAGTTTATAAATAATAAATGAGAAAAATATGAGAAAGAGTATGATTTTAATAATAACATTGGTTTTCTTTAGCTTAAATGTATTTGCAAGTGAATTTCACGTTGACAAATCTCAAAAAAGACAAATGCAATTTTTTTCTAAAATGACTTTAGAAGATTTTGATGGAAAAACTGAAAAAATTGATGGGTTTTTAAATGACAATCAAACAGGTTTACTTAATTCAAATTTCTATTTTGAAGTAGATATGAATTCAATAAAAACCTATATTGGCTCCGCAAACATAGGTTTGATGGATAGACACATGTATGATATGTATTTACATACTAAAAAGTATCCGAAATCAGCTTTTAAAGGTACGATAACTGCAATTAATGAAAATGATGTAATAGCAGAAGGTGATTTCAATTTGCATGGCACTGTAAAAAAGGTAAAATTTAATGGTACTGTTATCCCAGATGGGAATAATGGATATAATGTGAAGTTTAAATTTGCAGTAAAAATGCCTGACTATAAAATTGAAACACCATCTTATATGTTGGCTAAAGTAAATGAAAAAATAGACATAGTTGTTGAATTTATGCTAAAAAAGGTTAAGTAAATATATGAAAAAATTCCAATACATAGTTCTAATTTTATTGGCAACTAGTTTGTTTGGACAAGAATCATCTTGGACACCTGAACCAGTAACTGAATTAAAATTTCAACTATTTAATTCTACTAATGCAATAAATCAACCTACAGCCGAAACATACAAAAAAGGGAATATACTCTTTGGTATAGAACATAGATTTAGCCTACCAATATCATCAGGAATTGATAATTTATGGGGATTGGAAGGAGCATCATCAATTAGAGTGCATCTAGGTTATGCTTTTACTGAATATTTGAATATAGACCTTGCTCGTAGCAACAGGATGGGAAACACAGAGATAACAATTAAACAAAGATTGTTTGAAAATAATGACGAATCATTTCCATTAATTGTATCTGCTGTTGGGGGGTTGGCATACAATACTAAAGGTGTTCCCGATGAATTAGGTACTAGTAGAAGATTTCAACCATTTGGATCAATAGTTCTTAATACAGTTTTTGAAAATGGATTAGGTAAATTCGGTTTAGGTTTAGTACCCACTTATGTTTACAATACTAATATTAATGATGCAGGCTATACAAATCCAGACTACTCATTTACAATGGGAATGTATGCTCAATACTTCATCAATCATACTTGGTCAGTATTAGTAGAGGCAACTCCTACAGTTGCAGGCTGGAGAAATACTTACAATTCTTATGCTTTTGCGGTTGAAGTTGAAATGGGTGGACACTTTTACAAATTTATTTATGGCAATAATGTAGCAATGAATATTGCACAATTTAACTCTGGATCAACTGACGAATTTGGTTTCAAAAATCTTAGGTTTGGCTTCCAAATTACAAGAGATTTTTAATCATAATATAATATTGTTTTTCATATTGAAGGCTGTCACTTAAAAATGGCAGTCTTTTTTAGTTTTATAAAAAGTCTAATTATTTTAAATACAAAATAATTGTTCTTTTTTTAAACATTTAAAAATAATTCTTGTATTATAAGTTTATTATTGTTAATTTACGATTAAATAGTAGAGTATATTTTAAAAAAGGATGTTTTATGTTTTTCACAAAAACCTGCAATTACGGCATACAAGCAATGATTTACCTAGCTTTAATGGAAAAAGGTAAATATGTATCTATAAAGATAATATCTGAAGAATTGAGCATGTCAGTTCATTTTTTAACTAAGATATTGCAACCACTAACAGCAGCTGGTTTGTTAACTTCTTATAAAGGCCCAAATGGTGGAGTGTTATTAGCAAAAGATTCTAATAAAATTTCACTATATGATGTAGTAGCTGTTTTAGATAAACCAGAAAAATTTACTAGTTGTATGATGGGACTTAAACATTGTGGAACAGGTAAGCCATGTCCTTTCCACGAAGAATGGGCACCTATAAGAGATAAGATGCATTCTGAATGTGTTTCAACAACACTAGCTGATTTGGCAGTAAAAGCAAGAACTGATGAGTATAGATATAAAGAAGAGCTAATGTAATTTATTATTTTAACTTTAATAAACAAACATATTAGCTAATAGTATTAAAAAAGGTGGTGCAAAAAATTGCACCACCTTTTTTTTAGATTGTATTTATAATAACATGAACACAAAAACTTTTACAAATCTCTTGTAATTTGAAATCCAAAATATAAGTTTTGTAATCCAAACTTCTGAGCTGAACCAAGATTGTATTGGGATAAATTAATTGCCGTGTTATTTCCAAAGATAAATTTAAAGAAGTGTCCACCAGTTTCAAATTCAGCTCCAAAAGCATAAGAATTATAAGTATCTCTCCAGCCTGTTACTGTTGGTGTACCTTCTAATATTATTGCCCAATTATCATTAATAAAATACTGTGCATACAAACCAACTGTAAATGAATTCTTTGATTCTGTATATCTTGCATCATTAATGTTTGTGTTACTTAGGTATGTCGGAACTATTCCCAAACCAATTTTCTTTGCAATTATTGTATTAACTATAAGCGAAGCAAATGGTTGTACTTTTCTGCCACTTCCTAAAGCCTCAGGGACACCTTTGGTATTATAAGCAATTCCAACATTGCCTGCAACTATTACAGGGAAATTTTCGTCATTAAATTCGAAAAGTCTTTGTTTGATATTTAGTTCATAATTTGCCATTCTATTAGTACGAGCTAAATCAACTAAAAGATTATCTGTAAATGCATAACCTAAGTGCATTCTAATTGTAGAGCCACCATCAAGACCAAATAAATTATCCACACCAGAGGTAACTGGCAGGTTGAACCTGTGTTCAATACCATAAAGTAAATCACCTTGTTTTATAGTTTCAGCAGTAGGTTGGTTCAATGCACAAGTAGAATGGAACAATTGGAACCTAGCTACAGTAGCTTCTGAAGGTTTCCAAGATACATCTTGAGAAAATAAATTTAAAGAAATTAACATTAACATAATAATTTTTTTCATAACTTACTTTACCTTTTTAAGCATAAAATCAATAACGACATCCATGTTCTCATTAATTTTGGCGAACATCATTTGAGGTATTTCAATTTTGTAATCTGTTAATTTTACAATAAATTTAGCAACTACTTTAAATCCATTATTTCCATCAGGTATTAGACTTGCATTAATTTTAGTTTTTTTACCAACACCATGAATAAAAAAGTCACCTTCAACTACAACTTCAAACTTTCCATTTTTCTCTTGTACTGAAGTAATATTACCTTTGTAATTTGATTTTGGATATTTACTAGTATGTAAATAATTATCTCTCATGTGTCTATCTCTAAGACCCATATTTGTTGTAAGTGTATTCATATCAACTTCAAAATAGAAATTTGAATTGAGCAAACCATCTTTTGAATCTGCCATAAAACCATCAATTTTATCTGTTGTTCCATCGAAATCATCTAATGTCATTTTAGAAGTAAACTTAACGAGGTTTTTTTTAGATTTATCTACATTATATTCACTTGAATATGCATTGAAACTAAAAAGTATAATTGCTAATATTATGATAATGTTTTTTTTCATTTTAATTTTATTTGATAAGTTTATAAATTAATTGTTTTTAGCACCGTTATTTATCCAAGCTTTAATAGAATCTATTTGAGCTTGAGGAACAGCAGAAAATCCTGAAGAAACACTTGGCATTAATTTACCATACATAGTAGAATTACCAATTAATTTCTTTATTAAAACACTTTTATCTGCTTCACCCGGTTTTACTAATATTTCTTCATAGCCCGGTGACATTACTCCAACTAAAGAAGCGTATGATAAACCATTGCTTAAATTTGGAAATGTTTCGTTAATTACATGACATCCAGAAGTAGCACATTTATTATCGAATACTTGAGATTGAATCTCTTTTAAACTTGCTTTCATTGCAGATTTAGATGGGTCATCTTTAAAAGTTAAAGGAGTTTCAATCTTATCTTCACAAGATAAAAGGAAAGAAAAAGTTAGACATAAATACAAAACAGTTGTTATTTTCATGTATTTTCCAAAATTAGTTGATTTACTTAAAAAATAATACATTGTGAAAGATTTTGTTACATTAATCTTAAATAATTAATTTTAATGTAATAATCTACATGTCTTTTAGATTTAATAACGTAACAATATAAATTTAAGTTTACTCTATATTCGTAAATTTATAACTATTTAATGTTTTTAAAATTATTTCTAATTTTAAGTATTTGGATTAGAATTTGCTTTAAAATTATTTTATCAAAATACATGAGAAAAACAATGGAATTTAGAATTGAAGAAATAGAAGAAATGAAAATGGTAGGTAAAGTCCTAAAAATGTCACTTGTTCAAAATAAAACAAAAGAACTATGGAAAAGCTTTATGTCTGAAATGAAAGATATTAAAAGTATAAAGGGTAATGATAGATATTCATTACAAGTATATCCAGATATGTATTTTGATAGCTTTAATCCAAATAATGAATTTCAAAAATATGCTTTGGTTGAAGTGAGTAATTTTGATGAGATACCTATTGGAATGCACACATATATACTCCCATCTGGAAAATATGCTGTATTTAATTATAAAGGTTCAAGTTTAGATACAAGTATTTTCCAATATATTTATGGGACTTGGCTTCCAAGTTCTGCATATATATTAGACAATCGACCACATTTTGAGAAATTAGGTGATAAATATGTCAATAATGATCCAAATTCAGAAGAAGAAATATGGATTCCAATAAAGAATAAATAATATATTTCCTATTTCTTCACAAACTTAATCAATTTATCATTCATTTTTAGGAAATAAATACCTGTAGTGAGTTTTGAAACATCAAGTTTAGATTGATATTCCGTATCAATAATTTTTATACCCAAAGGATTGTATATTTCAATTTTACCAAATCCCAAATCTGAAGTAAGTTCTATGAAATTCTCTGCTGGATTAGGAAAGATACAGCAACTTATTGAACTTATATTTTCATTGATTATGTTGGCTGTTGATTTGACTTTGAAACTTCTCACAAAGCTCCATTGTCCCCAGCCAGCTGAATTTTTAGCTCGAACTCGCCAAAAGTAAACACTATCATATTTCAAATCTTTAAAATTAAATGTAGTATCTTTAAGAAGTGAATCATTAACACCAAAATTTGAAAATTGATTATCTAAACTAATTTGTAATTGATAATTAATAATATTAGGTAATATCTTTTGCCAAATCAAAACTTGACTTATTGCCGTAATTTCAGACTGGTCTTTAGGTGAAATAAGTGTAACTTTTGTTGGTGGAATAATATTATTATAAGGCACTCCTACACATATCATAATATAATTATCATCAGAAATTTTAACTACACTTGGGTCTCCGCCTTTTACATTTGTATTTATATACGAATTCCAAGTAGTTGCATCATTTGATTTATTAAACCAAATATTTGCACCACTTCCATAAAATCTTAGTTCATTTTCATTTTCAACAGTGAAATTTCCAGTCCAATTATGAATGTTATCAGAAGTGTAATCATCCTTTTTTGTAAAGTTCAATCCATCAGTTGAAGTGCAATGAAAAGCTCCATCTTGAGGTGCTCCTTTAGGGCTTAAGTAATGCCACTCATTTTTGTAATAAATAACTGCAGGATCAATCAATCTTTGGCTTGGGTGATCATACCTAGGATTTGGTTCAAATTCATAATTTACCCCATCAATACTAATAGCTGAATAAGTATTTATTGCAGTTTCTTGACCTTGGTTAGTAAAATCACTTGATGAATAGTAAATTCTTAATTTGTTATTTTCAATTACAGTCAATGTTGGATCAAATGGTCTTTGATATGTTGAAGGTAAGCCATTGACAATAATTGGTGTTGGTTCAGTCCAGCTTTTACCGTTATCATAAGAGAATTTTACTGCTACTCTATCCCAAGAACTTGAATTTACAGGTTGGCGAAACCATTGGAATACACAAGCTAAGGTATCTCCTCTCCATTTAATTACACAAGGAACTCCAGAAGAATCTTGAAAAATTTTCTCTGAATCAAAATTTACTCCATCACTTGAAAATGATATTTTAATTGGACTTTTCCAAGGACCATTATCAGGTAAAGTATTGCTATTATTACAAGAATTAAACCAATCTAATTCACCTTTATTTACTACCCAAGAGTCATTTAATAATTGTGTAGAGTTCTTTTGCTTGAGCATAGAATAATTAACTGAATCTTTGCCTCCATTTGTGATAAAGTCATTCCACGACATCCAATAAACAAAATTAGGGTAATTCTTTTTAATTTGATTTAGCAAACTCATATAATCAAATGCATTCGTTTTATTTAAAACAGTATTTCTATCTGGTCCAAATTCTGAAATTACTAAGGGTTTCTTTTTAGCCACTAAAGCTTGATAATTCAGAACATCTAAAGTATCAAAATAAATATCAACTCCTATAATATCAACAAAATCATCTCCAGGATAATAAAACAATTCATCTTTAAAAGCAGGATTTGAAGCTTTTTTACTTTTAGCAGTTGCTGAATAAACCCAAAGTAAATTGTTCAACCCTTTATCAATTGTGAGATAATTATACATGTGCTTCCATATTGCAATGTAATCACTTGCTATTGGCAAAGTTGATGATTTAGACCCCCACCAAAACCAATTACCGTTCATTTCGTGAAGTGGTCGCCAAAATACCACAACACCCGAATCTTGAAGCTCTTTTAATCCTTTTGATAAACTATCTAAATAAGATATCCATACTTTATTAGCAGTTGTACCAGTTGTAATTAAATCTAATAGATTATTACTATTTTTCAAGTCATTTTGAACACCACCTGTCCAAGGATTATTAGCTGACCACATTAATGTAACTAAACCATTCTGCTTATAGTATTTTATCAATGGTTGATTTGTTTCATTCATTTTATATAATTTTTGAGGATAATCTCTCTCATAGTCAGAACCAACTATCCCTACCCATTTGCTTGTAATATTTTGTAATTTTGTAATTGAGCTATCGAAAGCAATACTTGGATTAATTCCATTGTAAGTCATTTGACCACTAATGATTTTCTTATTTGGCTTTTTATTTAATGAGTCCAGATATTTTAGAATACACTTTGCTTCTTTAATTGCATTTGGATTAGAAGTTTTGATTTCTTGCGAAATACAAGTTATATTTAGAGTTAAAATACAGACTATTAATGAAATAAAATTTTTCATATTTGACTCATTCCTAGTGTTAACTAAAATATGGTAAATAGGATTACTTTTTTAAAATAACAATATATTCTTTTGTCATTGTAGCTGATAAATCCCCAATAACATTTGAAGGACTATTTCTAGAAGGCATCCTTTTATTAGGAATACTCCTAACAATTGTTGTTATATGCTTAAAACCATTATTCTCAAATAATTCAGCAGTTATTGCATCTAATTGTATCTGTCTGTTTTTTACTCTTCTATTGCCAACTACATAACAAATCATTCCACCTTCATTTATCAAAGGTGAAATATTATCAATTGATTTTTTATAATCAATTAAAAATGATTTAACTTCATTATATCTTTTGTAATCTATTTCTTTAATAAATTGCAAATCTTCATTAGCTGATTTTAATTCAAAAGTTTGATATTCCACGTTATTTTTGCCACCCATTAAATTATTATCAACTCCACTTGCATCTTCCACTCCCAACCATTGATTAGCTAATCTTGAAAATTGTCCATAAGCTACAGTTGTTCTCGAATCACCATAAGGAGGTGAAGTAACAATTAAATCAATACCATTAGCAAATAAATTTTGGGGTATTCCCGCACAAGTATTAAAATCAAATACTTTGGTATTGGTTTGTTTTACATTATTATTATATTCAATCAATCCCAAAACATTTCTATTTATTTTAGTAAGAAAAATTTTAAATACGTCAGGATTATGAAAAGGTATCTTCTCCTTTTCAATTCTATATAGTTTGAATTCGCTATTGCGTGTGTAAGAAACTTCTCTAATAGTTTCACTAAATGGTACTAAAAAGAAATCTCTGATTTCCTCATTTAATTCATTAATCAGCAATTGTAAAAAACCTAACTTATTTAATATTTCTTTACTAAACCAATAATCGATGTTAATAAAATTAGGAATTTGAATTTTATCGATTCCATTGATTGAACTTGAAAAAATGTTATCATTTATGCTATCAACTGCATTTTTAATTTTATTGTAATTGTAATTTGTACTTTTAACTTTTGAAATTAATCGTGCCAATGGATTTAAATCTGTGCCAACATTTTCATAACCAACTAAATTAGCTTCAATTAAAGATGTACCTGTTCCACAATATGGGTCAAATAAAACTTTTGTGTTTTGAGGTGCAAAGTCCTTTATAAGTCTTCTTGCAATTTGAGGAATCATCATAGCCGGGTAAATATGATAACAATGTGTATATTCCTTAGTATTTGCAGTAAGAAAATCCCAATCCGAATCAGCAACCCTATTATTTATATATTTATTCATTTAGAAATATTTGAAACACTTACCAATAGGCATGTAAAAAATCATGCAATTTAATGCAATTTTGTTAAGTAAACAAGTACAAAATTACGAAATATGATGAAAACAAAAATAGAAATCTTTGTAATAGATAAAGCAAAAGAAAAAAGAACTGAGAAAAAATATTCTCAAGTTGAACTTGCTGAACTTTTGGGTGTATCATCTGGTTTTATTGGCAAAGTTGAAAGTCCTAAATACCCTACTAAATATAATCTTAACCATATTAACAAATTAGCTATAATTTTTAATTGTAGTCCAAAAGAATTTTTACCAAGTACTATTGGAGACCCCAATGAAAACTAAAATCTTAGAAGAATTCAAAAAAATTAAAGACCAAAATTTTATTGATAGTAATAGAAAACATAATACAGGAATTGGTAAAACATTTGAAGATTTGTTAGGAATAAAAGAAAACAATACAAAAGAACCTGATTATGAAGGATTTGAAATAAAAACCCAAAGGTTAAAATCTAAGTCTAAAATAACATTAGTTACTAAAAGTCCAACTGAACCAAAAAATGCAAATTCATATTTAAAAGCAAATTATGGGAAGCCACATAAGGTGTTTAAAGAAGTTAATATTATACATTTTTCTACGTTTGGAAATGACTTTAGACCAAAAAAAAGCAATATTCAATTTAAATTAGATGTAAATCGAATTGATAAACAAATTCATTTAATAGTTAAAAATGTTGAATTAGGTTCTTGTGATAATAGTATTTTTTATACTTTTGAAGATTTGATGACATCAACTCAAAAATTAAATAATTTGTTTTTGGTAATAGCTGATGCAAAAACTATAAATGGAAAAGAAGAATTTCATTTCTCAAAAGCTAAAGTATATGAAAATTTTATTTTTGAAAATTTTCTAAATGCAGTAGAAGATGGTAGAATTCAATTTGATTTAAGAATTGGTGTTTATGCAACAGGTAAGCCTCATGACCATGGAAGTGGTTTCAGAATACATAGAGACAATTTAAAAGATTTGTATTCTGAGCATTTCGACCTAGAATAAAATTATTATTTAAATTGAACAAAATTTAAATTCAGGATTTGAAAGGTAGAAAGTTAGATGAAACAGTACTTATAGAAAGTATTTATAGCTCTTATTTAATAATTGAAATTTATATATTATCAAACTTGAGAATATATATTTGAAATTAATTTAAAAATAAATCACTTCTTCACAAACTTAATCAATTTGTCATTCATTTTTAGAAAATAAATGCCAGTAGTTAGTTTGGATATATCTAGTTTAGATTGATATTCTGTATCTATAATTTTTATTCCTAAAGGATTGTATATTTCAATTTTACCAAATTATTTATTTTTAATTTTTTCTTCTAATATATTTAAGTCTTCTAAATCTGCTTGTTTTGCTTCAATTTCTTTTCGCTTTGTATTAAACTGCTCATACACAATTTTTACCTGTTCTTCCATTTGAATATGTGAGATTGTCCCAGCAGACTTTAGAACTTCTTTATCGTTAAAAAGTAAAATTCTATCAACATTTTCTTTCCAAAAATTGAGTGTTATATCTTTATGCTCTTTTATTCTTAATTCTGCAGTTTCAAGGAAAATGATAGTTAATTTGTTTAAGGTGTCAATTTCGTCATTATTCAAATAGTTTTTTGCAATTATGATGTCTTGCTTTCTGACTTTATTTCCTGACCAAGAAGTAAGTGCCATATTTGGAGTATTAGCATCAGCTCTAGATAATATTAGTTCAGCAGCTGTTTGTTTGGTTACTGCAAAAATGAGTTTGTTTTGAGTTTCTGCAAAGAACATTTGAGTAGCTTTATCAGTAGAATCATAATCGCTACTTAAAGAGAGTAAATCTTTTACTTTTTGGTAGAATCGTTTTTCTGAAGTTCTAATTTCACGAATTCGCTCCAGTAATTCGTCAAAATAATCAGGTCTGCCATCAGGATTTTTAAGTCGCTCATCATCCATAGCAAAACCTTTTATCATATATTCTTTTAGGTTTTGGTTAGCCCAAATTCTAAATTGAGTACCTCGTTTACTTCTTACTCTAAACCCAATTGCTAAAATCATATCTAAGCTATAAAAAGTTATTTCATATTGCTTACCATCTGAGGCAGTTGTTAAGTAATTCTTAATAACTGTATTCGTCTCTAACTCTTTATCTTTAAATATATTAGATATGTGCATACTGATATTTGGTACAGAGGTGTCAAAAATTTCTGCAAGTTGGTTTTGATTCATCCAAACAGAACCATCTTTAGCATGCAAGGCTACTTTTACTTTACCGTCAGGTGTTTTATATATAATTAAATTTTGTTCCATTAATCTATCAGTTTTTTTATCAATGCTGTTAATTGCATTCTATTGAAAGTTTTAAGCAGTATATTTATTAGATTGATATAATATAATTTTGTTGTGTATTTTCTTGACTTCTTTAAGTAAACTTAATCAATTTATCATTCATTTTTAGAAAATAAATACCTGTAGTGAGTTTGGAAACATCAAGTTTAGATTGATATTCTGTTTCTAAAATTTTCATTCCCAAAGGATTGTATATTTCAATTTTACTAAATCCAAAATCTGAATTTAGTTCAATATAATTATCTGCCGGGTTGGGGTGGAAAAGTATATTTGTATATTCAATATCTGCAACATCACTAGTTCCAGCATCTTGGTTTACAATAATGTATTGATTATTCAAACCAATGCCAGAAATTGTAATTGTAGAAGATCTTGGAGAAACATTTGTGTTTTCACTTGCTGTGATTTTAATAATATCATCTGTAGTACCATTCTTTTTATCAATTGCAAGCCAAGTTTGATTACTTGATGCTGACCAAGTTATATTTGATTTAATACTAAAAGTAGCAGAGCTATTTGCTTGATAGGGAAGATTAATAGAATTAGTTGATATACTTAATTCAGATGGACTTAAAAACTCAATAGCACCTATACTGCGAGTATTTTTATTAAATGGTTTTCCATAAAAATCAAATAATGGTTCAGTTTCTGATGCTCCAGCACCAATTGCTGGACTACTCTCAATCAAATGAAAATCATTATTTTTACCATCAACAAACATCTTAGCACTCGAACCTAAATTCATTTGATTTTTGTCTTTCATTGCATCCAAATCAGGAGTATCCCAATACGGTCCATTGAAAGGATTAGTGATAGTGCTAAAATATATATTTTTACTAAATGAAGCAGCATTTGCAGGTTGAGTGCCACCATTCATATATGCTGAAGCACCAAAAGCAAAAATATTATTTTCAATACGATTAGCATTCAAAGTAGGGTATAGCATGCTTGTGGTAAGAAATCTTAAAGTAGCTTGACCGCAATTATAAAAAGTATTATTTATTAATTTACATTCGGTTGCAGAAGCAAGGGAAATACCTCTATCACCACCGATAACCAAGTTTGAATAGAATTTTAGATTTTTAACTTCAAATTTATCATCAGGACAGTAAAATTGAGCTCCAGTATCTCCACCAAGTTCAAATGCTACCCACCCATTTTTACTTGCATTAATAAATATATTACGCTCCATCACTATATCAGAAGCACCACCTTTGATATGTCCACCAGTTAAGCAATTTTCTATTCTATTACCTCTAATTATACCATTGTGACAAACATTAAAATCAAATGCTCCACTTACTTGCATATTAGTGAAAACACAATTTGTTACTTCAAAATTATCCACTCCTCCAAATTTGAATGATGTTATTGAATTGGGGTCAGTAACATCAGCAAATGTGCAAGAATCAAATTTAATAAATCGAGATTGAGTATTACAAGAGCCATTATTATCAACATTAATAAGTCTTCCGGGACTTTGTGCTGTTGCTTTGAAATGTAAATTTACAATTTTAATATATTCACAAGCTTGGAATTGCCAATTTCCAGCAATACTTACACTATCATTTTGGTATTTAGTAAAGACAATCCATCCATTAGCATTTCCTTTCAATCCAACAATTCCATTATAGCCAGAGTAATTTCCAGCATGAATAAATACAGTGTCACCTGGGTTAATTGCTTTATCTGCATAAGCAAGTTCGATTCTACTATATTTTTGACCTATTCCAACATGGACATTGGAGAATAAGTTTGATGAAAGTAGGATTATTAAAAGTAGTATTGTTTTTTTCATTGTTAATAAATTTAAATTATAAAATTAGCTAGAGTAATTTATTTTTTAATAAATGTAGTATATTTTTCATCTAATTTAATATAATATATTCCAGCTGTAAAATTCCTAACATCTATACTGTTTTTAAATTCTGATTCGTAAACTTTAACTCCTAAAATATTATATATATTAATATCATTTTTAGTTGTAATATTTTCATTTAAATAAATATAATCTGACGTAGGATTTGGATATACAAGTATATTCTCGTATTTATCTTCAACAACATCCGATTTATCAGGAGTAATCGTTAATTTAGTAAAGTATGCTTGATCATCACCATCGTTTGTATTATTGCTATTGGCTGCTACAAAACTTGCATAAAAATTAATTGCACCTTTGTCTGTAGCTGGAGCAGTCCAGCTATAAGACCATTCGCCTTTATTAGTTGAAAATTTTGTTCCATTAATAATATGCATGACATAAATTCTATCTTGATATGAGCCATAATTAGGTTGTTGCATTCTAGTTCTTGTAGTATCAATAAGTTTTATTGTACCAATATTTTTATTGTCACTAGCTCTTAAAGCTACTATCTGAAAACCAAATCTAGTTCTATCAGGATGCGAAATATTAGGAGTAATAATATAAGTTTGTCCTGGTTTGTATGTAGCTCCACCACTAAAATTAATTGCAACCTTGGCTGGACCAGTATTATCGCCTGCTCCACCAGAATGACAACTATTCCCAGCATCACTACCACTACATGTTTTTTCACCGGGTGCATTGGTATTATATGGGGGACCACCATCTCTTTTAGTTATTTCTGCTGGGTTTTTGAATGAGCTAAATAGCGAAATTAATATAATAGAATAAAATATTATTAAGAATTTTAAATTCGATTTTTTCATTTTTATTTTACCAATTAATTATTAATATTAAATTTTTGGGATTGATTCTTATTATTAGAATATATATTTAAAATATAAGTTCCATTATTTAAATTGGAATTTAATAATAAATATTTATTTTGATTTCCTGCTATTTCATTTATATAATTCCATTCATTTATTTTAATCCCATTTATATTATATAAATCAATTTTTATATCAGAATTTATATTTAATTTATAATTCAAATTAATTTGACTATTATTATTAATTTGAATTTTAATATCATTATTTATAATATTATCTTCAACTCCAAGGGTGTTAGGATTAATTTTAAATGATTTAGTATAGCAATTATCACCTTGATCTGTTCCATCATTATTTGCAGTAATTCCTGCTAAGTAAAATGTAACTGGACCTTCATCAATACTTGGAGCAGTCCATTCAAAAGTCCATTCGCCATTGCTATTTGAAACTGCATCTGTTCCTTTATATTTATATGTCAAATATTGTCTATCTGCTAAGGAATCATAGCCTAATAAAATTTGTGTTCTTTCTGATTCAGTAATTTTAATTACGCCTGAATTCTTATTGTTTTTTTCATTTAAAGCTAAAACTTGAAAGCCAAATCTAATAATATTTGATTCGTGAATATTAATCTTTACTTTATATGTTTTGCCTGGAATATACTCTGTTACATTGTTTTCAAATGAAAGAGTAAGCAATCCTACCCCACTATTGAGTGCTTTATCCGAATGGCAATCACTTTTAGCACAAGTCATTTCTCCCGGAGCTCCTGTAGTTGAAACTGGAGCACTATTGCTTGCAAATAGTAGCAAACTAGTTAGTAGCAGACAAAAGCAAATTTGAATGATAGTTTTATATTTCATTTTAATTAACTTTAGATTAATGAATAAACTTAATTGTAATACAAACTTATATAATTAACTTGAATAAATCAACAATTTTTGATTTGGAAGCATTATTATTAAACTTTACATTAAGAAATCAATCACTTCCAAAAATGAACTTTTGGGCATTTTTTGATACTTTTTGCCAGTTTTGAGGA
The DNA here is from genome assembly GCA_026390675.1 of Candidatus Kapaibacterium sp. Taxonomy (GTDB): domain Bacteria; phylum Bacteroidota; class Ignavibacteria; order Kapaibacteriales; family UBA2268; genus JAPLFM01. Next base: position 7,317 of record JAPLFM010000290.1, on the reverse strand, counting down.
CGTTCACAAACTATGAATGACGTTCACAAAATAACTATTTTTTTATTTGTTTATTTATGTTATATTGTTTTTGTGATTATTACAATACTAAAATTAATGAGAGGAGAGTGTAGTGACAAGATAATTGATTGAGGGGATAAAAAAAAGTCAAAGCAAAAATGCTTTGACCTCTCTAATTGGAAAGCCAAAGATTTAGATTTGAACACCTATCTTTGACAAGCAATGGAATGCAAAAATACATAATTAGTAGAAATATACCAACTAAAATCAAAAATGTATGTTTCTTTCTATAATGTTCTATTGAGCAAAGTGCTTTTAGAACTAAATTTTTTGCAATTTTTTTTCAGGATATAAAATGAAAAAGATATTTTTAAGCGCATTACTATTTGTAATGCTAATTTCGATGAGTGTAGAAAAGGCTGAGGCACAGTGTGCGTCTGGTGATGTTTTATTTGGTTTTATCTTCCATTATGTTGTTCCAAATTCAAATCCAGAAAAATCTTGTGATTACCTGATAAAGTATTGTTTACATTGTGAACCTTCAGGTAATGCTACAACTGGAACTCTAGTTTCTATTGAAATAGCTCCAGGACAGCTCAATGATTGTATGGGATATGCATTAAATCCTTCAAATGACCCATACAATCCATTTGATTTTGAAGTCAAATTAAGTGAAGCTATTAAAAGCGAAGCTTTAAATCATTGTTATTTACCACCATGTGACGGACATACATATAAACCGATGGAAGTTAGAGTACCGGTTTGTCTAAAAGTAGTAAATTATGCTTTACCAAATAACCAGCATAATATGGTTTTGGAATTCTGTCCTGGTGAAGCATATTGTGTTCAATATTATAATTGCTGTTGGGATAATTCACAAACTCCAGCATGGTTTAAATGTGCATTTTTGGGTAAAGCTATAATAGGACAAATTAATTGTACTATTCCTTATCCAAATCCTTCAAATCTTGACATTTTGCTTCCGCCTGGTAAAACTTGGAATGATAATTGGGTGAACCCACCTGTTGAATGCTTTTATAACAGTGGCAATACTTGCCAACAATAACAATAAAAACCAATTAAACTTATGAAAAAAATATTAATTATATTACTAATAAATTTATGTATTTTGAATTCAAAAGATGAATTCCCTTTTGACATAACAATCCTAGATTGTAAATTTAATGGTTGTTTGGAATATAATAACAACTTATTAGTATATGGAGAATATGGGAATATATTAAGCTCATCTGATAAAGGAGAAAATTGGGATCAAAAATCAATTGGAGATTCTATAAATATTGTTAAATTAATACCAACAAGTAATAAACTTGTTGGTATTTCTTCTAATTACATCATTTCTTCAAATATTAATGGAAATGAATGGTATTTAAAAGAATTTAACAATTCTCAACTTATTGACATTGCTTTTGAAAATGAGTTTATATTTGTTTTAACCAAAGAGAATTTGATTAAATATGATTTGAATTTAAATCAAAAAGATGTTATATCAATTGATGTAAATAGTGGACTTCCTTTAAAAATGCAAATAGATAAGAATAATGCTTATGTAATTTGTAATTCTTATGATGTATTAGAAATAAATTTAAATACTAATTATACAAATGTTTATAAAAATACTAACAAAGCTAATAAATTAAGTAATGCTAACAATTTACAATACTTAAATAACCATTTATACTTTGTAAATTTAGATACTTTAATAGATTATGATTTGAAAAACTTGGAAATTAATAAATTAGGAAAAGCACAAGCAATTACTAATTTCCAAAATACAATTTACACTATTAATAGTGAATCCTTTAGTAACAAACCACCCACTGTATATTTTTCAAAAGTTGAAGCTAAGAAAATAGTAATTGTTTCTGAACAAAAAATTGATAGAGTAGTAGATACGATGAATTTTAACAATCTATATTTTCTAGATACAAATTATGTAGTTGCAATCGGAAATGGAAAATTGATTTACAAATCTAAAAATTTAGGACTAAACTGGGAACTAAAATCATTTAGAAGTAATGTTTATTATAGAATTAGTTGTTTTTCAAATAAAACATTTTATGTAACAACAAGAGGGCTTATTACTTATAAATCTAATGATAAGGGTATTACTTGGTTACCTCAAAAATTTATAGATTCAACAATTTACAATTATAAAAAAATAGATCCAAAGCTTTCTTATTTTGATAGTTTGGGAAATGGTATTATTTGGACAACTGAAAAATATGCTAATATAGCTGTAACAAATGATAAAGCAGAAACATTTAAATACAAATATATTGATTCATTAGATTATTATTCTCCAAATATACCAAATTTTGCAAGATATAAAGATGGAATTGTTTTAACTCATTATACTTATGTTCCGTTTAAAAGTAATTATGTTCAACTCATATATTATTTTGATAATAAGTACAATTTAATTCATCAATTTGTATTAGATTCATTATATTTTGAAAGGACATTTAATGTTGGAAATGAGCTCTTTGGTTTAGTTGAAAATCAATACAATTCAAAGTCTTCTCTTAGTGGCAAAGATACCACTATTTATTCTTACTATATTTTTAAAGCTTCAGAAAGTAGCATTGCAAAGTGGGATTATGTTGATAGTATAAATACAATTAAAAGAATGAACCCAAATTTCAAGATTGAAGATGAAAAACTGTTTTTTTTATTAGGTTTTGGAAAAGGTACTGTATTATATTATGATTCACTTGGTAAATTAGATATAAGTAAAACAGAGATTGGATATGAATTGGATTCACTAGCTTTTTATGATTTCAACTTACATCATTACAAAATAATATTAGGTGCTACAGAGTATGTTTCACCATACTACTTGAAATTTGATGATATCTATTATTTCCAAGGTGATACTAATTACTTTATGTCAAATAATATCTTTGATAAAAGTTCTTGGATCAGTAGAAAGAATGCAAAATATAAATTAAATCAGAATAGTAAAATAAATGGAAGTATAGTTACAGCATCAAAATTAGGAACTTATGAACAATGTTTTATACAGCCAAATAGTAATTTTAAAACTGAAGTAATAGAAACACAAACCGAAGAGCAAACATATTTCTATTCTTATCCACCATTTCCTAATCCAGCAATGAATGAGCTGAAGTCTTTGATTTATTGGGATATGGGTTTTAATATTGACGATTCTGATATTGGTGTTTATGATATTTATGGAAACAAAGTAGCTGATAAAGAAAAAATAAGTGTAAATAAGTTAAATGCTTACTCAGGTTATCTTACTTGGGATTGTTCTGGTATAGCAACTGGCATTTATATGATACAAATTAAGCATGGTACTAATACTCACAATATTAGAGCAATGGTGGTGAGATAATTGTGAATTACGAATTATGAATTATAAACAAACAAAAAAACTTATTCAAAAGTATAATATCTTCAAATCAAATAAATAATCAAAACTCAACTTGGTGTCTTTTGTGAAATACTGGTGTCTTTTGTGAAATACCTATTTTTTTATTTGGTATTTTCATTTATGTTTGAATTAAGAAAATCGCATAAATGATTTAAATATTTCAAAAAGGAGAAAATATGACACCAACATAAAAAAAGAAGTCAAAGCAAAATGCTATGACTTCATTACTCGTAAAACAAAGATTTGTCCTCTGGAAAGTTCAATCTTTGCTTGCAGGTAACTGCAAAAATAAGTTTTTTTATTCAAATAATAAGCTATATAAATGTTTTGTATAGTATTTTAACAAATTATTTTTCAGGATATAAAATGAAAAAGATATTTTTAAGCGCATTACTATATGTAATGCTAATTTCGATGAATTATGAGAGTTCTAATGCTACTTGCCTCCCAGGTTGGTCAACCTACAATGGGGCAGTGTTAAATATATTTGGCTGTGATTATTATATTGAGGTTTGTTTCAAATGTACACCTACAAACTCTAAAAGTGTAAAACTTAATGGTTATTCAAAAGTAGATCAAAGCTGTATTTCTTCTACTACAAATGAAGCAGATATTATGAATGAAATTGTAAATCGTATAACTGATGCAAATTTTATTTATTCAAATTTATGTATTGGAAGTACTCCTGTTCCATGTGATGAGTATGATGCTGGTGAATTTTATAGCATTGGTGTTTATAGATGTTGGGAAAAGAAATGGTTTGATGATTATTTATGGACTGTGCCTTGTGAAACAGGTGATGATTTATGCTATTATATGATTAAATTTTGTTTTAATTTTCAAACAAATGAATGGGAACGCAAAATGACTCAACCTCCTATGATTAGCACTTATTTTGAATGTCCTACTGTGTTTCCACCTAATCCTCCTAAACCTGGAACTAGTGCGTGCTTTCATTTAAACACAATTTGCGATTAATTAAGATGAATAAATTGATTAAATATCTAATAATTTTTAATTTTATCATATTAAAATCCTTTGCAGATGATTTTGAAACAGTCCCTTTAAATATAAATTTAAAGGGACTTGTTTCAAAAGATGACAAAATTATAACATACGGAGACTATGGTTCTTATTTAGAAAGTAATGACAATGGTAGAAATTGGCAGCAAAAAAGAGCTTTCAAATCTGGGAATATTGTAAAATTATTAATTGAAGAAAATAGATATGTCGCAATCTGCTCTTCTGGTAAAATAAGTATTTCAAAAAAAGAGAATGATTGGGTGTTATCAAAAGAATTAGAAGATAGTATTTATGAAGTAAAAACATTAAATGATAATTATGTTATAAGATGTAAAACTAATTTATTTATTTTAAATTCCGAAATGAAAATAGTTCAAAGAACTACTATAAATGTATCAAATTTTAAATTTGTAAAATTAGGAAATTCAATGGCAATATTTCAAAATAAAATTATCATTGCAATGGACTCATCATTGTTTTTAATGTTTGATAATAAATTAAAAATTGTTGATAGTCTTTCGGCTCAAAAATTAAATTTAAGTACATATTATGATTCATATATGAATATCCATTCGGATTCTTTGTATTTTTATTTCTCCTTAGATACATCAATATTTAGAAGTAAAGATTTCAAAAGTGTTGAAAAAATTTATCATTATGCTCCTTATTTTATGTCATATAAAGTAATAAATAACAAATTAATTATTTGTGAATTACTTCAAGGATATATCTTTTATAATTATAAATTTTATTTGTTTAAAGAAGATAAAACATTGATTAAAATTAGTGATTTTTCAGATACCCTTTCGGCTGAAAATTATAATAATGGTGCAAATGATTTTGAAATTAAAAATGATTCCATAATAATTGTTGGAGATTCAAAATTAATAATTATAAATAAATTATCAGATAGTAAATCTCATACTATTTCAAATAATAATTTACTTAACATAAGAGAATTACCCTACCAAATAAACGATACAACTTTTCTTTTTTTCTCAAATCGATATTTATTTTTAACAAATGACAATGGTGTTACTTATAAACCTAAAATGAATGTAAAATTGTTTAAATTAACATTTTGCAAATTATTTAATTATGATGTTTTAACTAATTGTTCAATTTTTGCATTTAGAAGAGCTAATAATGTAGATACTGAAGAAGATGGTTATTATAAATCTTTTGATTTGATGAAAAACTATAATCAAACTAAATTTAAAGAAATGGATTATACAAGTTATGATCAAAAGGTTAACTTTAAGAAATCAAGTGATGAATATATTACTGGCTATAATATACAATTTAAAGGCACAATGTATAATAAAGTTTTATTTTTAGATTCAAATCTTAATTTCAAGAGTAAATATTTGGATTCATTGGCTATTCTATACCATACAAGTCCAATAAGCTCTAATTTAATTTATAATTTTCTTTTTAGCATAGTTGACTCTTGTTATCAAATTGTAAAGATTGAAGATAATGGATTGAGAAAAAAAATCATTTACAGTTTTCAGAAATCTGATTCTTTATTATCTTGTGGAGAATTTAACATTAATAATAATACTGTATTAAATATTTTAACAATTGATAAAACAAATAATAGAATTAATAACTATTTTTTTGATTTAAAAGATTTTAGTTTGATAAAAAAGTGGAATATGAATTATATAGTTAATTATAATTATGCAATTGATGTATCAAAAGATACAGTGTATTTTGCTTTAAATGACACTATTTATTCATTTCATTATTTAAAAGATTACAATAGTTGGGAGAAATTTGCATTACCAAAAAATGGCTTTATTAATAAGAATTTCAAAAAATTTGGAGATAGATTTTTTGCAAGATATGTAGATGACGACAACCCAGATAATATTTATTGGCTTAAGTTTATTAGTACTCCAAAATTGAAATCTGAAATAGAAGCACTTGACATTGATTTTGGAAATGTAGATATAAAAGAAAAAATATCAAAAACCCAAGTTTTGAATATAGGTAAAAAAAAAAAAAATGCTGAATTGATAATTACAGGGTATTCAAAATTAAATCAAAGTGTTTTTTTAACTGATTTACCAAAAGTAGATGTACAGAACCCTTTAATAATTCAGCCAAATACGTATTATCATTTTCAAGTACAATTCAAACCAAATACAGTAATAAAATATCTTGATAGTATTGTTTTCTATTCAAATGCTGTTATTTCAGATAGTGTAACATATATTAAAGGCGAAGGCATTGATACTCTAAAATCTTCTGTAATAGAAGACCAAACCTATTTCTACTCATACCCCCCATATCCTTTACCAGCAAGAAATGAGCTGAAGTCATTAATATATTGGGATATGAGCTATAATATAGATGATTCGGATATAGGAGTATATGATATTTATGGAAACAAAGTAGCAGATAAAGGTAAGTTAAGTATTAATAAGCTAAATGCTTATTCAGGTTATCTTTCTTGGGATTGCTCTGGTATTGCTACTGGTGTATATATGATTCAAATTAAGCATGGAACTAATACTCACAATATTAGAGCAATGGTGGTGAGGTAGAGTTTAAAAAAAAATCTTTAAATTCCCCTCTCACTAGAGGGGTGGCTGGCTTCGAGCTTTGGCGGGGTGTTTCCTACAAAACCATTTTCAAACCATTTGCAAACAAATTTAAAATGGTTTGCAAGGTGCTAGTTGTTTTATACATAATTTAGTATAAACCCAATTTACAATTTATTTATGACTTTTCTATTCCTTCTCCTTAGTAAGGAGAAGATATTATGTTTAAAATATAAGCCTGACCAAATAGTTTAAAAGTTTTAAGAAATCACTTTTTTTACAAACTATTATAGGTCAAGCTATGGAACGCAAAATAGTAAAAATAGA
>JAPLFM010000119.1:1233-9278 GCA_026390675.1 Candidatus Kapaibacterium sp. | reverse complement strand
TTCATTACTAGCCATAATTTCCTTTATTTATTTTTTTAAATTTTTGATTCTATCATCAATTTCAGTTTGCTTTGCTTCTTCATGTAACATATTATATAATTTTAACATTATATACAAATAGTTTTCTTTTTCTTTTTCGGGTATACTAAATTCTAATTCTTCTAGAGTAACCATCAATTTCTTCTGATTTAAAGTATCTTCAGTAACTTGATATATATTAGAAAGTTCTTTAAGAATATCAAGATTGTCTTTAAACTTAGTAGTTTGAGCTGCTTTTTCAAAAAATTCAGCTGATTTCTTTAATTCAGAAAGGTACACATGAGGATTGACAGGCTTTTTAGGATTTTTTGCAAACCTTTCATTTTCTTCTGCTTGCTTTTCTCCAGCTCTATTTTTATAAGCTGAAGCAATGTTATAAAGAGCAATATCATAATTAGGATCTAATTCAATTGCTTTATTAAATTTCTCAATTGATTCACCATATTTTTTAGACCTAGAGAGAAATTCTCCATATTGAGCCCAATATGCTTTATTAGTAGGTTCTTTTTTAATGTTATCTTCTAAAGACTTAATTGCAATATCACTATTACCACTTTCTTGATATACTTGAGTTATAAATTTATTAACTTCAGTATTATCAGGTTGAATATTTTTAATTTTTTGTAAATAAACTAAACAGTTTGTATAATCTTTCTTTTGATAATAATTTGTTGCCAAAGCTCCATAAGGATCAATATTAAAACCACTAACTTGAAATTTTTCATCTTCAAACCATTCAGTAGGAGGATTATATCTTAATCCTCTAAAAGTCATAAACTTAAACTTATCTTTTAAAAATTCTGAATAGAAGAATACTTCCTTGCCTTTAATCTCGTATTTATTAACTTCTATAATTTCTTTTCCATCTGAAGTTGAATCAATCTTAGACTTAATTGGTTTACCAAACTTGGTCAAAAGAGTAGATTGAGGCATTCCTAATGTTAAACCATTTTCAATCATAAACTCTGCAGTCGGCTCTATCATTTCAGAATATTTAATATATATATTCATTGCTTCAGCAGTATCTCCTTTCAACTCAACTGCAGTTGCTTTTGCTTGATAAAATTCAGCAATTTGAGGTTTAATTGCTATACCAGCTGTATAAGTAACAATTGAAGAATCTAAATATTTGATATCTTTTGTTTTTAAATAATTTCTATATTGCTCTGATCCATTTCTTATACAATCACGATCTGGACTATTTGGATTATGATTTAACTCTTTATCTAAAAAAAGTGTTGCTTTTTTTAAATCTTTGTTATTATAAGCCATTTGGGCAGTTTGTAAATCTGGGGATGCACATTGAAAGCCTTGGAACATTAAAGCTCCTACAAATAAAGCAAGCATGTTAGCAAAAATTTTCTTCACTTAAATTATTCTCCATTTTAAAATAATAATTTGTTTTTGTAAACAAAAGATAAGTAATATATGAAATATTTTAAAAACTTGAAAGGATTAAAGGAGAACATTGAAATATATTTGCTAGTTAAATTTCGAGAAGTTATAAGTTCTTAAAATTCCAATTTTTGATTTTAACTTTCCAATATAATAAAATTGGTCAGTACTAACTTTTTTATTATTAGAGTTTTTTGATTCAACAAATAGAAAAACATCTTTCTTCCCTTTAAGTTCATTATACAATTCTACTGCAAACCCAAAATCGTCAGTAGTATTCATTATTATTATTTGACTTTTATTAACAGAAACTAAATCATTTATATATGAATATCCATAAAAATTATTTTCATCATCTCTATTTGATGAATCTTTAACTTGTTTAAAACCATCAATTTCAACTTTAGCAACTCCATCTATCTCAAGCATTTCTGCTGCTTTACTTGATAAATCTATTATTCTTCTTTTACTAAAAGGACCTCTGTCGTTTATTCTTACAAAAATTGATTTATCATTTTGAGTATTTCTAACCCTCACTATTGTTCCAAAAGGTAGTTTTTTATGTGCAGCAGAATAATCAAATTTGTCAAATTTTTCACCACTTGCAGTCTTTCTACCATGGAATCTTTTCCCATAGTATGTTGCCAAACCTTCATAGTAAAATAAATACTTACAATTTATGTCAATTTCTTCAACTTTTTTAGATAAAGAATTGTAACTTTTACCTTGTAAGGAGATGCTGTCATTTAGAATTGATTTACCTTTTAACTTTGGAAATTTTGAATTACTTGTTCCTGAAATCATCAAAGCTAACAATAAAAATAAAATTAATTTAATTTTTGGTAGAATATTTAGTTTTTTTATCAAAGATGAATGACTTTTAATTTATAATAGCTTAATTTAATTGATATTTCTTTAATAAAAAAGGAAAATTTTAATAATTGTAATATTATCAATTAGTTACTAAAGAATATATTCTCAATTTGTTTAAAAACTTAGAATTGAATTTAAGTATAGAGTACTTGAATTCCAAGAATGATAACTGTATGCTCTCACTAGAAACCCAGAATTAAACGAAAATGAAGGTGACAATTTAATTTTAACTTCAGCACCTATATTAATGTATTCTTCATAAGTAGGCGTAAATCTAGGATAAAATTGCTTTTCTTCATTTGTAAAATTATTTGATGGACAGTATAATAAGTTTAAAATGAAACTTAAATTAAAGTTTGGGTCTTTTGTTAAACTTAATTTGTTATTAAGGAATAACAAATCCCTCAAATCTTCATTTCTATACATATATATCAATTTAGAATTAAAATTGAAATCTTGAAAATTTAATACTAAATTTGGAGTAAACAAAATTTCTAATGAACCATCATATACAAAACCATTAATGCTATCAAATCTATTTATAAATTTGTTTTTACCTAAAGGCAAACGGAAATCAGTACTAATATCTAATTTAGTAGTAGTATTTAATTCTTCACCAACGATTGTATATTTAGTTGAAAATGCTAAATATTCAATTTGAGTAGTTGAAAAAATAGGTGTAGAATCAATTTTTTTTTCAGATTCATTTAAAAATTTATTTCCATTTTGGTCTGTAGTTATATATTTATAATTAAAAGATCCTTTTTCCTCTAGAGAATAATTTGATATAGGTAAGTAAATACTGAATGATAATTTTGGAGAAAGTAGATAATTTATTTTTAAATTGTAAATGTTGCTAGAATAATTAAAATTGTATCTTCCTTTAATTGTGTCTTTTTTTATACCCGAGGTATCAATAAGATAAATTCGTGGATTTTCTGAAACTCTATTACCATTATAATCGTTAAAACTTCCAGCAGTATAATTGGTTAAACCAAATTCAATTTCCCAGTTTTTTGTATTATCTTCACTTGTAGCTCTTTTAGTTTCTGCATTTATATGTAAATGCGAAAATAAAAATATTATCAAAGGAAAAACTAAAAATTTCATTATGTAATTTAAATTTAAAAAAATTGCTTGTATTAAAGATTTAAAATATTTAATACAATTATGTGCCCAAAATCAGCTTTTTACCATTAAAAATAAGACTATCTTCATCATTATTATGATCAACAACACAAGAGAATGGATGTGATTCAGCTAAAAAAGGAGTTGGAAACCAATTTCTATTAGTATTGCAAACTATAAATAATCCCCAAAAATCTCCAATTGCTTGAAAATCTTCATTACCAGATTTGTATTTTTCTAACCCAATCTTATTTTTAAGAATATTTATGCACTCTTCCACATTATTTACAGGCAAACCAATTTCTGAAATATTGAGTAAAGAATCTTGAGTAAATCCTTCTTTATCTGAATTTTCAATTTCTTGTCTTGAAATAATTTCGATTATATTACCAACTGTATCATAAAAAAATAAACTTTTTGCATTCCAATTAGGGAAAAAAATAATTTCTTCTGCATTTTTAGGATTAAGCATTAAAAAAACTCTTTCTTCAAGCCATATTTTAGCATCTGCAAGTTTGTTTGGAGGAATATTAATTGCAAAGTGATATTTACTTGAAATTCCTTTTTGTCTTTTACTAAATTTTAAAACACTAAAGCCAATCTTAATTGAAAAAAAAGATTTGTTAGTTTCAAATAACTCTAAACCAAGAATTTGAGAATAAAATTCTTGAAGTTTTTCAAGTTCATTTGTAAATAAGTTAAGATTTTTAATTTTCATTTTATTTATCTTTAAACACAATTTTTGAATATTCTAAAGCTAATTCTAATGCTTCAAAATCTAAATCTAAATTTAATTTTTTGTCAAAGGTTAGGAAATCAATCACTTTTTCAGTAGGCATATTCCCAACCATTTCATTTCCTGCCATTGGACATCCACCATAACCATAGATAGCTCCATCAAATCTTAAACAACCATTCTCATAAGCAGCACTAACTTTTTCACTCCACAATTCTGGAGAAGTATGCAAGTGAGCACCAAACTCAATAAATGTAAACTCAGGAACAATATTTTTGAATACATATTCAATATTTTCTTTATTAGATACTCCTATTGTATCTGCAAAAGAAATTATTTTAATACCTACATTTGCCAATTTTTCTGTCCATTCAGCTATGATATCAATACTCCAAGGATCGTTATAAGGATTCCCAAATGCCATTGAAATATAAACAACTAAGTCCTTATTAAATGAATTCGCCAAATTATTAATTTCTTCAACCTTTATTAAAGACTTTTCAATACTAGAATTAGTATTTCTTTGTTGAAATGTTTCTGAAATTGAAAATGGGTACCCCATATAATCAATTTGTTCAAATCTACAAACATTTTCAGCACCTTGCATGTTAGCAACTATAGAAAGTAATTTTGAATTTGTGTTTTCTAAATTTAATCTTTTTAAAACATCAGCAGTGTCTCTTAATTGAGGTATTGCTTTTGACGAAACAAAACTTCCAAAGTCAATAGTGTCAAATCCTACATCTAATAGTAAATTAATATATTTTGCTTTAACTTCTGTTGGAATGAATTCTTCTATCCCTTGCATTGCATCTCTAGGGCATTCTATTAATTTCATTGGGATTTTTAATAATTACAAATTTCTAAATTAATTATATTTTTTTAATTTACAAACATTTATTTTCATAATGAAAATAAATGATTTCTTTTATAACTTGCAAAGTTAATATATTACGATTAATTTTGTAATATTAACTATTAAATAAATACATTATGAATATAGATTTTAAGAAACTTCACGAAAATCCTAAATTAAGGCACTGGATTGTAGGAGCGTTTTTATTGGTTTTTGTTACTGTTTTTATGATTTTTACAGATTTTGGATTGTTCAGAAGATATAAATTAGAATTTGAAAAAAATATGATTGAGAAAGACATTCAAAGACAAAGACATATTTCTGATTCATTACTTCAAGTAATTTACAAAATGCAAAGTGATACTTTTGAAATAGAAAGAGTAGCTAGGGAAAAATATGGATTAGTAAAGCAAACTGAACAAATATACTTTATTTCTACAGATACCATAAATAATCAAGACTTAAAAAAATGATATTAGCTTTAGATTTAGGTGGAACAAATATTAAAATTGCTGTTTTTGATTTGGAAATTAATTTAATTAAAATCTTTAAAACCGAAACTAATTCGCATTTAGGGTTTGATTCAGTTATTGATAAAATAACGAAATTGCTATTAAGTTATATTTCAAAATATGAAATCAAAGTAATTGGCATTGGTTTTCCTTCAGTTGTTTTAGAAAATGGATATGTTTTTACAGCACCTAACTTAATTGGATGTAATAATATAAATGTAATTGATAAACTAAAAGATAAAATTAAAATTCCAATATTTATTGATAATGATGCGAATGTTGCTGCACTTGCTGAACTTGAGTTAGGGGTAGGGAAAAATTTAAACAGCTTTTTATATGTAACATTAGGAACTGGAGTAGGTGGTGCTATAATTTCCAAAAGAAAACTTTTTAAGGGAAATAATTGTGGTGCAGGTGAAATAGGGCATTTAATAATTGATAAAGATGATTTTACTGAGGATATACGTTCATATAGAAAAGGGATTTTAGAAGAATATTTAGGTAGAAATCAAATTTTGAGAGATGCTAAGAAGTTTTATTATGAAAGAAATCATAAGTTTTCAAATATAGATTTTGATGTTGTTGACATATCGAATGATGCTACAAAAGGGGATTTAGATTCTATTAAATTCATTGAAGGAATTGGTGAAATATTGGGTATTGGCATTTCTTCTGCTTTTAACTTATTAGATTTTGATAAAGTTATTATAGGTGGTGGCATTTCTCAAATTCATGAATCATTTTATATAAAGTTATTAGAAACAATAAAACTAAGAACTTTACCTAGTATTTCAAACTCAATAGAAGTTTATAAAGCTAAATTTTTAAATGATGCCGGTATTTATGGCGCTGCTATTTTAGCAAAAAATAATTATTCAAGGACAATATGAGAAAAGAAATTTTAACTGATAAAGCTCCAGCTCCAATTGGACCTTATTCTCAAGCAATATTAGCACAAGGAAAGCTATTATATATCTCTGGACAAATCCCTATGAATGTAAAAGGAGAAATTGTTGGAGATAATATTACTTTGCAAACTAAGCAAGTTATTAAAAATATCGCAGCAATAATTGAAGCAGCTGGAGGAGATATGATAAACATTGTAAAAACAACTTGTTTACTAAGTGATATGGAGAATTTTGGTGAATTCAATCTTGTATATTCAGAATATTTCAGTGAAAGTAATCCTGCAAGAGCGACTTATGGAGTAAACAGACTTCCAAAAGATGTTTTAGTTGAAATTGAAGCAGTAGCTATTTTGTAAAATTTAATTAAAGGTAACATGGTAAAAATTGAAATAGAATATTTGGGTGATTTGATGTGTGAAGTAACTCATTCACCTTCAGGCAATAAGTTTTTTACTGATGCTCCATTAGATAATCAAGGACAAGCTAGATATATATCTCCAACTGATTTGCTTGCTGCTTCGATTGGTTCTTGTGTAGCTACAATAATGGGTATTAAAGCCAAAGCTAATAACATAGAAATCAAAGGAATGAAAATTTTGACTTTTAAAGAGATGATTAATACACCTTTTCGTAGAGTTGATAAATTAACATTAGAAATAATTTTTCCCAATAAACTTGATGATAAAGATTATGAACTATTATCAAACGTAGTAAAAGTATGTCCTGTAACAAAGAGTTTGCTTCCTGAAATTGAATTAGAATACTCTTTTAAATATGCTTTAGAGGTATAACATGAATATATTAATAATTGAAGATAACGATTTAGATTTTAATTTAATTAAACTAAAATTTAAATATTCAAACCTTGATAAAATCAAAGTAGAAAGAGCAACTTTGTTACAAGATGCTTTGAAAAAATTGATAAATAATCAATATGATGTAATAATTACTGATATGAATTTACCTGATTCAACTAACAATGAAACATTTGAAATTATTTACAAACTGTATCCTCATATTCCTATAATAGTAATGACTTCATCATTAGAAGCTAATTTACCTAGAAGAATAATTGGATTGGGAGCAAAGGATTTTGTTTATAAAGATTTGAATTATGCTGAGTTTTTATCTGATATTTTGAAGAATGGGTAATTAAATTTATTCAAATGTTTAATCTTTCCAAACTATAAATGTTAATTAAAAATAGAGAAAGAGTAGGATGGTATTTTTATGATTGGGCAAATTCTGCTTTTACAACTTCTGTAATAACAGTTTTTATTGGACCATATTTAACTTCAATCACTAGAAATGTAGCTGATTCTTTTGGATATATTAAACTATTTGGTATTGAAATATATTCTGATGCACTTTTTGGATATGTGATTTCATTATCAGTTTTGTTACAAGTTTTAATTTTACCAATAATAGGTTCAATAGCTGATAAACATCAAAACAAGAAACTTCTACTTGGAATATTTGCTTACTTAGGTGCCACTTCAACAATCCTACTTTACTTTTTAAAGGGTGATAATTATTTGTTTGGCTCTGCTCTATTGTTAGTTGCCAATTTATCTTTTGGTGCTTCAGTTGTTGTTTAT
>JAPLFM010000119.1:0-1219 GCA_026390675.1 Candidatus Kapaibacterium sp. | reverse complement strand
CACATATTAAAGGCAGAGATAAAGTTAGTTCAATAGGCTGGGCTTTTGGCTACCTTGGTGCTGCTATAGTACTTATGTTAAATTTAGTACTATATTCTAATGCTGAAAAATATGGAATTAGCGAAGAATTAGCAGTTAGGATAAGTTTACTTTCAGCCGGAGTTTGGTGGGCATTATTTACTGTAGTCCCATTAATATTTTTGAAAGATAGGATAAAAAATACTTCCTTAAGTCAAGTCAAACTATCACATAGTTTTAAACAACTAATATTAACTATTAAAGATATAAAAAAGCATCCAAAAACATTTTACTTTTTGATTGCATTTCTCATTTATAATGATGGGGTACAATCAGTAATTACATTTGCTACTGTTTTTGGAAAAGAAGAGTTAAAACTTGCTCAATCAACTCTAATTTCAGCGATCTTAATTGTTCAAATTGTTGCATTTTTCGGTTCTTTACTTTTTAATTATGTTGCTAAATTTACCAATACTACAAAAGCAATTTTAATTTCATTAATTATTTGGATACTGTGTTTAATTTACTCTTATAAATTTTTACAAACTGCTAACCAATTCTATATTTTAGCTGCTTCAATAGCAATTGTATTAGGAGGAACTCAAGCATTATCTAGATCACTTTTTTCAAGACTTATTCCTTTAGGTAAAGAAGCCGAATATTTTAGCCTATATGAAATAAGTGATAAAGGTACCAGTTGGATGGGAACATTTCTCTTTAGTCTATCTTTGCAATTTACTCATAGTTATAGAATAGCAAATCTTTCATTAATCATCTTTTTTGTGATTGGTTTCATTCTACTTTTAAAATTTAAAGAATAAAAACAAATTCAGCATAAACCTCTATTTCTCAATAAATTACTTCGATTTATTCATTTCAATTTTTGCAGTGATTTAGCGTTTTTTTTATATTTTTTTGTCATTTTGAGTGAAACGAAAAATCCAGTATTAGTATTTTGTATTCGTAGAGACGCATGATTATGCGTCTGACATTAGCATTTTGAAGTGCTCCTCAAAATTAGGACATTGACTTTCAAGCAACATTGCTAGGAGACCTCACCCCAGCCCTCTCCAAGCACACGACTGTGTGTGGAGAGGGAGCTAAAACAACTATTTCAATTTTTGCAGTGATTTTACGTTTTTTCATATTTTTTTATCTTGTCACCCTGAATTTATTTCAGGGTATATTTGGTATTTTATAT
>JAPLFM010000140.1:18731-31254 GCA_026390675.1 Candidatus Kapaibacterium sp. | reverse complement strand
GCTATTAACAATTATGAAATATATTATTTTAAAACATCTAATTACTAATATAAATTCGCTTGCGACAAATTAATGTTTAATTGTTTTATAGGTCGCACCTACGGAGCTAGCTATACCTATTACTCAACTTTCAACCGATATTTCGTTCCTACGGAACTTAGTCCAAATATACCCTGAACCACACGATTGTGTGAAGACAATTGTCTCTGTTCAGGGTGACATAAAATACCAAAACCCCCTCCCCCTTTTGAAAAATGGGGTTAAGAGAAAAGACAAATGCTGGATTCCTGCCTTCGCAGGAATGACAAGGCGAAAATAAAGTCTGTATTCTTCGCTAAGCTCTGAATGACAAGGCGAATATAAAGACTGGATTCTTCGCTACTCTCTGAATGACAGAATAAAATTTTCACAGACAGAAATGTCTGAGCTACTTAAAAAGAATTATAAAAATTATTTATACTTTTGCACATATTAAAATAGTGAAAAAATTATATCGTATTAGTAAAAAAAGTAAAATTATAAATGAAAATTATGAGCGATGTATTGATAATTGGTGGGGGAGTATCTGGCATATCTTGCGGGTTGATAATTGGATCTGCAATTGAAAAAGAATTATATGCTTTGAATAAAACAGTAACTATTATAGATAGTGGTCATTCGGATGCAAAAAAAGCAATATTTAATAATATGATTGGTTTCCCAATTGGTGTTACTGGTGAAGAAGTTTTGGAAAATGCTATGAAGCAAATTCAAAAATATGATTCAATTACATTTCTTAATGATAGAGTAATAGAAATTAAGGAAGTATTAAATCATTTTGAAATAGAATGTAATAGTGGTAAAGTTTATAAATCAAAGATAGTAGTAATAGCAACTGGTTTTAAAGGATATTATATTGAAGGATTGGATATTAAAGCTTTTCAACATAGTAAAACTATGAAATCGGGTAGAGTACAAATTGATAATGATAATTTGAAATTGAAAGATAATGTTTGGGTTTGTGGTAATTTGTCAGGAATGAGTAACCAATTTGCTATTGCGGCAGGAAGTGGAGCACAAGTAGGAGTTAATATTATTTCTGAATGGGCAGGCGAGTGGAAAGTAATACATGATAAAGTTGGAGACAAATAATGAAAATTCCTTTATCAATTTTGTGTCAATCACCTGTATCTGAAGGAATGACTAATACTGAAGCAATCAATAATACAATAGATTTGGCAAAATTTGCAGATGAAAATGATTTTAAAAGATTTTGGGTAAGCGAGCATCACAATACTGTTGCTTTTGCTTCTGCATCTCCTGAAATTATGATGGCACGTATTGCATCAGTAACTCAAAATATAAGAGTAGGCTCTGGAGGAGTTTTAATCCCAAATTTTTCAGCCTTGAAAATAGCTGAAATTTTTAATAATCTTCAAGCTCATTTTCCAGATAGAATAGATTTAGGTTTTGGAAGATCAAGTGGTGCAGATTTAAAAACTTCAATTGCATTAGGTTCAGATAGATTGGATAATAGTTTTAACAAAATATCAGAAACAATTGATTATATATCAAATGTTAAGACTAACTCATCAATTAAAGCGTATCCCTTGGTTGATTGTGAGCCTGATTATTGGGTGTTAGGTACTTCACAAGATTCAGCAAAATTTGCTGCTGAAAAAGGATTGAAATATTGTTTTGGATCATTTATTTCATCAGAAAAAATGATGGAGTCATTGCAAACTTACTTTCAATATTTTACCCCTTCTAAATATTTATCAAAACCATACTTATGTGTTGGAATATTCGCCCTTGCTTCTGAAACCGAAAGTGAAGCAATTGAATTAGCAAAGCCAGTAGATAATTGGTTTGTAAGAAGTTTTTTAAGGAAAGAAGATTGTAAATTCCCATCTCCAAATTCATTATCCAATTTTACATACAGCCAACAAGAAGAAATGATATTGAAATATAGAAAAACTACAACTTTTGTTGGTCAAGCAGATAGAATTGCTTCAGAAATTGTTGCTTTCAAAAGTAAATTTGCAATAGATGAAATTTCTATAATTAGTATAACTTATAATCATCAAGATAGAATTAAATCTTACAAACTTTTAAAAGAACATTTAAGCTGAAGAATTGCACAAGAAAATAATACATATAGATATGGATGCATTTTTTGCTTCAGTTGAACAAAGAGATTTCCCCAAATATAGAGGGATTCCAATATCAGTAGGTGGTAGTAAATCAAAAGGTGTAGTATGTGCAGCATCTTATGAAGCAAGAAAATTTGGAGTAAGAGCAGGTATGCCATCACATCAAGCATATAAACTTTGCCCACATATTAAATTTGTACCCCTTAGATTTCAAGCTTATAAAGAAGCATCAAATATAGTGATGGGTATATTTAAAGAATATACAGATTTGATAGAACCAATGTCTCTTGATGAAGCATATCTTGATGTTACTGATTGTACTATAAAGAAAAATTCAGCAACACTAATAGCTAAAGAAATAAGAAAAAAAATATATCATCAAACTAAACTCACAGCATCTGCAGGAATTTCGATTAGTAAGTTTTTAGCAAAAGTTGCATCTGATTATAACAAGCCAAATGGTCTTAAGCTAATTACTCCAGAAGAAGCACCAGCATTTATAAGCACATTACCTATTTCTAAAGTACCAGGAATAGGGAAAGTATCTGAAAAGAAATTTAATGAAAATGGGATTTATGTTTGTCAAGATATTTTGGATATAGATAAATCTGAACTTAATAGAATGTTTGGTAAATTAGGAATTTACTATAAAGAGATATTAAGTTTGGAAAGAATTGATCCAGTAGTTTCTTCAAGAATCAGGAAATCTTACGGTAAAGAACGAACATTTAGCGAGAATCTTACTGATAAGAATATAATGATAGATGAACTTACAAAGATTATAAATATGTTAGTACCAGATTTAGAAAAATATAAAATATTAGCTAGAACGATAACTTTAAAAATAAAATATTTTGATTTTACGGTAAACTCACGTAGTAAAACTTTAGAAAAATATATTTATAATAAATCAGATCTTTTTTCAACGGTTTTGGAATTACTAAATTTACCAATTCCACCATTTAAACCAGTCAGATTATTGGGTGTTTCTCTTTCAAATCTTAGAACAACTGAATATTTAGATTTGACTGAACAATTAATTTTGGAGTTCGAATAGTATTATATTTGTAGCAAACACCTTAGATCACTAAAAAAACAGTAAAAACAGAGTAATTAGATAATAAAAACAGTAAATTTAAGAGACAACTTTCATCTGTTGATACATATTTCATCTTTTTTATTTGATAACTTAAAAAACTTGTGTAAATTGCAAGATAATTTGAACTTAAAGTATCTAAAATGATAGATTTTATTACACTTGGAGCAGATAAAAATGCCTCATATTAAAATTGATGGACATTTAATTGAGACTTCGCCTGGAAAAACTATTATCCAAGCGGCTTATGATAGTGGTATGCAAATACCTCACTTTTGCTGGCATCCTGAATTGACAGTAGCTGGTAATTGTAGAATGTGTCTTGTAGAAGTTGGTATGCCTAAACGAAACCAACAAGGCGAAATTGAAAAAGATGAGAGTGGAAATGATGTAATATCATTTTTCCCAAAATTACAAGTTGCTTGTGCTACACCAATTTCAGAAGGAATGGTTGTTCGTGCTTTATCAGAAAAAGCAGTAGAAGCTCAAGAAGCAGTAATGGAGTTTTTACTTATTAACCATCCATTAGACTGCCCAATATGTGATGAAGCTGGTGAATGCAAACTTCAAGAATATGCTTTCAAACATAGTAAAGGTGAAAGTAGATTTGATGAACAGAAAAACCACGCAAAGAAAAGGCAAGTTTGGGGTCCAAACGTAATGTTTGATGGTGAAAGATGTATATCTTGTTCAAGATGTATTAGATTTACTAAAGAAATGGAACAGTTTTGGATAATCCATATTCTATGAATGTAATTGAACTTTGCCCAGTGGGAGCATTAACTAGTCAAGATTTTAGATTTAAGGCTAGAGTATGGGATATGAGTTTTAATGATTCAATTTCATTTGCTGATGGATCTGGAGCCAATACTTCTATTGGTGTTAGAAATAATGAAATATTAAGAATTCAACCTCGCACTAATATGTATGTTAATAAACATTGGCTTACTGATGAAGCAAGATTAAATTACATTGAGTTTGTAAATACAAACAGAATAACTGAACCTAATATAAGAATAAATGGTGGTTTAGAAAAAACTGATTGGGCTGATGCAATAACTAAAACTGCTGATGCTTTAAATAAATTCAAACCAAATGAAATTTATGTTATAACTTCTTCAAAGGCAACAAATGAATCAAACTATTTGATGCAAAAATTTGCCAATTCAATATTAAAAACTCCAAATATGGATTTTTTACATCATATTGACAAATCTAAAGAGGATGGTTTTTTAAGTGTAGCAGATAGAGCACCAAATACTCATGGAGCTAGAGAAGTTGGAGCTACTTCAATTAATGGAGTGAAAACGATTGACCTTGCTGAAAAAATAAAAACTGGTGAAATAAAAGCAATTATTGCAATGGAAGAAGATTTTACCGACTTCCCAGAATTATTAAACTCTTTAAGTCAATTAGATTTGCTAGTTGCAATTCATTATAATAATAATGCTTTAACTAATATTGCTCATATTGTACTCCCTGCTTCTACTTATGCTGAAACAGAAGGAACCTATACAAATGTAAAGGATAGAGTTCAGCACTTTAAATCTGTTTTGAAAACCAAAGAAAATATGAGATATATGGGGTTAAATATGTCTCGATTAGATAAATTTGGTGCTTTAAACGATAGATGGACTCAGCATGAAGTAAGAAATTGCAGAATGAGTTGGAGAATTGTTAAAGATTTGGCAAATGCAATGGGTGCAAATTGGCAGTATTTCAAGTCTGAAAATGTTTTTGATGAAATTGAAAAAACAGTACCTGCTTTCAAAGGTATGAGTTATCATTTATTAGATGAATTCCAAGGGATTCAATTTAATAAAGCATCTAGTCCTGATCCTAAATTAAATAATTATGTTTCACATGTTATGAAACCGCATTAATGAATACAGCAAATATAACTTGGATGCTTGCAGAAACAGGCATTAAAGCCTTCGTAATAGTAAATATAATTCTTGTAATGGCTTCAGCAGAAGTTTGGCTCGAAAGAAAAGTATGTGCTTGGATACAAAAGAGAAATGGACCAAATAGGGTAGGCCCTTTTGGATTACTTCAACCATTTGCAGATGTAGTGAAACTTTTTATGAAAGAAGATATTATACCTGCTGCTGCAAGTAAAAATTTTCATAGACTTGCTCCATTACTATCATTGATGATGGCAGTTGCAGTTTATGCAGTAATACCTTATGCTAATTATGTTGATGTAATGGGACATAGAGTCTATCTTGGTATTGCTCCTAACTTAAATATTGGTTTGTTATATATTTTAGCAATGACTACTCTTGGAGTTTATGGGATTACTTTAGCAGGTTGGTCATCAAACAATAAATATTCATTACTTGGTGGCTTGAGATCATCAGCTCAAATGATTTCTTATGAACTATCAATGGGGATGGCATTAATTGGTGTAGTATTAGTTTCGGGTACTTTGTGCCTTAATGGTGTAATTGACAAACAGGTAGGTTGGTTTTGGCATTGGAATGTATTTTGCCAGCCAATAGCATTTATAATTTTTACTGTAGCTTCTTTTGCTGAGACTAATCGAGCTCCATTTGATTTGCCTGAGGCAGAACCTGAATTAGTTGGTGGTTTTAACACAGAATATAGTGGAATGAAGTTCGGAATGTTCTTCTTAGCAGAATATGCTAATATGGCAACAGCTTCTTGTTTTATAGCTATTTTGTTTTTTGGTGGATGGCAGTTACCTTTCCCTCAAGAAATGTTAGGTTTGAAAGATGGTTCAGTTCAATTAGCGTTGGCACAATTTAGTTCATTCTTTATTAAAATGTTACTTTTCATCTTCTTCTTTATATGGGTAAGATGGACTGTTCCTAGATTTAGATACGATCAGTTAATGTCATTAGGTTGGAAAATATTATTGCCATTATCAATTTTAAATGCGTTGTTTACTGCAATAGCAATTATAGTATTCAAGTTATAATTTATTTCTTAATTTGTCCTAAAAAATAAAAATTATGAGTTCAGAAAATAAAGAAAAGCAATCAGAAAGACTTTCATTTTGGGAAAAACTTTACCTTCCTGAAATAGCTAGAGGTCTTGGAATTACTTTTAAACAAATGTTTAAACCATCATTCACTCGTCAATATCCTGAAGAAAGGTGGGAGCCAACTGGTTCATATAGAGGCAGACCAGTACTTGTAATGGAGGAATCTGGTGAAAGGTGTGTTGCCTGTGGATTATGCTCAAGAGTATGTCCGGCTTTGGCAATTGAAGTTCAAGCTGCAGAAACAGAAAAAGAAAAGGAAAGATACCCTATTAAATTTGAAATAAATATGATTCGTTGTATTTATTGTGCCTATTGTGAAGAAGTTTGCCCTGAAGAAGCAATAGTAATGAGTAAGGATTATGATATTATCTTTACTGACCCACAAGAAGCAGTTTTAGGGAAAGAGAAACTTTTAGTACCTATTGAAAAGTTACAAGATAGACTAGAATTTCTTAGACAATATAAATAAGATTAAATCCACCTAAAATTTTTCAAAATGATTTAATAACGTGAGTAACTATACCCCAAATCATAAAATCATTCTCAGAAGATACCTTAATAGGTTTGTAATTTTCATTGGCGGGAATAAGCCAGCAAGAGTCTTTATCAAACTTAATTCGTTTAATCGTAAATTCTCCATCAATATAACAAACAGCAATTTTCCCATCAATTGGTTCAATGCTTTTGTCAATTACAAGTAAATCACCGTCATTAATTCCTTCATCACGCATTGATTGTCCTTTTACTCTTCCATAAAAAGTAGATGAAGGATGTTTTACTAAATGTTTATTTAGGTCAATAGATAAATCAATGAAATCCATAGCAGGTGAAGGAAAACCCGCAGAAATACCACCTTGAATAGTAGGTATTTCAAGCTCTGTTTCAGTAAGAGCTGAATAAATATCTAAAGCACTTGAACTATGTAGTTTTAAAACAGGCATTTTGGTATTTGTCAATTGATAAAAACATTAATTATCAACGATAATAAGTAAAGGATATTTGATAATTAATTTTTAAACTTTCTAAATTAAAATTAAAACTAGTTGTTGTTTTTCATTTCATTTTTAAAATACTTAGTTCTAAATCTTAAAGCAACATTTACTAAAGCAATTAATGCTGGCACTTCCACAAGTGGACCTATAACAGCAGCAAAAGCTTCACCTGAGTTGATTCCAAAAACTGCGACTGCAACAGCTATTGCTAATTCAAAATTGTTGCTTGCTGCAGTGAATGACAAAGTTGCTGTTTTTGAATAATCTGCTTTTAGTTTATGACCCATATAAAACGAAACCAAAAACATAATAACAAAATAAATAAGTAGTGGAATAGCAATTCTAACTACATCAAAAGGAATTTTGACAATAAACTCACCTTTTAATGAAAACATTACAAAAATTGTAAATAACAATGCTAATAGAGTTAAAGGACTAATTTTTGGAATAAATTTAGTTTGATACCATTCCTTACTTTTTAATTTTAATAATGTAAATCTTGTAAGAAAGCCAGCAATAAATGGAATACCAAGATATATAAAAACTGATTGTGCAATTTGACCAATAGTAATATCTACTTTAAAAGAGTGAAGTCCAAACCAAGCTGGCAATACAGTTAAAAAAACATAAGCGTAAACTGAAAAGAAAAGCACTTGAAAAATTGAATTAAAAGCAACCAAACCAGCAGCATACTCAGAATCTCCACAAGCAAGCTCATTCCAAACTATAACCATTGCAATACAGCGAGCAAGACCAATTAAAATAAGCCCTGCCATATATTCAGGATAATCTTGAAGAAATATAATGGCAAGAGCAAACATTAGAATTGGACCAATAATCCAATTCTGTATTAAAGATAAAGTTAATAGTTTTACATTCTTAAATACATCACCCAATTCTTCATATTTCACTTTAGCAAGCGGAGGATACATCATTATTATAAGTCCTACTGCTATTGGTATATTTGTAGTTCCTGTTTGGAAACTATTCCAAAATCCAACAATTGAAGGAAAAAGATAACCTGAAAATACACCAATGATCATTGCAAGAAATATCCACAAAGTTAAATATCTATCAAGAAAGCTAAGTTTTTTTGTTATGTTGCTCATATTTGTTTACTAATTATTTCGTTGTACAATTCTTCAATCAAATCAAATATCGAATCTCTTACTCTTCTGAATTCAACCAAAAATCTTCTTCATTTCTATATTTTTCTGAGGGATCTGCAAAATCAAAATATATCCTTTTTTTTACATTTCCCTCAAACAGAGGTCTATTTTTTATAGAATCACTGCATACAGTTATTAAATAATCAAAATCTATATCTTTAAATATTTCTGTTGATTTAGGCTTTTTGTTACTCAAATCAAACCCTAATTCATTCATTACTTTTACGGTAAATGAATTAATTTCATCATCGGGTTCAGTTCCAGCAGAAAATACTTCCATTTCAGGATTTAATGATTTTAAAAAGGCTTCTGCTATCTGACTACGTGTTGAATTTTTTCGACATAAAATCAATATTTTCATAAATACAAACTGTAATTTTTTAATCTATTTTTTAAAGTTTTCAAAAAGAATATTCTCGTAATTCTCAATAAAATCTTGAATTTTTAATTTAATTTGATCTCTAACTTCTCTAGTTTTTTCCAATTTTTCTTCTTGATTTCCTATAAAAGATGATGGATCATCAAAACTCCAGTGTAAACGGTTGACATGACCTGGGAAAATAGGGCATCTTTCACCATTAGTTTCATCACACACAGTAATAACAAATTTAAAATTTTTACCGCTTTTAAGAAAATCGAAAACATCTTTAGTTTTATTTTGTGAAATATTAATTTCAATCTCTTTCATAACTTCAATTACTAATGGATTCAAATTACCAGGCTCTAATCCAGCACTTTGAGCATTAAATTTATTACCACCTAAAATATTCAAAAATGCTTCAGCCATTTGGCTTCGTGCAGAATTATGCACACATACAAATAATACTTCAATACTATCCATCTTTAAACCCTTTAAAATTATATTAAATTAAGTTACTAAAAAATATTGCACACACAACGAAATGAAATTAAAAATTAGACATTACATAAATCTTTTCTACAAACTGTATTTACTTTTTCAAAATCAGATTGAATAAGTTCGTCATCATTAAGATAAAAAGGTAATATCAGTATTATTTGATTCAAAACAATATCTTTTGATGCTGTATTTAAGCTATAATTTACCCACTTACCTTCCTTCTCATCTGCTATAAACCCTATATCACGAAGAATTGATAGATGTTTGGATACTGTTGAAACTGTTACTCCAAGAATATCTTGAATTTCACAAACACAAAGTTTCTTTTTGCTAAGCATAAGTAAAATTCTTATTCTATTTTTATCAGAAAGTGCTTTGAAAATGCTTAATAAATTATTCATTTTATAAAATCTCATTTCGTTACTTAGCGAAATTATACATAATATTTCAATAAAACAAAAAATAAAAAAAAATGAGCTCAGATTTTAATCCGAACTCATTTATTACCAAATTACATTAAAATCTTACTTTAATGATTTACCTAATTTTGCAAAGTACAAAATACTTTTATCAGGTTGATTGTTCATTAATGGTAAAGATTTTTGAGTGTATTTACCAACACCAACTACACCAAAATCATCATCATTTATTATTCCAATAGTTGTATTATTTATTATAACAATTCCTTCTGGCTTGTCGTGAGGATAGTTAGGAATTGACATTATATCAAAAGCTAATTCTTTTGTTACTGATTTAAATCCAGCTGTTGATATTTCTTCAGGAGTAGACTGTTCAATTGTTTTAGTTCCAATTAATTTTCCTTCTGGAGCAGTTACTGAAATATCAGTAGCATTAGAAATATCAATTTTGTATATTTTTTTGAAACACACTGGATCTGTACCAGGCATCAATCCATCTCTTTCTAAAACTAAGAAAGTTGTATTTGTAATTGCCACAATATCACTATTTGCATTGTCAGTACTTTCTAAGATATATAAAAACTCTTTTGATACTCCAGTAGCAATTTCATATTGCAAGATTCTAACTGCTTTTGCAGTGCCTTTTACTTTCTTATCTGGATTATAAAGTGGAGATTGCATTACACCAACTAAATATTTTTGATCTGAAGTAACTGTCAAACCTTCTATACCTCTATTTGGTCTTCTTTTCGCAAATACTGAAGGTATTTTTCTACCACCAACTCCGTTTCCAAAAGGATTAATTCTCTCAAGAGTTTTCCCACTAGCATCAAAGTGAATAATATGAGGACCATATTCATCTGAAACCCAAAAAGTACCATCGTTCATTACTAATAAACCTTCGGAATCAACACCTTTAGTATCAGTTGAAAGAGTTTTTCCAGTCAAATCAAAAGCCTTTTCACCTGCTCCACCTAAGCCTTCAGGATTTGGCAAACCAGTTAAAGCAACCCCAGCTTCATCTTTCAAACTTATTAGTGATTGCAATACTAATGAGTCACCAACTAATTTAAACTTACCAATTTGAGGATTGAAATTTGGTGCAGCAAATATTTTTTCATCGCTATTTACTCCATCAATATTAGCACCTCTATCAGTCATTATATAGTAAACACCTTCTTCATTAGATGCTATTCCAGAACCATAACCACCATTAAACACTTTAACACCATCAGTAGTAGTAGTTAAAAGATCTTTTTTGGTTACTCCAGCTTTTTCAGGATAAGTTACTGATACTGCAGGTGTAATAGTTTTATCATCTGAACAAGAAGTTAAGATGATAATAGAGAAAAGCAAAGTAGCTAAGTTAAAAAACTTCATTATATGAACCTTTAGATTGTTTAAAAAAAATAAATTCAACAGATTCAAAATTAGCATTTAGAAGTTATGTTTTAATTAATATTAAGTTAAAGTTTGGTTAAATATGAAATAATGTTATTTGATATTATATATTTTACCATCTATTCTATAAATGAATTGCAACATTCAATTTGTTAAAGGTGTATTTTTATTATTATTAACGGACAATAATGATTTAAAATAAATATAATGTAGAAATAATTTGGTTATTAATATTTTTTTTGTTAAATTTGTAATTAGTAAAGTAGGTATCTACTTGTGTTCAATTTCATTATAGCAGGTCTATTATTAAACTATTCGTGGGAAATCTTCCCAACAGCATGACTGAAGACGAGTTAGCTTCAGAATTTAGAGAATTTGGTGATATCCAATCTTTAAAAATTATTACAGATAGAGAAACCGGAAGATCTCGTGGTTTCGGATTTATTGAAATGGCTGATGATGATGCCCAAAAAGCTATTGAAGGATTGAATGATTCTGAAATGGGTGGCAGACAAATATCAGTAAGCTTAGCTCAAGAAAAGAAGCCAGCTTATAATAACAATAGAAGTCGTTATTAATATTACAACTATTTGAATTTAATTATTCATTTAGTTTGATTTTAAGACTATTATCTAAATCTGATTTATCTAACAAGATAAGTCAGATTTTTTTTGTTTTAAAATGAAAAAAGCACTTATATCTAAAAGTATACAAGTGCTTAATTGTTTTAAATATTATTTGTCATAAACCAAGTTTTCAATTTACCTTTTCCTTTTATATCAATTTCGCCTCTACTTTCAAATTTAAAATTATTGATTAATTTATCATTTTCAATAATTTTTTTGAATTTATCAGTAACATGAATCATTCCAGACATGCCATTAGTTTCCATTCTACTTGCAGTATTAACCGTATCTCCCCATAAATCATAAATAAATTTCTTCTCACCAATTACACCGGCAACCACAGGTCCAGCATCCAAACCTACTCTGAAATCGATTTTAGTACCATCTTCAGTTACATAATTAGAAATTATTTTTCCAATATCAATCGCCCAATTTGCTGCTGCAATAGCATGATCTTTTCTTTGTTCTGGAACACCTGAGGCTGCCATATAACAGTCTCCAATAGTTTTGATTTTTTCGATTCCATACTTTTCACTTATCTGATCGAATTTGGAGTATATATCATTTAGAACAATTACAATTCTATCTGGAGTCGCACCTTGTGAAAGTTGAGTAAATTTTTCAATATCTACAAAAATAATAGTTGCTTCATTTATTTTATCTGCAATAAATGTTTCACCATTTTTTAGTCGTTTAGCAATTGAAAGTGGTAGAATATTTAACAATAGCTTATCAGATTTTTCTCGTTCAATTGTAATAATTTCATTTTGTTCTGATAATAAAGTTTCGGATTTCTTCTTAATTTTATAGTTTTTATAATAA
>JAPLFM010000140.1:16765-18678 GCA_026390675.1 Candidatus Kapaibacterium sp. | reverse complement strand
AATTTATTTCTTTTGCTATTTGCAATTCTATGATTTCTTTATCTTTTACAAGTAAATTTTTATCAATAACCAATAATTGATTTGACCTAGCTAAGTACGAATTTTTTTGCTCAAGGCTATCAACTAATAAATGAAATTGTTGACCTAGAAGGTTATCTGCTTTCGAGTTTCCCAATCCATTAATTTTACCTTTAATCTTTTCTATTACAATCCTATTTCTCTCCATTTCAGATAAATTCGAACTAATATCTTTTTGAATTGAAATGATATCTCTGTTAGCCTGTACTGCAATATCTTCTTTATTAATAGTAGAATTATTCTTATTAAATGGAGTAGAAATTTTCTCAATAGTTTTGTTCAATTTTTGAGATATTTTGTTTTCTTCTTCTAAATAAATTTTGTTGTTTTTAACTCTAAAAACTAAATTTGAGTTTTCTTTTTGTAAAATTCTAACCAAAGAATCATTTTCTACTTGATCTGATTTCTTATTTTCTAAGGCTTTATCAACAATGTTATATCTATTAAGTTCAAGTATAAACTCATCTGATTTGTTGCTAGGTTTGAGTAAGATTCTAGTATTTTCGGGATTGGCATTTCTATAAAGAAACTCAAAATCTTCACCTTTTTTAATAATTTCTGTTTGACCTAGTTTGTCCCAAGTTATAACTCTTTTATTTCCAGCAAAAAGAAAAGAAGGAAGTAATAAAGTAATGTAAATAAAAACTAATTTTGACATTTTGATTTTTTTAATTAATTGTAATTTCTAAATAACTTATTCGCACTTAATAACTGGAGTAATTGTGTTTTTTGTATGAGATAGGTAATTTAACACCTGATCTTTGTAAAGTAAAACTTCTTCTTGTGAAGATATACATTTAGTTCTTACTCTATAATATGTTACTTTGTCATCTTTATCATACCAATTAATAATTGATAAATCTTTTATATTACTAATTTTAGCTTCTTTTAGAATTTTTTCAGAAGTTTTTTTGTTAGGTGAAGAATATAATATAATATAACAACATTTCCAATTAGCAAAATCTTTCAATAGCTCTACACCTTGAATAAGACTAGCTTCATTCTTTGGTATTTCTACTTGGGTATTTGACTTGGTTACAGGCTGTTCTTTAGTCTGAATTGTATCTTTTATTACTATTTCTTGAACAATTGGAGTCTCTTTTTTTAATACAATTTCTGGCTCAACTTTTTTAGGTTCTACTATTATTTTTTCTTCAATTACATCTTCTTTTACTAATGGATATGAAAACAATACTGAAAAACCTAAATTATCAATTTTCCATCCAGTATATGTTGAAATTTCATTAATATTAAGATTGTAATTTATTTCAGGTTTAATTTTTATTGAAGATAAGTTAATTTCATACCCTATAGATGAAAAAACACTAAAATAAAACGAAGAATAAGGTATTTTACCTTCTGAATAATTACGACTTGTTCCTTGGGTAGTAGTTCCATTAGTAAATTGAACACCACTACTTGATAAATCAGTATTTAAGGTTTCTTGTTGAACAAAGCTTCTTTGTAAAAAGATTGAACCTAAAAAACCTAATTGTAATCTGATTGGAATAGAGCTCATTGGTTTAAAAACAAATACAGGTGCTGCGTATCCAAGTGTAATTTTTGAGTTTAATGAATGGTTAGTATATGCATTAGCTTTTTCTCCTGCAACTTCCTTGTTACCAATAAATTCAGTAGAAGTTAATTCAGCTCCAATAGTCATCATACCAGTTCTTAGTTGGACTGATAAGTTATTTGATAAATAGTATTCTAAAGCCAAGCCAGCTTCAATGCCACTAGAGCTAGCATTGTTGTAAGGTGTACAACAATTTGGAAATCCATTCATTTCAACAAACCATGCTTTGTGGCTATTATTTTTCACTCCACCAAACAAT
>JAPLFM010000140.1:0-16716 GCA_026390675.1 Candidatus Kapaibacterium sp. | reverse complement strand
AGGATATGTTACATTGAAAAATCAAAGCTAATATTAATATTAAAAATCCAAAATTAAATGTTTTCATTTTCATACTTTTTATTTTCCAGAAATTATAAAAGTTTTGTCAGTTAAGCAATTTTCGCTTTTAATTATTAAATTATAAATGCCATTTGTGTTATTATTGTCAAATTTAATATTTTCAATAGATTTTCCTTCCTTAAAAGTCATTACTTTTTCAAATACTTTTTCACCAAGTATATTATAAATTAAGATAGTAGCATTTTGTTCTATTTGACTATCTATTTCAATATTTAAATTATCTTGGGCTGGAACAGGGTAGAGGTTCATTAAAGTTAAACTCTTATTTGTTAAAAGTCTAGGTCCGCCAGCCATAGAAACACCTGTTAGCTCAATCTTTCCATCAATATTAATAGTACTAAGAGTTTTGTCTTTTATGAAAATTCCATTAATAATTATATCACTTGAAAGTTTATCTCCTAAAAGTAACCAACCATCAATTTTTGTAATTGTATCATTCAATTTGTTGGAACTTACAGGTAATGTAACAAAAATAGTTCTCATATCACCTTTATCATCATAACTTAGAGTATTTGACTTAATAGGTAAAAAGAATGATTTATTAAAACTTATAATAATTTGAACAGAATCAGTTTTTTCAAGTATAGCATTGCATTGAGTAGAATCCAAAATGATAGGAATGCTAAACATTTTATCTTTATACTCTCTTGGGTCAGCTTTGAGTAAAGGTATATGAGTATAAATAGTAGGGTATTTGGCATAAACATTTAATTGAATTTTTACACCACAACCATCTTTGCTAATTTGATCTAAATTCAATACTAAATAACTTACATATTTAGGATTCCAAATAACATCTACACTATCAAGATCATCTCTTCCAATTATTTTTCCCCTACCTGCATATTGAAAACTCCATTTGTTAGTCATACCTTTATATTTAGCATAATATCTTGTTATACTAGAATCTTGGCAAACAACATCTGGTCCTTTAATACTTGCACCTAAAAGATTAACATCAATAGTTTTAGTGAGTGTATTCGTGCATCCAAATTTGTTTGTATAAGTAAGATGTAGAGAATAAATACCTTCATAAGGAAAAGTAACTGAAATACTGTCATCTGTGCTTGAGCCATTGATAGTTGCATATTCAATTGTCCATTTGACTTTCAAATTTGGATAATTGGGAACTGAATATTTTTTAGTTTGATTTAAACATGTAAAATCTTCACCAGTAATACTAACTTTAGGAAAAGCTGTTGTATCTACTAATATTTCCATAGCAATACTATTAACACAACCACCACTCAAGATTTTTTGATCTAAAAAGATTGTATCCCTTTGACCTGAAATCCATTGTACTTTAACACTTTTTCCTTTGTTGCTACCAATGATAGTACCACCAGAAACTGACCAATTATTTTCAATATCCAAATCATCATTTGTATATTCTTGAATGAGGCTATCATTAGCACAAACTAATTTAGAACCTGTAACATTCAAATCAGGATTTACACCACTTGCTTTAACTTTTACAACTAATGCATCTTTTCCATAACAAAATTGTCCTTTTTCAGCTTCAGAAACTTCAATTTTGCCATTACCTAATTTAGACCATTTTACTCTAACCGAATCTAAATTATCTTGTCCAATTATTACTCCACCAGTTATATTCCACTTAACATCATTATCAGGGTTATACTTAGTCTTGTAAGTTGCAATAGAGTTGATACAAACAGTCTGTGGTCCTGAAAGTAAAGGAGAAGGAGCAGAACGTATGTTAATTGTAACATCATTATCCGAATACATAAGTCTAATTTTATAATATCCGGGAGTTAAATTTTTTGGAATTTTAGCATTTATTACTCCAGATTGGTAATCATAAGAAGATCCAATTGGACGACTATAAAGAAAACTTCCATTTTTATCAGAAATTTCTGCATCAAATAAAAAATAGAAGTTAAGTTTTGTATCAAAACTAAATGGAATAATAATATCATCATCAGGACAGTAGGTAGTAAAAGCTGGAGCTAAAGTTTTAATACCAAGGCTTCTATATTTGGATATTGTGCCATCCGGCGAAGCTGACCAACCATGCTTAGAATCTACAAATGATATGTTGTTTGTTTCAGAAATATTCTCCTGTAAATACCAAGATTCACCGCCATCTTCAGTATGATATGTAGAAAATTTTCCATTTGCACTATTGCCATTAATCCATCCAGTTAATCTATCAACAAAAGTAATATTTGAAAATTCTGGAAAGTTAGCAAAAGCACCATACGCTTTGTTCCAAGTGTTACCTGCATCTTGTGTATAGAGCAATAAACTATAATAATCTCTGCCAACAGCAAAGCCATTGAGACTATCAACCATAATTAAAGACCTTACTACTCCAACGGCAGTAGTATCTTTAATATAGCAAATTTTCCAAGATGCGCCACCATTTGTAGTTTTATATATAATATTACCAGATAAACGAGGATTAATTGAGGTAGATATCTTTTCAAAACCCCCATATGCCCAACCATTTTGAATGTCTTTAAAAAATATTCCATAAATATAATGTTGAATATTGCTCATTCCAATAGTATCAAGTCTCCAACTATTTCCACCATCACTTGATTTACAAATAAATGGTCTTGGTGCAACTGTATCTTTTGTTAAAAGATAATGAGTACCACCAGTAATCCAAACATTTGATATGTCAAGATAAAAAACATTACTTAAAAATGAATATTTTGAATTTATAAGGCTATCACTATGTAAAATCCAGTTTGAACCTCCATTGCTTGTTTTAAAGGCAGCACTTGAAAGTGTTCTTCCAACGCTATCAACTTTATCACCAACAGCAAAGCCATTTTTTGAATCAAAAAATACAATCTTGTTGATATTATATGAACTATCATCAAATTGCTTCTTCCAAGTTAACCCACCATCATTTGAATTATATATTTTAGACCAATATGGTGATGTTGTATTAAGGTTGCTTCCTAAGCTCCAACCATTTATGCTATCAACAAAAGTAACATAAGACATATCACTTTTAGGCTTAATATCTATAAGATCTACCCAATCTTTTCCACCATTGGATGTAGTTAAAACATTTCCATATTTTCCAACCAAAAATCCCTTATTTGCATTTACAAAGCTTGCTTCATATAATTTAAAAGTTTTAACAACATAATAATTTCCGATGTTATCATTATGAGTAAGTTGGTTTTTAATTGAGTAAACCGAATCCCAAGTTACTCCACCATCTGAAGTTTTTATAATAATTTGAAAATTATCTTCTGATCTACCAACACTAACTTCTCCACATAAAATACCATTTAAATTATCTGTAAAATACAATCCTTGTAATTCGGTTAATTTAAAAGGGAAATTACCATTAGAACTCCAATTAGCACCACCATCAGTAGTATTCATTAAAAGTTCTCTATTTCTGTTATCAGTTCCAGTAGCAAATAAATTTAGTGAGTCGATTAAAGAAATTTGATGCATATAACCAATACCAAAAGCTTTTTTTTCATCTAATTGTCTTGCCCAAGTTAAGCCACCATCTTCAGTTTTTAAAATTAATCTACTATTTAAACTGTCATTTTGTCCAACTATCCAACCTTTATTTGCATCAACAAACTTCATATCATTAAAAGTACAGTTACTTATTCCTAAATTAATTGTAATATTTACCCAATTTTTACCACCATTTGTAGTTTTGTAAAGAAGTGGTTTATAGAAAGTAGCTGAATCAGCTTTTAATATAGATTTTTTATAACCTACTACATAAGCAATTTGAGAATTTACATAGGAAAATGCACTAAATTCATTATCAAAAGAACTATTAGATAATACAAAATTAGTATCCCAATTTATACCACCATCGCTAGTTTTTAAAAGAAAAGCATGTTTACTTGAATCACCTTTATTATGACCACAAATAAACCCATTATTAGAGTCAATAAATTTGATACCACTGTAACCCAATTCATTTCTAGATTTGACTTTTCCAATCTGAGGTGACCAGCTTTTCCCACCATCTGTAGTCTTGAAAATAGGGTTACCTTCACCACCTGCCCAACCTGTTAAGGAATCTACAAAATGAACTGAGGTGAAATCTGGTATGGGTTGGTTCCCCCAGACTTGTGCTTGACTACTATAAGTAAACATAGCAAAGCAGAAAAAGACAAAAAGTATTTTTGTTTTCATTTAAACCAATAATTATTTATTTGAAATTACAAAAGTTTTTTCATTAAAACAATCATAACTTTTAATTATTAAATTATAAATGCCATTTGTATTATTATTGTTAAGTTTAATGTTTTCAATAGAAGTTCCTAATTTAAAAGTCATTACTTTTTCAAAGATTTTTTCACCAAGTATATTATAAATCAAGATAGTAGCATTTTGTTCAATTTTACTATCAATTTCAATATTTATATTATCTTGAGTTGGAACAGGGTAGAGGTTCATTAAAGTTAAACTCTTATTTGTTAAAAGTCTTGGTCCACCGGCCATTGAAATACCTGTTAATTCAATCTTTCCATCTTCATTAATAGTTGTAAGGTTTTTATCTTTAATAGCAATATTATTAACAATAATATCACTTGATAGTTTGTCACCTAAAAGTAACCAACCATCAATTTTAGATATAGTATCATTCAATTTGTTTGAACCTACTGGCATAGTAACATTAACTGTTCTAATATCACCTTTGTCATCATAACTTAAAGTACTTGACTTAATAGGTAAAAAGAATGATTTATTAAAACTTATGCTAATTTGCAGTGAATCAGTTTTTTCAAGTGTTGCATTGCAAAGAGTAGAATCCATAATGATAGGAATACTAAATATTTTATCTTTATACTCTCTTGGGTCAGCTTTTATCAAAGGTATATGAGTATAAATAGTAGGGTATTTTGCATAAATATTTAATTGAACTCTGTTACCACATCCATCTTTGTGAATTTGATTTAAATTCAGTACTAAATAACTAAGAAATTTTGGATTCCATATAACATCAACACTATCAAGATCATCTCTTCCAATTATAACACCCCTACCCGGGTATTGAAAACTCCATTTGTTAGTCATACCTTTATATTTAGCATAATATCTTGTTATACTAGAATCTTGACAAACAACATCAGGACCTAAAATTCCAGCACCTACTAGATTAATTGAAATAGTTTTAGTAATTGTATTCGTACATCCAATTTTATTTGTATAAGTAAGATGAAGTAAAAATAAACCGTCATTTGGGAAATTAACTGAAATACTATCTCCAGTATCTGCACCTGTGATAGTAGCATAGTCAATTGTCCATTTGAGTTTCATATTGGGGTAATTAGGAACTGAATAATTTTTGGTTTGACCTAAGCAAGTAAATTCTTCACCTGTAATTTCAACTTTTGGAAAAGCAGTAGTATCAACTAAAACTTCCATAGCAATACTATTGATACAACCACCACTCAAGATTTTTTGATTTAAAAAGATTGTATCCTTTTGACCAGAAATCCAATGAACTTTAACGCTTTTTCCTTTGTTACTACCAATGATAGTACCACCAGAAACAGACCAATTATTTTCAATATCCAAATCATCATTTGAATATTCTTGAACTAAACTATCGCCTGAACAAACTAATTTCAAGCCTGAAATACTCAAATCAGGGTTTACTCCATTTGCTTTAACTTTTACAACTAATGCATCTTTCCCAAAACAAAATTGTCCTTTTTCAGCCTCAGAAATTTCAATTTTGCCATTACCTAATTTAGACCATTTTACAACAACTGAATCTAAATTCTTAGGACCAATTATGACTCCACCAGTAATATTCCAAACTATATCATTATCAGAATTAAGTTTTGTCTTATAAGTTGTAATAGAGTTGTTACAAACAGTTTGAGGTCCGGTTAGTGATGGTGAAGGAGCATAACGTATATTAATTGTAAAATCATTATCCGAATACCAAAGTCTAATTTTGTAATACCCAGGTGTCAAATTTTTTGGAATTTTAGCACTTATTACTCCAGATTGATAATCATAAGAAGTTCCAAGTATTGGGCTGAAGTCAAAACTACCATTTGAATTAGAAATTTGTGCAACAAAATTAATATAATGGTTAAGTTTTGTATCAAAACTAAAAGGAATTAAAATCTCATCATCAGGGCAGTAAGTTGTAAACGCTGGAGGCAATGTTTTAATACCTAAACTTTTGTATTTAGTTATTGTAAAATCAGTAGCTGTTGACCAGCCATGCTTTGTATCAACAAATGAATTCATATTTGATGTTGGTGAGTTTTCAGTTTGATTATACCAATCTTTTCCTCCATTTTCTGTATGTAATGAGGAAAAAATGCCATTGCCAATAATATTCATCCAACCTATTTGGCCATTGACAAACGAGAGATTTGAATATTCACCTAATTTAATGCCAAAGTCTTCTTCCTTCCAAGTGTTACCAGCATCAGAAGTCTTAAGCATAACACCATTTTTGTCACTAAAACCACAAGCAAACCCATTAAGACTATCAACCATAACTAATGAACGAATCACTCCAGCAGTAGAAGTATCTTTTGAATAGCATTGATTCCATGTTTGACCACCATTTGATGTTTTATATATTTTATTAAGATATAATTTGTAATTCCAAGAAAGACCACCATAAGCCCAACCATTTTGTAAGTCTTTAAAATAAACTCCAGATATTAAATTATAAACTTTATACAACCCAATTGTATCAAGCTTCCAGTTAATCCCACCATCACTTGATTTACAAATAAATGGCAAAGGTCCAATTAGCCCTTTTGTTAACGAATAATTTGTTCCACCTGTAATCCATACATTTGATTTGTCAAGATAAAAACATTTGTAACAAAAGTATTAGGATTGTTAAAAATGCTATCTTTTTGTAAAATCCAATTATCACCACCATTTGTAGTTTTTAAAACTACACCTGAAATTTCATTATAATTACTATCTAATTTAGTTCCAACAGCAAAGCCATTTTTTGAGTCAATAAAAACAATGTGTCTAAAATAATATGAACTATCGTCAAATTGTTTCTTCCAAGTTAGCCCTCCATCTTTTGAGTTGTAAATTTTAGAAGCTAATAAACTACCATCTTGCACTCCCATACTCCAACCATTTAAACTATCAACAAAAGAAACATAAATCTTGTCATCTTTAGTTTTAATATCAGTTAGCTCAACCCAATCTTTTCCTCCATTTGAAGTAGTTAAAACATTCCCATGACTTCCAACAATATATCCCTTATTTTTATTTACAAAACTGGCTTCGACTAAGTAATACAGGTCAACATAATACCCACTAATATGGTCTCTTCTATTTGTAAGTCGATTATTAATAGAATAAACTGAATCCCAAGTTGCTCCACCATCTGAGGTTTTTAATATAATGTTGTATTTATCTATTAAAGAGTTTTGTTCAACATATCCAGTTACTATACCATTGAGAGAATCAGTAAAATACAATCCTTGATAACTATCAATTAGAAAAGGGTTTTCGTAATTATTTGTCCAAGTATTTCCACCGTCAGTAGTTTTCATAATAACTTTTACATTTTTATTATTCACTCCTGTTGCAAATAAGTGTAAAGTGTCTATTAAAGAAATTTGATGAACATAACCTGTTCCAAAAGATTTTTTTTCATCAAATTGCCTTGCCCAAGTTAAGCCACCATCTGTAGTTTTTAGAATTATTCTGCTTTTTAAACTATCATTTTGTCCCACAATCCAACCAATATTAGCATCAAAGAATTTTATATCTCGAAAATAACAGTTACTGATTCCTAAATTAATAGTCATATTAACCCAACTTTTACCACCATTTGTTGTTTTGTAAAACAATGGTTTAATGAAAGATGCTGAATCAGCTTTTAATTTAGATTTTTTGTCTCCCATAGCATAAGCAATTTGAGAATTAACATAAGTTAAAGTGCTAAAACTATAATCAATTAAGCTATTTGATAAAACAAAATTAGTGTCCCAATTTATTCCACCATCACTAGTTTTTAAAATAAATGCTTGCTGACTTGAATCACCAGTATTCTGTCCACAAATAAACCCATTTTTTGCATCAATAAATTTTATGTTATTATAATTTAATTTATTTACAGATTTGACTTTTCCAATCTGAGGTGACCAACTTTTCCCACCATCTGAAGTCTTGAAAATAGGGTTACCACCACCACCTACCCAACCTGTTAAGGAATCCACAAAATGAACTGAAGTGAAATCTGGTATAGGATAATTACCCCATACTTGTGCTTTACTACTATAAGTAAACATAGCAAAGCAGAAAAAGACAAAAAATATTTTTGTTTTCATTTTAATCCAATAATTATTTTTCGGAAATTACAAAAGTTTTTTCATTAAAACAATCATAACTTTTAATTATTAAATTATAAATGCCATTTGTATTATTATTATCAAATTGAATGTTTTCAATAGTAGTTCCTTTTTTAAAAGTTATTATTTTTTCAAATATTTTTTCACCAAGTATATTATAAATCAAGATAGTAGCATTTTGTTCTTTTTGGCTATTTATCTCAATATTTAAATTATCTTGAGCTGGAATAGGGTAGAGGTTAACTAAAGTTAAACTCTTATTTGTTAAAAGTCTTGGTCCACCTGCTAATGAGATATTAGTTAATTCTATTGATCCATTATTATTAATAAATTTAAGAGTTTTGTTTTTGATTGAAATTGTATCTATTGTAATATCACTAGTTAACTTTTCGCCTAAAAGTAACCAGCCCTCAATTTTGGCTAAAGTATCATTAAGTTTGTTGGAATTTATCGGTATTGAAGCGTCTACAATTCTAATATCTCCAACATCAACATAGCTTAAGTTGTTTGATTTTATTGGTAAAAGAAAAGATTTGTTTATACTAAATTTAACTTGAAGTGTATCACTTTGTGATAAAGTGTTATTACAAAGTGTAGAATCCATAATGATGGGAATAGTAAACATTTTGTCTTTGTATTCTCTAGGGTCAGCTTTGATTAATGGAATATGAGTAAATAAAGATGGATCTTGAGTTTCAACACTTATTTGAACACTTTGGCTACATCCAGCTTTTAATGTTTGAACTAAGTTTAATTTTAAAAGTGAGTTGAATTTATGATTCCAAATTACATCTACACTATCTTGGTCATCTTTGCCTATTATAGTTCCTCTATTTATAAAAGGAATTGACCATTTATTAGTCATTCCTTTGTATTTTGCATAATATCTACTAATGCTTGAATCTTTACAAACTTTCAATGGACCAATAATACTCAAATCAAACAAATTTACAACAATTTCTTTAGTAATTATTTTAGTACATCCAATAGAATTTGTAATTGATAATGTAAGTATTGCTTTTCCATTTACAAATTTTGCAGTTACATTTTCACTTGTATCAGAGCCTGAGAAACTACCATTATTTGTTAGCCACTTATATTTTAAAAAAGTAAATTTAGGAACTGAATAAGTTATAGATTGCACACTACAAACAAATTCTTCACCTGTAATTTCAAATTTTGGAAATGCTGTAGTATCAATTATAATTTCTTTGAATGCTTTGTTTATACATCCACCAGCTATGATTTTCTGTTCAAGAAAAATAGTATCTTTCTGACCTGATATCCAATTTACTTGGACTTTATTTCCAATACTACTTCCAATAATTTTTCCACCAACAACAGACCATCTATTTTCAACTTCTAAATCATTATTTGTGTATTCTTGTATTGAACTTTCATTAGGACAAATAGTAGTTTTTCCAAAAATATTCAAATTTGGATTTACTCCATTATCATAAACTTTAACTTTTAATTCTCCAATTCCACTGCATGAAACTCCACCTTTATATTCAAAGACTTCAATTTTTGTATCTCCTAATTCATCCCATTTAACATTTACAAAATTAGTTGTACGATCTCCAATAATCGTACCTCCAGTTATTTTCCATTCTTTTATATTTTCAATTGGTAATGACTTGTTTATATAAGTAGAGACAGAATATCTACATACAATTTCAGGCCCTGTTATATTAGGAGATGGTGCTTTAGTTACAGTAATTGAAACATCATTATCTGAATACCACACCCTTAATTTGTAGTTTCCTGCTGGCAAATCTTTCGGTATTTTAGCATTTATAACACCCGATTTATAATCTTCAGAAGTTCCAATCACAGGACTATTAATAAAGCTCCCAGTAGAATCAGAAATTTGAGCAACAAAAGTAATATAATGATTTAGCTTTGTATCAAAGCCAAATGGTATTTGTATATCTTCACCAGTACAATAAGATTGGTTTATTGGTTTTAATGTTTTAATTCCAATATTTCTATATTTCGCTACAGTGCCATTACTTGAAGTTGACCATCCAGTTTTAGAATTAAGGAAACAATGTGAAGATGATCCTTGTAATCTTTCTGTGAAATACCAATCTCTACCTCCATTTTCAGTATGCAATGAAGAAGTAAAATCATTGCTCCTTACGTTTATCCAACCTATCTGATTACTTACAAA
Organism: Candidatus Kapaibacterium sp.; assembly: GCA_026390675.1. GTDB lineage: Bacteria > Bacteroidota > Ignavibacteria > Kapaibacteriales > UBA2268 > JAPLFM01. Next base: position 6,150 of record JAPLFM010000140.1, on the reverse strand, counting down.
AGTGATTTTAGATAAGTTCAATTGAAACGAATTATTTTTAATTTCTACTTTATTCCATGTGTTACCTGCATCAGTTGACTTAAGTAAAGCATCATCTTTTTCGCCTAAACCCACAGCAAAACCATTAAGACTATCTTTAAATGCAATTGAATTGATTAGTCCATTTTTGTTATTATCATTTTCGTAAGTCAACTTCCAAGAACTTCCACCATCAGTTGTTTTATATATAAAATGACCTAATAAATTTTTAGATCCAACTTTTTGAAAACAACCATAAGCCCATCCATTGTTTTTATCTTTAAAATAAATACCAACTAAATAATTATGTTTTTTGTTGATTCCAATAGTATCAAGTTCCCAATTATTACCAGCATCACTTGATTTTAATATTATTGGTATTGGTAAATTTCCAACCCAGTATCCTCCAGTAATCCATACATTTGACTTATCTTGATAAAACACATTAGTATAGAAAGTACCTGAACGGCTTAAAATTGGACCGGTTATTGGTGTCCAATTATTCCCACCATCTGTAGTTTTCAAAACTCCACCAAAATAATTATTGTTAGCTTGATGTTTTATACCTACAGCAATTCCATTATTTTTATCGTAAAAGCTAATGTTAGATATTTGATAATTACTATCTTGAAGTTGGTTATTCCAGTTTTTCCCACCATCACTTGAATAAAATATTTTGCTTCTTCTTTTGTAACTGGAATTGTCTCCAATGCTCCATCCATTCAAGCTATCAACAAATGTAATTCCAGTTACATCTAAATTAAATTGATCTTTCGTAAGCATTACCCAATCTTTTCCTCCATTTGAAGTAGATACGATTTTACCCTGATTGCCTACTAAATATCCTTTATTTTGGTTTGTAAAGTGAATCCCATTCATGTAATATTGTTCATAGTAATAATTTGTACTATCATTTAGATATCTCATATTATCATTTATTGAATAAACAGAATCCCAAGTCGTGCCTCCATTTGTTGTTTTTAAAATATAATGTCTACTTCCATTTATTCTATTATTGTTAAATTTTGTACCACTAATATAACCATTAAACTTATCATAAAAATTCATAGTTTGGTAATTAGAAATATTATAATAAAGTGTAGTATCTTCAATCCAATTATTTCCACTATCACTTGTTCTCATTATTAATGTAGAGCTCAAACCATTATTTGTCTTTTCACCAATAACAACAACATTTTGAATATCTAAAATTGAAAACTTTATTAAATTTGACCAACTTGATTTTTCTCGTTTCTCAAATAGTTTTATCCAAGATGTTCCACCATCCGTTGTTTTAAATACAACTTTACCAAACATACATCTATCCTCACTAGAATTGCCATTTGAGTCTAAACTACCTATTATCCATAAGTTATTTTTATCAATAAACTGCACATCTGTTATTTCAAAAGAATTAATATTTATAGAAGCACTCATATCATTCCAATTTTTCCCACCATCAGTTGATTTTAATAGAAGTGGATTCCAAGCATTTACTGTATCACTCATATCATTGCCAATTTTAGTTCTTCCAACAACTATAATGTTTAGGTTGTCTATAACTGAAATAGCTTTAACTTCATAATTTTTATTTAAATCATCTAAAATTAAACTATTTCCCCAAACATTTCCGCCATTATCAGTTTTTAAAATAATTCCAATAGATCTATAAAATTCATGATCATAAGTATTTCCTATAACAAATCCACTATTTTGGTCGAAAAATTTAACTGAATTATAACTTGTATAATTATTTTTAGAAACATATCCAATTTGATGAGACCAATTCATCCCACCATCTATGGTTTTAATAATTTCATTTTGAAGACCAACAGCCCAGCCTGTCATATCATTTGCAAAATATACGGAATATAAACTTTCATAAGTTGGTTTTGGATTTAAAACGTCCCAGACTTGAGAATAAATATTGTTAGCACTAACAAAAAGTACTAAAATTAGAACAAGTTTTTTAATTAACATTGATATTTAAAGTAATATATGGTTTTAGAGCTTTTAATAATACAAAATACAATAAACATTTAATTTGGGCAAACAAAATAAACAATTATTTTAGTTTTACTTTTTTATAATTTTATAAGTATTTTGCAATGATTTGAGATAGTAAACTCCTGAAGTCGAATTTGAAAAATCAATGATACTTTTATTTTCAGATTCAATTACTTTTATTCCTAAATTATTATATACTTCAATTAGTCCATAATCAATTCTAGAATTTAGCTCAATACAATCTTCTATAGGGTTAGGGAAGTAAATGGGATTAGTTGTTAACTTTTCATCAATACAAATCCCAGATGGATAATCAAATTTGGCTAAAAAAATATCTGAACTAAATGAGTTAAATCCTTTTAGTGTATTTGAATTACCAAAGTCTATCTTATCAATAAAATTTCCACTAAAATATGTTCCAGTAGAGTTTATTTTCAACCCTGACAAAAGATCACTACTAGGCCCACCAAATGAAAAAGCAGAAACAAAATTGCCGAATTTGTTTAACTTTACAACAAAAATATCAATGCCACCTAATGTATTTAAAGTAAATGGTATAAAATTAATAGACTTATTAAATGTACCAGATATTAATATATTTCCATTATTAATCAAATTTATGCTTTTTGGAGAAGCTGTACCTTCAGATTGGTTAACCCAAAGAAAATTTCCATCAATATCACATTTTGCTACAAACATATCATAAGTTTTGTCTGATGAACCACTTATACTTAATTGCCCTAAGTCAATTGAACCTCTGAAATATCCAGCTATAAAGCTATTTCCAAGGGAATCAATTTCAATTACTTTACTACCAGCATAACCGTATATTGAGCCAGCTTTATTTCCCCAAAGATAATATCCTTCACTACTAAATTTTGCCATAAAAGCATTTGATTCAATATTATCTGCTTTTAAAATTGCAGTTGGCTCAAATTCAATAGCATCAAAAAATTCTCCAGTGATGAATAAATTGTTTTTCGAATCAATTTTAAAATCATTAATGTAATGCCCAACTCCATAAGTTTGAGTGATTCTTTGCCAAATATTATTGCCTAAGCTATCAAATTTGCTCAAATATAGTTTGGAACTAGAATATGGATATGAAGTAAGGTGATATTCGCCAACAACATAAATGTTATCACTATAATCAGTTGTAATTTTAGTTGCATTATCTAAACCTATTTCCCCAAAAGAACTAGCCCATAATAATTCTCCTTTTTTAGAATATTTTGCTACAAAGACATCATAATCACCTTTAGAAATTAAGTTAATCTTGTTAGAATTACCAAAAGAAATAGATTTGGCAAACTTACCTATTAAAATAATATTTCCAGAATTATCAACGCATATTCCACTTGATGCTATAAAAGTATCAGTTGCAATATTATTAGCCCATTCAAGTTTTCCATTTATATCATATTTTGCAATAAATATTGAAGTTAAACCATTAGATTTTAAACTAGTTGTTTCAAAAGATATTGAATCGTAAAATACACCAGTGATATAGCTATTTCCATATTTGTCAATATCAAATCCACTTACATTATCATTTTGAATACCTCCTGCCAATTTAGACCATTGACAAGTTTGAGATAGTCCATAACTCGAAATAAAAGTCGTTAGAATAATTTAATGATTTTTGATTTTTTTTATTAATGTTATTCAATAAACTTTTGTAAATTTAAATGACAAATTGGAGTGTGGATGGAATCGTTTAAGTCAGTTATTGATTTTCTTACTGGTATTGCAATATTTATAGCAATTATTAATTTGTATTTCAAAGCTAATAAATTATGGAAAAGAAAACATGAAAAAGAAGTTGCTGAGTCCCAATCAATAGTTGCCTTAATAAGCGAAGTAATACTATATATACTTTGGTCAATTAGTTTTGTAATGAAAAGCGATTGGAGTGCTCTTGCAGATAATGCTGTGGGTTTAATAGAATCAGCTTTTTTTATTATAATTGGTTCTGGACTTTTTGTTTTGGAAACAAAAAAATCAAAGAAATCATTTTTCCAAATGTTAAAAGATTCATTAACTGCTGAGAAAAAAGAAGCTAGTTTTTTATTAAAATCAATGTCAGGAAAGAACTCTAAAGAAAAAATTATAAAGATTTTGCAACAGTTAGCTTGGATTGATAATGATTTTGATAAAACAGAAATTGAATTAGTTAAACATTTTGCTTCAGAATGGGGAGTCAAAATAAACGAAGGTGATTTTTTAAATAATCCTCATCAAAATGATAGTAGTGAAATTGAGAGATTTGAAAATATCAAAAAAGCATTAGTCGATTTTTTACAAGAAGCAGAGCCACCTCAAGATCAAGCAAAGCATATAAGCAAAATTTTCCACGATTTAATTAATGCTGATGGTGTGATTTCACAAGAAGAAGATGTAATAATGGGTGAATTAGATGGGATATTATTAGAATATCTAGGTGAACCAGTTCCTGTATATTTGGTAATAACAGTTCCTCAAGAATCCTCACAGTTACACACTATCGAAAATATATTAAAATCAATTCATCCAACAATTGATGTAAAATCAAAAGAAAAGAAAATAGATGGTGGGTTTGGTTTTATTATGCATGAATGTCTTTCCCAAGCTTACGCAGAACTTATGGCTGAACAAGAACGAAGCAATCACAAACTAATGACAATTATTAAAAAAGAAATTAGAGAAGCAAAAGTAAAAGATGAAGAAGAAGTAATCGAGTAAATTTTTTAAATTAAGTAAATTTAATTTTTAACAATTTACTGGATATGCTTGTCCTAATTTAGTACCAACTTTATAGTGTACATTTGTTTGAGCTATTAAGCTAACATTACTTGATGCTTCAAAAAGTAAAATTATATCCGAGCCACCAAATTGGAAATAAGATAGCTCTTCACCTTTTCTTAATGTTATACCAACTTCAGCAGTCATTATTACTGATGATACTTGCCCCATTCCAATTGGAACAACAGCTACTAGTCCAATTGCTGTTTCTAAAATTACTAATCCGCGTGATTGAGCAAATTGATAACCTGCATTATCTGGTACTTTGAAATGTTTTTTTATGTGTAATTTGTTTTCATTTATATTACTTTCATCTTGCTTTAACTCAACTTCAAGATAAACTTTAGAATGAATTACTCTTGCTTCTAATACTTTGCCTCCAAGTGGTGCATGCTGGCGGTGGTAATCAGTAGGACTTAAAAAAGAATGCATAAAGATTCCATTTTTGAATCTTCTCGTATTTCCCATTGTCCAGCGAAAGTAGAATCAGCTGGCGAGACAATTACAGTTTGGTCTGATATAGCACTTATAGGTCTAAAACCGGGTTTGAAATTTCTAGCAAATAGTTGATTAAAAGTTTTCCAACCTCCATTTGGTCTGATGTATTCGTTCATATTATAGATAGGCGAGTCATAAAAAGTTTTTTCAGAAGCTAAACTAATCGACTCTGGAGTATCCATAAACATTCCTATTTAATTTGTATATTTCACAAGCCATTCGGATAAAATGGTTAATTTTGGTGCTTTATCATTAGGTATAATTTCATTTTGCAATTGGAGTAAAGATTTTTGGTTGAAAATGAAATAAAATGCACCTAAGTAATCATAAATAAAAGTTCCTTTGGAATTTTCTTCAGGAATCCAATATAGGAAAGTGTTTATCCATTCTAAGTATTTTGATAAATTATTTATTTTGGAGAATGATTTTATTTTTGTTTTGTGAGCATTTGAAATAGCAACTTTAAATTCATTTTCCCAGTTGTTTTCTTTTATTAAAAATTCAAGTTCTTGAATAATTGGATGGTTTTTATTATGAGTAATCATTTATCAATCTTTTTGTTGTAAATAGTGTTTAATTATTTGTAAATTATGAGATTTTAAACAATTGAAGTTGCAAAATGATAATTAAATTTTATAGAATTTACATATATTTGGAATTAAGTTGTTCTTGATTGAAAGTGTAGAAGTATTATTTTTAAATAGGTTTAACCCAAATAATTCATTAGCATAATTTTCTAATGCATTGCATTAGGAAATTATGTTGTTAACTATATGAAATATATTGATTAAGTAATATACAAAATGATTATTTTTCGAATACTTCTTTGTAACAATTAATTATCAT